>JAKBQS010000048.1 GCA_021835105.1 Microcaldota archaeon
AAGCCCTTTTATGATCGCGACAACGGTATTGCTCGGATATGATGTTCCTCCAAGCACAACGAACCCTGTGCCGGTAGATGTCAATAGAGTCACCCTGTCTGTCAGGTTCTCTGATGGAGATACGAATAGGGTTGAGGTTCCTGAAGAGTTAAGCTGTGCACTGTTGCACCCATTTGCACAGGAGCTGTAAGATACGGAGAACGTGGGGCTGAGCTGCGTGCCTACGGATGGCGCGTATCCGTCCATTGTTGCGTTGCAGATTATCAGTGATCCTTCAGGGCCTTTTGCAGGAAGGCACTGCCCATGGAATACGGTTGATGAGAGCGGTTCCTGTACTTCGAAGGCGTTTGCCGGAAGCGTTATGTTGGATCCGAGGTTGTTCAGGAATGCGAGCACCGCTCTTGATCCAGTTCCATTGCTCATTATTATGAATCCCTCGCACGGAAGTTCAGGCTGTATGAAGCAGTGAGTAAGCGAGTAAGTGGTGGGGGATCGCGTTAGGGATAGCGCCACCACTATTGCGATTACGATTGCAATCAGTATGAAAGCCCACGTGTATGTGGAGAGGAATTCTATGGCAGTCTGCGACTTCTTGTTCCGCTTGCCGCGCAGCCCCTTTGCCGAAGTAGTTTTTGCATAGTGGTATTGATGCGCATTGTACGCCTTGTGACGATTGCCTGTCGCTTTGGCTGCTTTCTCTGCCATGAGTTTACCTTTAACTGCAATATATAAAATAGTTGACTTTTAAGTCTATACGGTACTATGGTGCACAAGACTGGAAAAAGGCATGGAAGCAGATATTTTAATGCATCGTTGTTCTACCTCGTCCTGATAATAGTGATCCTTGCTGCAGGATTGGCCTTCTATGGACTGGGAATCGCACCACCAAGCGGCCAGAAGGCAGAGTTTCTCTACTCTGGATCGTTTTATAATGACTCTGTCTTGCAGTATGATCAGAATATATATCATACATATTCGCTTGATGGAAACGTATCCAATTTCTCAATAATGCTCAACGGTGCAGATATCTCTACTCCAACTATATACAATGGCAGCTTCCTTGTTTCCACGATGGGCAACCTTACCATTCTACAGGAAGGCAGATACAATATTATAAATGGCACTGTAGAAAGGATCTCTGCATTCAACGGATCTGTAGAATGGTCTGACACATTCCCGGATCAGATGATGACCCAGCCAATCGTAATTTCCAATGAGATAGTTGTAGGCATGGGCAATAACGCAGAAGTAAAGCCCCAGAACCTTAATATGAATGACGGGATTTTTGCGCTGAACGCGACAGATGGCAAGGTCCTCTGGAATATTACCACAATAGGCCCGGTTATGACAACTCCTGCAGTTTATAATGGAATAATGATTGCACCTGCAACAAGCACGATATACTTCATAAACTATACTACCGGAAATGTGCTGAAGACGCTTTCCATAGGCATACCGGACACCCTCTCTTCTCCACTCTTGGTAGGCCACTCCGCTTTTTTTGGCGCTGGAGACTCAAGCTATGGCCCTTACAGACCGGATTACTGGTTTTATTCAGTAAATATGCTTAACGAGAGCTTTGCCTGGGAGGATAACTTCTCTATTGCAGGCGGAGGTATAAATGATGTATCGCCATCCTTCTGGAAAGGGACGGTTATCACAGGCTATCTTAGGGCTAGCAATTATACAAACCAGACAATCATAGGTATAAATGCAACTACAGGAGAGGAAATATGGAGGCTGAATGAGATAGCTGCGGAGGAGAACACGTCAGTTGTAGATGCAAACAGCAGTCTATCTTATCTCTACAGATCCAACTTTACGGAAAATACGATGTCGCCCATTACAGTCTGGAATGGCACGGCTTTTGCGAATTCCAATTTCTTTGGAGAACTTTTTGCCTTCAATACTACCACGGGACAGGTTAAGTGGATATTCGACACGGGACCGTGCGAAGCAAGCCCAAATGTTGTAGATGGCAGGTATCTTGCGATAGTGAGCGATCCAGGAGTGCTTTACATCATAAACATGAATAATGGGACACTTGTCAAAGCAATTGACACAGGAATGCCACATCTGTCCAGCGAGCCTGTCGCGGTCAATAATGGCATAATATTCGGGACCATGACTGGGAGACTGGTCGGCTTAAACCTTACCTCTATTCTCAGCGGAGGCAAATGAGAAGCCAAATGAGCTGCGCTCGACCCTATTTGCATTATGGGCAGGATATGCTTTGTATCCGTAGGTGCGGAGGTTGTGCGCGAAGGCTACAGCCTCCTTTCCTACAGTGTATATTATCTTGGGAGAGCATCCGTCTATATATTCTATTGCTGAGTTGAAATCTGCGTGGTCGCTTAGGGCAAACTGAAAATCGTATCCGAAGTTGTATAGATTTGCGAGGCCGGTTACTACTGCGGTTATAGGGCTTGCGCCAGTGTTTGAGGAAAGCGCAGCAGCAATATTCTTAACGTTCTTCGGCTCTGATAAGAACACATTGCATCCGCTTGGCAGTTCATCCTTGATACAGAAGTAATCCATCCTAAAACCATATCTTTCGTAAACGCCATTGATATCGCTTATGCGCTTGTCGACTATTGGCTGTATCCCGATCTCGTTGAGCGCCTTTGTAAGCTCCTGCGCCTTGCCTATGCACCCTGCCCCGAAGACTATACTTCGGTTCTGACCCTTTGTTTTTACAAGATGCTGTATGTTTGATAGCACTTCTTCGCAGGGGTCAAAGGATACATCAGGGTAGGGGTATGTGGAGTCTATAATCAGGGTTTCTGCATTCTTTATCTCAAGCCTGCCGCTTAGAAGCGAATCCCTTACCTGATAGTCGCCGCTGTATATTATCGTTCCAGAGTCTTCAGTCTCTGCGTAAAGTTGCTTTGATCCGAGGATATGGCCCGCATTAAGCAGGCGTATGCTTTTTGGCATCTGCTCCTCCTTTACTGTTATCCCGTATCTTGCAAGCAGCAGATCCCGCGTCTCCTCGCTTGCAAAAGTCGCCGTCCCGTTTTTTATACCTGAGATGTGGTCGGAATGCGCATGGGACACGAAGTTTACGTTTGAATCTTTGGCCTTTCCATCCAAGGCTATCCTGTAACCGGAACTACATATGACCATTAGGTCGCCTTTATATAATTTGAAACTTATTTTAAAATACTTTGCAGAAATAAGTTTGGAGGATGGTATAGTGGTTGAGAAAGTAATAATACTTGGATCTGGGCCTGCAGGATTGTCTGCCGCAATATACACGGCTAGGGAGGACTATAAACCATTGGTCATAAGCGGATTTGAGGCAGGAGGGCAACTGCTTCTTACGACTGTGGTAGAGAATTTCCCCGGATTCCCTGAAGGCGTTGATGGGACTGAACTGATAACCCTGATGAGAAAGCAGGCAGAGAGATTCGGAACGCGGTTTGTTGATGGGAACGCAACCGAAGTAGATTTCACGAAGAAGCCTTTCATGGTTGCTGTTGGCGAGGAGAAATATTATGCTGAGTGCGTCATAATTGCGACAGGAGCAAACGCAAAATGGCTTGGAATCGAATCGGAGAAGAAGCTAAGGGGAAGGGGTGTCTCCAGCTGCGCCACATGCGACGGCCCTTTCTTTAAGGGAAAAGATGTGCTGGTTGTTGGAGGAGGGGATACTGCACTAGAGGATGCGAATTTCCTTACTAAATTTGCAAATAGCGTGACAATAGTCCATAGGAGAGATGCGTTTAGGGCCTCAAAGGCCATGCAGAATAAGACTTTCTCAAACAATAAGATAAAGGTGCTCTGGAATTCAGAAGTCGAGGAGATAATCGGAGAGGAGAAAGTGACTGGGGCGAGGATAAGGAATGTTGCTGAAGGCAAGACATACGAGATAAGAGCCGATGGAGTATTTGTAGCCATAGGGTATACTCCAAATACGGATATATTCAAGGGCAAGGTAAAACTTGACGAAAAAGGATACATAAGCGCCTCTGACGAGGTGGTCACCGATATTGATGGGGTATTTGTAGCTGGTGACGTAGCAGATCATTTTTACAGGCAGGCGGCTACTGCCAGCGGAAGCGGAGTCAAGGCTGCGCTTAAGGCACGAGAGTATTTATCAAGGTAAGAATAACGCATGGCTTAGGATATTTTGATTTTGCAGCGATTAATCAGGATTTGAAGGTTGCTTTTCCCTGCTTTCTTCCTGCAATGCAGCTGTCGCATATCCCTTTGCTGTGGATGTGCCTGTGGCACGCTGGCCTTCCACACATCCTGCAGCTCTCTTTAGCCAGAGATCCGCATATATGGCAGAGGGAGGTTATTTCAGACATAGATTACCAACTTATGGCATCGCCAAAGAGCTCCCTGGCCCTCTTGAGGGAGAGTGGGCGCAGCCCTTTGTTTTTGGCGTATGAGCATTGATACTTTATGTAGCTCTGGTTAATATTTGTATTGGGGTTAAGCTCCTTACACATGTTTATGTATTCGGTTATCTTTGCCGTTGCTTCATCTACACTCGCACCTTTTACGTTCACGAAATAAGGAGCGAGGATAAGATTTACCGTCCTGTGCCTGACATCGGCTATAGGGGTTTTCAGGAGCTTCTCTACCCATGAGTATCTCGAGTCTGTTTTTCTTGGAGAGTCTTTGTTATGGGGCATCTCCAGCTTTATCCCTTTTGCAAATGCCATTATCTCTGCAGGAATCTCGCCTTTCCTTATCGGGAGTCCTTTGCTTATTTCCTGCAGCATCCTTGCATAGATGAGCCTGAGCATCTCATCGTTGTCCATGAATACCATCCCCATGCTCAGCCTCTGGTTTACAAGCTCCATCCCCTTAGGCCTAAAGGGCACTGCAGTATAATCCGCAAAGCCTATTGTGTATGCATCCCCCTCTTTCCTTATCCTCAGACTGAGCTCCTTTGCAAGCTTCCCTACATCTTCGTCGCTGGCCTCTTCCTTGAGTATGTTGTAGCACCTGCGCGCCTCGCCCTCTGTATAAGACTTTATGGCAAGTGGATCCCCCATAGCGCTTGCCAGTATCCGTGCGTATGGGTAGCTTATCACGTATAGTTCCTTGAGGCTGTGAGGGACCAGCCTGGAGTACTTCTCTGCTGTCTTGTTAAGTATGCTCCTGAACCGCAGCGCGCCTGCATCCAGATATTCTTTCTTTATCTCCTTGCCCAGAGATGCGGCTATATCCCTTGCCTCATTTGAGAATGGGTATTTGTATGCAAAATCAAGATCTTTCTCGTCATATGCCATATGTAATTATTATTAAGCTTATTTGTTATATAGATATCGCATGTGGTTTTATGGCTGATGACAATCCATGGGATGAGAGCCTTGATCAGTTTATGGACGAGCTTGATGAAGCCTCTTCCAAGAAACTTAACATAAGCATAAAGGATATGCTCTCGAACCCGGAGAAATACTCGAAAGATGCTAAATTTGAAGCCAACATAGCCGCAATGAAGCAGCTTGTCATCTCTTATTTTGGGGCGATGGTTGACTCAATCCCGGAGGAGAAGCAGCGTGTCTCTGCAGAGCTGGGCAGGGTGGACAAGGAGTACCAGGCGATAGACAGCACGGTAAAAGACAAGGCATCCTTTGTCAATGTTCCTTATATTGAGCCTGTAGGGCTTGACTTCGATGTGGACAAGCAGGAGGTTATAACAATAAGCGGAGCTGACAACAGCATAGACGGACTTGTCTCCAAGCTGCTCGGCATCTCGAATTATGTTGCCAACGTATCCACACAGTACAAGAATTATATGCTTGGGGCTTGGTACTTTTCTGGAACTACACGCGGCTACCAGCTTGTAATAGACCCTCCTGTAAGCAGGGTAATAATCTTCGAAAACGCAAAGGACAGTATAACAAGCCTTCTTGACTCCCTAAAGACGGGCGCTTAGTTGCTCCATAAGAAACGCGTTGTTGTAGTAGTAACAGGCACTCCTGGAACAGGCAAGACCACATTGGCAAGGAAACTCACAGACAGGCTTGGAGGAACACTTCTAAATGTGAATGAACTAATATTGTCCAATAAGCTTTATACTGGAACGGATGATATCGGCACAAGGATTGTAGACTTAAAAAAACTGAGGAAGAAGCTTCTTGAGGCAGTCAACGCAACATCCGGAACCGTGGTGCTTGACAGCCATCTCTTGTCAGATATCAGGATAGAGGGCTCCTGCGATGCTGAGGTGTATGTGGTGGTGCTTAGGCTGCACCTCAAGCCGCTGCTGAAGCGCCTGATTGCGA
>JAKBQS010000049.1 GCA_021835105.1 Microcaldota archaeon
AAGAGCGATTACCCTCTCGATAAGCTGCTTGCCCTGGATAGTGAGTCTGCAGGCATGCGCCAGGAGCTGCAGGAATTGCGCACGGAGAGGAATGCGGGAAGCAGGAAGCTCTCTGAAGCCAAAAAAAGCGGTGGGGAGGCGGATGGAACTCTCTCCAAAAGGCTCTTGGAAGTCAAATCTAGGATCATAGAGCTTGAGGGCAGGCTTGAGAAGTACGATAGCGAGATAAATTCCCTTCTCCTTAACATGCCAAATATACTTGACAAGGCGGTGCCGTATGGTGCGGATGAGAGCAGCAATGTAGAGCTGAAAAAGGTAGGCGAGGCGAAGAAACGCAGCATTCCTGGGCATGAGGAGATACTGAAAAACCTTGGGCTTCTCGAGCTTGAGAAGGCGGCTGAGGTTTCCGGGGCGCGGTTTTACTACCTTAAGGGGGATGGCGCGCTGCTTGAGCAGGCGCTGATAAGGTTCGCAATAGACAGAATAACGAAATCAGGATATACGCTTATCTCTCCGCCGCTTATGCTTAGGAAAGAGTATTACAAAGGAGTTACCGCACTTGGTGATTTCGAGGAGGCGTTGTACAAGGTAGTTGACCCATTTGAGTCTGATGCAAGGGAAGGGCTGGAAAAGCTGGAAGATGAGCTTTTCCTTATATCGACATCGGAGCATGCAATAGCAGCAATGCATTCCGGCAAGGTTTTTTCCGCGAAAGAGCTTCCAGGAAAATACGTAGGGATAAGCCCGTGCTTCAGGAGAGAAGCAGGTGCGCATGGGAAGGATTCCAAGGGCATATTCAGGGTTCACCAGTTTTACAAGGTGGAACAGTTTGCCTTCTCCAGAGTGGAGGATTCTCCTAAATTATTCGGGGAACTGATGGGAAACTCAGAGATGATCTTCACAGAGCTGGGATTGCCGTACAGGATAATAGAGATATGCACAGGGGATATAGGGTCCGTTGCCGCTAGGAAGCAGGACCTTGAGGCGTATATGCCCGCGCAGGATAGGTACAGGGAGATGGTCTCATGCTCTAACTGCACAGACTGGCAGGCCTTAAGGCTAAATATAAGATATGATGAAGGCGGCGAGAGGAAGTATGCCCATACACTAAACTCCACAGCGCTTGCAGTATCGAGGACCATAGTCGCAATAGTGGAGAATTATTACAGCGAAAGCGATGGGAGCATAGAGATACCTGATGCGCTTGTTGATTACATGGGCAAGAGCAAGATAGTTAGGTAGTGTTTATTTTTCTAGAATATTGGGCAATACTATTTAAAGCTTAATAGCATTAGTTTATAAGGGCATATTTGATGGCTAAACAAGAGGTTACTACACAGATAGACGAGCTTGTATCTTACCTTAAGACGCATGGCGAGACTAGCATCGCCGATTTGTCAAAGGCGCTTGTCGTAGGCGAGAGCACGCTTAACGACTGGGCGTCAATACTTGAGAAGGCAGGGATGATAAAAGTAGTATACAAAGCAGGCAGGATGTTTGTATCACCTGTAGAGGCCACTACATCCGAATCTGGGGAGAATGTCTCAAAGATAATACAGGCGGAGAAGGAAGATATACAATCAGAGGTAAATAGCCAGCAGGCGCTTCTTAACCAGATAACCTCCAGGATCAATAGCCTGCAGGGGCTGAACGACGAGATAAACAAGCTCTTCAGTACAAAATACAAGGACGTGATGGGTACAATAAAGAAGATAAATACCATAGGAAACGAGATGAATAATGCTTATAAGAACGCTGTTGCGAAGAAGCGCGAGATAGACAATCTCTCAGAGGATCTCAGGCAGGGGCTGGAGAGGATAGACAAGGAGGGTAGTGGCATAGCTTCTTACGAAGCCGATTTCGGAGGCGCGGAGGAGATACTATCAGATCTCAAAAAGAAGGCAGACGAATATAATTCACTCTCAAAGGGAATGGTGAGAGAGGTTGAGAGGGTTTCAGATGAATACAGGAAGCGCGCAATACGATTATCCGAGGAGATAAAGAAGGAGAAGGAATCGATAGATTCATTGATATCTGCGGCTGAGAAGGAGCTGCACTCTAGAAAGGCGCAGTCTGAACGCTATGCGAAGGAGCTTTCAGGCGTGAAAAGCAAGATGGAAAGGGATAAGACGCGTGTAATTGACGATGTAGAAAAGTCCAGGAATGAGCTTTACAGACTATACGATGCATCGATAAACGAGATAAAGGATCTTAGCCAGAAACTGGATAGCATAAAGGGGGATTGGAATACCATAATAGAGCTTGATTCCAAGGTAAATGAGATAGAACAGGAACTTAAGGGCATGCAGAAGAGCAGAGACGAGATAAGGCTGGAGATAGATGCAATAAACAGGCAGATAGCTTCACTTGCAAAGCTCACCTCATCGAAAAAGAAAGACGAGGAGCTCAATAAGATTACACAGAAGTCAAGATCAACTGAGACAAAGCTTAAGGATCTGAACGGCAGAGTCTCAAAAGCCGAAGAGAATATGAAGGATGTCGGATCCGGGAAAGAGAGCAAGAAAGAGGATTAGCAGGTATTGATTCTGATGGATGAGAAAAAAGTGGTTAACGATACCGCAAAACCGCAGCAGGATAATGGCAAGCTTACAGTCTCGCAGGATGCGGGGAAGATTGGAGATATAATAGGCATAGCGAAAGACCCACTCCCTGACCAGATAAAGAAGGAGAACGTATTCGCTACTTATGAATTGAACGCAAACGGCTTAAGCGTAAGCGTCGTTGTTGCGGATGTAGGCTCATTTGTCCCTGAATACAGGATCAGCGTTGCAGGGCTTGGCGAGGCGACCCGGGTGCTCCTTATGTCCTTCAGGCAGGAGATGCTCAACCTTGTTCCGATAGACCCGAACAGGATATCAGACAGGGAGTACAACAAGGAGATGAACCAGAAATATATACGGGCTTCCTCGCTGGTTATAGACAAGTACCTTCCGCAGACTACGCCTGAGAAGAAGGTAATGCTTACCTCTTATATAATAAACATGATGCTTGGCCTAGGGGATATAGAGATACCCCTCTCGGATGATAATCTTGAGGAAGTTGTAATAAATAGCTCGAAGGAACCCATCTGGGTCTACCACAAGACATATGGATGGTGCAAGACCAACATAACACTGAGAGATGAGACCACCATCTACAATGCAGCAGAGCAGATAGGGAGGAAAGTAGGAAGGCAGATAACCAATCTGTCCCCGCTTATGGATGCGGAGCTCTCCGATGGATCCAGGGTAAACGCCACGCTTTTCCCAGTCTCGCAGAATGGGAACACCATAACAATAAGGAAATTCTCCAAGAACCCGTGGACTATGACAAGGCTTATAGACGGAGGGAGCATCTCGAAAGAGATGGCAGCATTGATATGGATATGCGTGCAGAACGAGATAAGCCTTATCCTGTCAGGAGGTACGGCAAGCGGCAAGACCAGTTTCCTGAACTCGATAAGCATGTTCATGCCGCCCAACCATAGGATCATATCGGTAGAGGAGACGAGGGAGCTCTCGCTTCCTTCATTCCTGCACTGGGTTCCCATGCTTACAAGGCAGCCGAATCCGGAGGGGAAGGGGCAGATAACGCTTTATGACCTGATGATTAACGCCCTCAGGCAGAGGCCTGACGTGATACTTGTAGGGGAAGTAAGGACAAAGCCAGATGCACTCACCCTCTTCGAGGCAATACATACAGGGCACGCAGTGTACGGGACAATACACGCAGATAATGCGCAGGATACGATAATAAGGCTGGTTAACCCGCCGATAGACATACCGAAGCTTATGCTTGGCGCCATCGGAGGGGTGGTTTCCCTCTTCAGGCACAGGAGAAAGGGTATAAGGCGCGTGCTCGAGTTCGGCGAAGTGCTCAAGTCAGGGGATATCAACCTATTGTACAGATGGAATATGAGGAACGATTCGTTCGTGCAGATATCGGAGATGACAAAGCTCAGCGAGACCATAGCCCTTTACGGAGGTTATACAAGAAGCGAATTGATAGATGAGATAAAGGAACGCGCGTCTGTGCTTGACTGGATGGTTAAGTACAAGGTTTTTGAGCTAAATACCGCCGGATTCGTTGCCGCGCAGTACTACAACAAGAGGGATAAGGTGCTTGAGCTTGTGAAGAGCGGGGTCCCCTATTCCGAAGAGGCAATAAACAAGCTGTAGGCGCTTTTATGGACTACAACGATGTGCTTAAGGACATAGAAAAAGTTGAGAGCAACGAGAATTCCGAGAAGGAAATTGTGGTGGATCTGAAGGGAGTATTTTCACACACAATTGACACGAAGGTGTATGGAAAGTCAGACTCAGAATTTCTTATTGATAATTTAGACGAGATTGCCCACGGAAAAAACATTAAACAGCAGTCAGCAGGTGCCGCTGCGAGTGAACGTATGCAGCAGGCAAGCAGGAGGGCTGCTGAACATGGTAATGGAAAGCATTCGTTTTTAGGGCGCGAGAAAGCGTTCATATCGGCAGGGGAGGGGGCAATTGGCGGAGGCCTGGCAAAACTCAAGGAGCGCGAACCACACATAGACGAGAGCCAGCTTATACTTAAGACGCTGCCGCTTAACGAGCAGATATCTGACCTGAGCAAGATTGCCGAAGGGCTTCAGGCTGGAAACTTCGATAATGAGCATATCGCAATAATATCTGCAGAGGTGAGGGGGCTGAAGAATTCGGTAAAGAAGAACAAGAGATATGATGATCTTGAGAAGGGTCTGGCAGACGAAAGGAACAGGAAGATGAATGAAGTTATAAAACTTCTTGGTGGAAAGATATAGTGTTGGTTGAATGCCCGATGAACCGAAGAAAGTTGTAGGATACACAAAACCAAAGCGTTTTGCTTTCTTCGGCAAGAAGCAGAAGCCGATATACAGCGATGCGAGCACGGGCAGTGCAGCCCAGAGTGCAGTGCAGGAGCCAGTAAAGCCGCAGGCGCCGCAGAGAAGCGCACCTGAACGGCCTTCGCAGAAGAAAGGGACGGGCAACAGCAAGTACATAAAGAATGTGCTCATAAAGAAGAAGGATCTGGCCATGCAGCTCAAGGAGATAGGGCTCGAGATAACGCCTTACACTTTTGTAAGGAATATGATATTGAGGGCTGCGATTATAGGCCTGGTTGTCGGAATAGGCCTTGCCGTAGTGTTATTCGCGCTTGGGTTTGCGAAACTTGTAATACTTGTTCTGCCTCTCGCGTTCGGAGTTTACTTCATGCTTTTCAACAATTTTATGATGTACCCTGCAAAGAAGATAAAGGGGCGCGGCAAGGAGATAGAGGCGGATATACTCTTTGCGGCAAGGGATATGATGGTAAGCATGCGTTCAGGCATGCCTCTCTTCAACGCCATGGCGACTGTCAGCGTAGGTTATGGCGCGGCAAGCAAGGAGTTCGAGAAGATAATAGACAGGGTGCAACTTGGCATGCCCATAGAGCAGGCAATAGAGGATGTAAGCATACATAGCCAATCCAAGACCTTCAACAGGCTCATGCTCCAGGCAAGCACAAGCATAAAGGCAGGGGCAGATGTAATAAACGCGCTTCAGGAAGTTGTAAGCGAGGTCAGCCAGGAGAGGGTTATAGAGCTTAGGAGATATGGGCAGAAGCTCAATGCGCTGGCCATGTTCTACATGCTTTTTGGTGTAATATTCCCCAGCATGGGAATCGCGGTTGCCGCAATATTGTCTACTTTCATAAGTATATTCCCTGTCAATGGGACTACTCTACTACTTGGGCTTGTAGGCATGCTGATAATGCAGATTGTATTCCTGAATATGATGGGCTCTTCTAGGCCTTCCTACTCGGTGTGAAGCATATGGCGATATCGTTTGACAGACTGGTTTCAAGAAGCGTTGCGCGGTTCATATCAGAAGAGCTTGACCTTTCTGGAGTGAAGATGACGGTAAGCAAATTCATAGGCATAGCGATAATAGGCGGCCTTGGAATATTCATTGCCACACCGATAATTGCCATCTCCCTGCTCAAGATGAATGTGGCGATTGCCGCACTGGCAGGAATAATAATGGCCACAGTATACGAATTCGTGCTTTATTCGGTGCTCGAGTTCAAGGCCGACCAGAGAAAGAGCTTCGTTGAGGGCATACTTCCGGATTACCTGCAGATAGTAAGCGCAAATATAACCAGCGGAGTCGCACTTGACAAGGCGCTCATACTTGCGGCGAGGCCGGAGTTCAAGTTCTTCAGCGATGACGTCAAGCTAGTCTCAATGCAGC
>JAKBQS010000050.1 GCA_021835105.1 Microcaldota archaeon
TAGGAATTTTTATTGATGGGCATGTGGTGTAACTTGGACAGCATGGCAGCTTCCGGAGCTGTTGGTTGCGGGTTCAAATCCCGCCATGCCCGCCTATTAACTAAGATCCCCTATTTGCCGCGCGAGTCTCTCGAGCCGTTTGGTTCTCTTGTGAAAAGATGGATGAGCGCTCTCTATTATTTCCAATGCCTTGCTTATTCCCATTACTAGTAATTTGATCCATTTCTTTTCTTTGGATAGTAGTTCGTTTATTTGTTCTTCTTCGAGTTTCCCTAATTTATTTAAGGCAGATATCATAGAACGTGGCCCAACAACAAGGGCTGCCTCTCTATCTGCTCGCAATTCCCTCCTTCTGTTAAGAGCGTTTGATAGATATTCAGGGATTAAACTGACTCCAGATTCCAATGCCATTATTGCCTTAAGTCCGATGCCGATTGCGCCTACTATAAGTATATCCTTTAATATATCATTTGTAAAGTAATGCGCAATGCTTGAAAAGTGGGTTTCCAGATATCCATTAATTGCGATTGCAGTGGCATTAACTTTACTTGACAAATAAAATAAATCTGCACTAATTATGCCAGTAGTTCCTAAGTATCGTGCGCTTCGATCAAATTTGCCTAATTTAAAATTTAAGTACTCCTTACGTTCCATGTCATTATGCTTCAAATGCGAAACTTCATGAGAAATTATTGCCCTTAACTCTTCTGGAGTAAATTCTAGTATTAGATTTTTGCCAATCTCAATGCCACGCATTTTTTTGCCTTCTTTTTCACATATGAATGCTGAAGCCGAGTAAGAATCATTTTTAGCAGATATTATAATTATCTCTGGCTCTGTGGTATTAAGCGCAACACTGGCTTCCTTAACATATTTCGATAAGCGCCTGAAAATAGGCTTTATAGCTTCGTCAATCGAATTGTGTGACGCGCTTATGTCAGATTTGTTGCTTGCTTCTGAAGCATTTCTCTCAGTAGCCATACTTGTCTGTATTCTTTTATGGCTTGATTTAAATGCCATATTACTATAATTTGTCAATTCTGATATATAAAATGGTAGTAGTTAATCCATAGGCTTTGTCCCTAAATGAGGCTGATAAATAAAGCAAATTTCTTATATGGATTTTGGCAATCCAGTGACAGATATCTGTATCTACTGTAGGTCAAAAACTATAGTAAAGTTTGGGAAAAGTAAGACAAAACAACGTGATAGTGTTCAGCGGTTTCTTCGCAAATAATGCAACAAAACGTTCTACAGAGATTATGGTTTCAAGTAGAAGCATACCCTAAAGAAAAGATAGTAGAAACCATCGAATTGCTAAATTCTAAAATCAAACAAATAAGTTGGAATAATTGGTAAAACTTATATAGGTAATTAAATGTGTGTGTATTGTGGTAAAATGCCGGCAATGGGTCCTTATGTACAAAGAGCTAACAGCATTCGTAGTATAAATGAAAGCGTAAAGAGTTTGAGGGAGACGGCGAAGCGTGCAAGTACGATTAATGATCCGGTAAAGAAGGGAGAAGCGTATGAAGGCATAGCTAAAGTGCTTTCGGAATATGCGAATAGGTTCTCTTTTATGAAAGAGCTGCCCACTCCACTTACCGGATATGTAGATGTACAGAAAATGCGTGAAGCTAGCACAGCATATGCTGCTAAAGCTGCATATGAGTTTAAGAAGGCAGGTCTTAATCAGAGAGCTATGGATAACCTAAGACAGTTAGATATGGGCGTAATTCTAAAGGCTCTAAATCCATATGCAAAACTAGATAACCTTACAAGAGAGGTAAGGAGATCCTGAATCTACAAAGAATGGCATTGCCGTACTTATGTAATATGGTAAGCAAAGCGGTCTTCCCTGTTGGCTTATATAAGATTCACAAGGAATCCTATGATAAATCCTATGAATATTCCTGCGTAGGTAAGCCTTCTCTCTGGATGGCCCATGTCCCTGAACTGGTGCCTTATCATAGGAAGCACCACATAAAGGATTGCACCTATAGCCAATCCGTCAAAGAAGATGTTGAAGTAGAGTGAACTGTAGTAAAATCCTGCGGCAGCTCCGATGACCGTGGGAAGGCTTCCTACCAGGAAGAGAACCATCATTACGCTGAGCTTCTTGTCTCCGTGGTTTATGAAAGGTGCGGCTATGGGAAATCCCTCTGTCATGTCCTGCAGGGCGAATCCTACAAGAACTACAAGTGCTACTCCAGAAAACAGCCCCGACGCTGCTGAGATTGAGCCGAATACCAGACCCTCAGTCAGGTTCTGCAACCCTATGCCGATGGCTATCATCAGGGACATCTTCTCCTTTGAGAGGCCTTCCCTGGAGCTGTTTTCAAAGTAGTACAGCATGAAGAATCCTATGATCAGTGCAACGGCAAAGAGTACGCTGAGATGCGGGTTGGCGGCGTAGCCATATAGCGAAGCCGATGAATAGAGGCTCTGCGAGACATCAGAGAATACATCTGCCAGAAGAAACAGGAGTATCCCTATAGCGACGGCGTTCAGAAGCCTTGTAGACCGCGCGCTTGTCTTTTTTCTTAGTACGATCGGCAATGACAGGTATATGGAGAATCCCATTATAACTGAGAATATCATTGTCCCTATGAAGTATCCCATTTTTCCGGCCTTGCTTTTTATAATCCAGTTATGATACTTAACTTATAAATATGCGGGTGAGTAATATTTCCCCGCGCCACATTCCAAGATTCAGGATTAGGATGCTTAAGCCAGTTTAGGATGTCAGCTTTTTTTCGTTTAATTCAGCTGCCGATAGCTGCTGATAGCAGGCATGAATGCCTTCCAAACCTCGTTCTGCCATGGAGCACAGAGCATTAGGCACGCAGCAACCCGCTAACGCTAGCCACAGTATCAGTCTGCGTGTACAACTTGTACGCATAGCGTGCGTTTGTCTCGCCTTCTTCGTACCACTTCGGATCCTTTGCCTTGTTGGCTCTCTCAACGTTTGCTTCTATACCGGGATAACCGCCAGGCAGCTCGGCTATTCCCATCCTCTTGTACATTCCTTCTCTCATCGGTATATTCTCTGTGCTTGTCCAATCAAGAAATCCTGCTGCGCCCTTGCTCTTAATGAAGTCTTCGAACTGCTTGAATAGCTGAGTCCCTACACCCAAATGCTGTACGCCTAATTCGATAGCGCCATTTGAATGCTTGACCTTTTCAGTGTCAGGCTTTACGGTGAGGTCTACAACGTACCACATCCTCCTTAATGTATCTTCGCCGAACTTTGCCTTTAGATTATCTATGGCAGGCTGCACTTCCGGACTGTGGCCGTCCATAACGCTTGCGAAACTTACGGCCATAAGGCTGCCGAGCACGTTGCCCGACTTATCCCGGGTCACAAATACCGCTCCTCCCTTGGGATCTGATAGTATATCAAGTGCCAGCTGCCTTCCCCAGTTATATGGTATCCTTTCTTGACCCGGACCTGTGCCATAGATGGGCCAGTATGGAGAATTCTCATACGCATCCTTATATACACGAGAAAGCCCGTTCAGAACCTTTGCGTTGCCGCTTATTCCCTGCTTATCTGTAAATGTCGATATCGATACATCAAGATTGAGTATTCTATATGTCTCCTTGAAGACCTGCCTGTCAACTATGCCAAAATCCCCTTTTCCATATTGCACAAGCCAGTCGCCAGGCTTTCCCACCAGGGGCTCATTACTCCAGGATACGTTTACTGTGAATGCCTGATTCATCTGACGTGCAAGCACCTCCACATCCCTCCTTGAGTGCAATCCGGCAGACTTGTCTGGTGGTTCATATGTTCCCTTAAAGGCTGATGCAGGAGTGGACTTTTGCATAACGACAAGCGCATTCGGGTCAGAAAGGAGGTTCGTATTGTTGCAATCCTTAAGTTTCGGGACCTGTTTTACCATAGTTGCCATATCATCACTCCGGATAATCATTAGTTTGCCTCTTCTCGTTCTTTAATACCTTATGATAATGGCATAATCGTACGCCATATTAGATAGCTATAAATATCATTCTTGCATCTCACAATCATCTTTTAGGCTCTGCGATATGTGCTCAAGTACCGCATCCTGTATCTGGGGGATTTTGTGATCTCGATTGTCGCTGCTATGACAACTAATAGGGTTATTGCGAGAGATGGGAGACTCCCGTGGCATATACCCGAGGAGACTGCACTCTATAGGAGCATAACCAAGGACGGCACTGTGATAGTGGGGAGGCGCACCTTTCAGGGCCTCTCCGATGCGGAGATGGGAAGGCACTGTATAGTCCTATCGAAGACGCTAGAGAGAGTGGACGGCGCGCGGATATGCAAGGATCTGGATAGTGCAATAGATGCAGCCATTGGGATGGGGGATGAAATATACATAATAGGAGGAGCAAGCGTCTATGCTGAAGCCATAAAACGGGCGGACAGAATGTACATATCTTACATAAAGAAAGACTATGAAGGCGACCTGTTCTTCCCCAAGTTCAGCGATAAGGAATGGAGGGTGGAGAAGAGGGTAGAATATACCGAATTCGAGCACGTAGTATATCGCAGGATAAACCAGCCGAAAATTTCCACAGATGGATGAAGTATGAATTACTGCTTATTTTGTTAGCTGCAAGTCATGAAAAGATTATGTGTATATCAAAGTGCTGCAGGAGCAACGTCCGTGGACTTTCCTTCATTCTGCAACGTAGGAGCTTGGCAGCTGGTTGGTTACCTTCATATAGTTGGCTACCCAGGTGCCGACAAGGACTATGGCTATGTTTATTATCAGGGCAATCATGCCTATGAAGACAGGGCCTATTCCCGTTCCGACAAGTGTCGTGGTCCATTGCGCATAATTGTTTGCGGCTTCCATTATGTACACTCCGCTTATCACGCCTCCGAGGAGCCCTAGGAAGAGCGCTCTCCTGTTGAGGTTCTTTGTAATCATGCCGAATACGAAGGCAGGAAGGACCTGCAATATAAGTATCCCGCCGAAGAGCTGCAGCTGTATTGCGTATGTTGCAGGTATAAGGAATACGAACCCAAGCGCCAGGAATTTAAACACGACAGCGAATATCTGCGCTACCCGCGTCTCCTCCTTTGGAGTCATCTTGGGCTTGATCTCCTTTGCGATGTTCCTTGTGAAGAGGTTTGCTGCTGCTATAGCCATTATTGCTGCTGGGACGAGACCGCCTATGAATATACCAAGAAGAGCTGCACCTGAGAGCCATGGAGGGAGAAGCGTCAGTATAAGCCCTGGCACTACCTGCGTGCCCTGGACTGATGCCGGGAAGGAATGCACATAGCTCAATGCTGCTGGAACTCCGTATATCATGAACCCGAACATTGCCAGAAGCCCAAGCCCTATGCTGTAAAGAGGCAGCAGGGATGCGGTCTTCCTTACAGTAGCAGGATTCTTCTGCGCGAGGGATCCGTTTACGACATGAGGATAGAGGTAAAGGGCCAGTGCGCTGAATACGAAGAGGCTCCAGTACGCATTATACAGGCTTGACGGGAGCTGGAAGTAGTGTATGGATGTTGCCGATGCGTTTATCAGTGCAGCATGGAAGCCGCCAAGCGTCGCTACCGCGACCACTACAGCGACAACGCTCACGAGTATAAGCGCATCCTTTAAGAGAGCACCGAGTGTTGCGCCCCTGAGCCCGCTTGTCCAGGTGAATGCCGCAAGTATTATGAATGATATTATGAGCGAGAGCTCTATTACCGTCTGCGTGGCGCCGACTCCGGATAGCAGGGCTATCAGGACAGCCTGCATGCCGACTATCTGCAGCGCTATGTAAGGCAGCTCCGCGACTATCCCTACGAGGGCTATTGATATTGCAAGGAGCCTGCTGTTGAATATCTCCCTGACAAAATCGGCCATGGTCAAGTAGCCATGCTTGTTGGCTATCTTCCAGAATTTAGGCATCGCCCACATGGCGAACGCGTATGTTATTATCACATAAGGAGCAGCAAAGAAGTATATCGCGCCTTTGGCGAATAGTGATGATGGGACGGCTATGAATGTGTATGCGGTGTATATGTCTGCACCTAGGAGGAACCATCCCAAAGTTGTTCCGAGACGACCGCCGGCCATGCCCCATTCCTTGAGCTTG
>JAKBQS010000051.1 GCA_021835105.1 Microcaldota archaeon
CTCCAGTGGCAAGCAGATCATCAACCACAAGGACACGGCTACCTTTCTCTATTGCATCCTTATGCATCTCTACAGCCTCCATCCCGTACTCAAGCTGATACTCCACGGTAACCTTCTCGAATGGCAGTTTGCCTCGCTTCCTCAACGGCACGAACCCTTTATGCATCTTATAAGCAACTATAGATCCGATGAGGAAACCCCTTGCCTCTATCCCAACCACATAATCGAAATCGATTCCGCTTACTGTATCGCAGATTGCATCTATTGCTGAACCGAATGCTATTGGGTCTTTGAGCAGCGGGGTTATGTCCCTGAATACGATACCCTTCTTAGGATAATCCGGTATGCTCCTTATATACTTCCTCAGCGTGCTATCTGTCTCCTTCAAGAAACCACGCTTCAGGCAAGCTCAAATTTGTAATGGTAGTATATCAGGCCCTCGTCTCCTTCGACGTACATTTTCCTGAATACTGCCCTCACCCTGCTACCTATCTTTACCTCTCCTCCACTCTCCACCACGTGGCCCTCCACTGAGGGGCCCTCATCGAGCTTTACTATTGCTATCGTATAAGGCGCCTCGTCCTTAAAAGAGTCAGGAGGCACGCGTATATTAGTGTAAGAGCTTATGACTCCATTGCCGCTGAATTTGGCTTCTGTTATCTTGGAGTCCCTTCCGCACTTCCTGCATACGACTCTCGAAGGAAAGTAGAGCATGCCGCAATTCTGGCACTTGCAGCCTACAAGGTTGTACCTTGAGTTTATCTTTCTCCATAGATTTGCTGAGGATCTTTCCATAAAACCATCAATTATATCTCTCAAATATGTGCACTACCGCAGTGGCCCCGCTTCCTCCCACATTGTGCGCCAGCCCTTTCTCGATTCCTTCTACCTGCCTGCCTCCGGCTTCTCCCCTGAGCTGTGTAACTATCTCTACCGCCTGCTTCACACCAGTTGCGCCTACCGGATGCCCGCATCCTTTCAATCCACCACTTGTGTTTATCGCTATCTTCCCTCCTATCGCCGTCTCGCCATCTTCCACAGCTTTTGCTGCCGTGCCTTTCTTGTAAAAGCCCAAGTCTTCCATTGCAAGTATCTCGGCTATGGTGAAGCAGTCGTGGACTTCCGCTGCCCCTATGGCAGACGGGCTTGTCTTTGCCATGGCAAAAGCCTTCTCCGCGGCAATCTTTGTCGCCTTGAGCTCTACAAGGCTATCCCTGTCAGCAAGCCTGAGCGTATCGCTTGCCTGCGCGCTGGCGCTTACCTTTATCGGAGTATCGTTATACTTCTTTGCAGTCTCAAGCGGAGCCAGTATGACTACTGCAGCACCATCTGAGATCGGCGAGCAGTCAAGAAGCTTAAGCGGGTCGGCCACCACCTTTGACTTCATCACCTCCTCCACGCTTATCTCCTTGTTGAACTGCGCATACTTGTTCATTGTCGCATTGTGATGATTCTTTACAGCCACAGCTGCAAGCTGTTCTTCTGTAGTGCCATAATCATGCATATGCCTCTTTGCAATAAGCGCATAAAGCCCCGGGAAAGTTATCCCCTGGAATAACTCCCATTCCTGGTCTCCGGCTCCTCCGAGCGCTGTAGCAGCTTCGCCAGAAGTGACATCTGTCATCTTCTCAACGCCACCTACGGCAACTATGTCGTGCATTCCGCTTGCAACAGCCATGAATCCCTCGCGCAGTGCCGTTCCTCCAGAAGCGCATGCGTTCTCTATGCGCACTGCAGGTATATTATGGAGCCCGAGCTGGTCTGCCATGAGTGCTGCCGTATGTTCCTGCCCGACAAACCTACCGGATGCCATCGTCCCTCCATAAATCATCTCTATATCCTTGCTGTTCAGGTTTGCATCCCTTATTGCAGCTATCCCGGCTTCGACCATGAGCTCCTTAAGCCCGCAGTCCCAACGCTCGCCGAATTTCGTAAGACCTATGCCTATTATAGCAACATCTCTCAATTAACAACCTCATTTCTTTCTTATGGAACCTCTGTTCTTCAGGTAAGTGGAGTAATTCACGTATATCTTCCTCTTCTCTATGAGGTCCCTTACCTTAACCGACCTTCCTCTATTCTTCTCGATGTTCTCCGTAACCTCGATTGCAAAGGAGTCGCTCCCTGCTCCGGATCCGAAGCTCGTGACAAGTATCTTCTCTCCCGGCTTTGCAATGTCAAGGGTAGCCGCAAGCCCTATCATCGAGGAGCCTGAGTATGTATTCCCTATCATTGGAGTTACCAGCCCATTCTCTATCTTCTTCATATCGAATCCCAGCCTCGCAGCCACATTGATTGGAAACTTCCCGTTCGGCTGGTGGAATACTGCATAATCAAAATCGGATGCCTTCATTCCAGTGACCTCGAAAAGCCTCTTTGTCGCACCTATTATGTGCTTGAAATATCCAGGTTCCCCAGTGAACCTGCCTCCATGGGAAGGAAAACTCGCGCCTTCTCTCCTCCAGAAATCAGGAGTGTCCGAAGTGAAACTTAACGTATGCGTTATCTCCGCAATCACTTCATCCTTTCCCCCTCCTATCACATACGCGCCGCCCCCTGCGCTTGCCGTATATTCAAGCGCGTCTCCAGGCCTACCCTGCGAAGTATCGCTCCCAACAGCCAAGCCATATTTTATCATGCCGCTCTTCGCCAGCCCCATGGCAACCTGCATCCCTGCAGTACCGGCCTTGCATGCAAACTCAAGGTCAGCTGCCATGACATTGTTCCCTGCTCCTATAGCGGTCGCCACTACTGTGGAAGTGGGCTTTACAGCGTACGGGTGCGATTCAGAACCGCAATAAACGGCACCTATCTCGCGTGCATCTATCCCCGCATGCGATACCGCCCTACGCGCAGCCTCAACTGCTATGGTTGCAGCATCCTCATCTATCGCAGGCACGGTCTTCTCAGTTATATTAAGCCCTTTCTTTATACTCCCTGCATCCTCATGCCAGACACTTGCAATCTCCTCTACCTTTATCCTGTAAACAGGAAAATAAACGCCATAACCAATTATTCCGTACAGCAAAAACACCTATCTATTCTCCTCAAGTATCTGCATTACATTCTCCTTGCTCGGCACTGGCTGATCCGCAAGCGGCCCGTTCTTGAGCACAATATCAGAGTCTTCGTAGGTCTCCCCTTCCTTCTTGTAAAACAAGCCTATCGGAACCTTATCCCAATTGGTTACTTCTGTCTCCATTGCCCTCTGCATGGCCTTGCCTATGTCAGAAGGATCGTGACCCTCCTTATCAAGCCTGTAAATCCTCGACTTAAACCATTCGTAAGTGTTCAGCTTGTTGAACGTCACGCACGGGCTGAAGACATCAATGAGCGCAAAGCCCTTGTGCAGTATGCCATTCTTTATGAGTTCTGCCATATGCATCGGATCTCCTGAAAAGCCCCGTGCGACATATGTGGCGCCTGCGGCTATGGCAAGAGAGATAGGGTTGATCGGGTTTTCTATATCCCCGAAAGGAGTGGATTTGGTCTTAGCGCCTCTGAGGCTGGTTGGAGAAGCCTGCCCTGTAGTAAGGCCATATATCTCATTGTTCATGACAACATATGTGATATCCAGATTTCTTCTTGCTGTGTGTATAAAATGCCCGCTGCCTATTCCGTATCCGTCCCCATCCCCTCCTACGCCTACAACAGTGAGCTTTGAATTTGCAAGTTTTACTCCGGATGCCACAGGAAGAAGCCTGCCATGAAGGCTGTGTATGCCGTAAACTCCGAAGACCTGCGGCATGCTCGAGCTGCATCCTATGCCTGATACCATGACTATATTGCTCCTGTCTATCTTCAAGTCCATGAACGCCTTATTCAGTGCAGCTTGCACTCCAAAATCTCCGCAGCCGGGACAGAATATCGCCTTGATTCCAGAACTATAACCTGCCATTACATTACACCCTTAATTATCTGTTCTGCCTTCCTGGCGATCTCCTCGCCTGTTATTGCCTCTCCATCGTACTTGTTTATTTTATAATCCACTTCTATCCCTGCGCAAAGCTTTATTATCTGCGCCAGTTGCGACGTATAATTAACCTCTACGTCTATCAGCTTCTTACCCTTCAGTGAGTCAGCAGTTGCCTTGCTGTCAAGAGGGAGCAGATAGCTGAATGATACTAAACCTACATCTATGCCTTTTGATTTCAGTATCTTTACTGCCTCCCTTGATGCCTCTGTTGTAGACCCGAAGCATACAAGAGAGTGGCTTCCTGCACTGCTCTCTACAGTTGGAGCAAAGCAAGACTCGTTCTTAAGCATGGTCTCGAGTTTCCTCATCCTCTTCGAGTGCATCTTATTGCGCATCTCCACATGCTCATCTATCCCAGACAAAACATCACTTACGAGATCCCCATACTCGTTATGCTCATCGCTCGCAGCCGTGAATTCGAGTTCTGGAGTTCCCGGTATGGACCTTGGAGATACACCGTCTTCGGTGAGCATATACCTCTTGAACCTGCCCTCTGACGCAGCAGTCGCTATCTTTCCCCTGTCTATACCCACCCTATCGATGTCAAATGAGTCTATGCTCTCTATATGCTCAGAGAGGAAGAGATCCGACATTATCACTACTGGGCACTGGTATTTCTCCGCCAGATTGAAAGCATGTTTGCCGACATAAAAACACTCCTCTACATCTCTTGGTGCCACGACTATACGCGGAAATTCTCCCTGCGATGCGTTCATGACAAAGAGAAGGTCTCCCTGCTCTGTCTTCGTAGGAAGGCCCGTGCTAGGCCCTGTTCTTTGGGATTCAACAACAACTATCGGAGCCTCTATCATTCCCGCAAGGCCAAGACCTTCTACCATAAGTGAGAAACCTCCTCCGCTCGTCCCGCACATCGCCCGCACGCCTGCGCTCGCTGCGCCAATCGTCATGTTAATCGCCGCAATCTCATCCTCTGTCTGCTTAACGAATACCCCTTTGTCCTCATGCGCAGCAAACCAATGCAATATGCTGCTTGCAGGAGTCATAGGATAAGCCGCATAGAACTTGCACCCTGCAGAATACGCGCCTATGGATAGTGCGGTGTTACCATCCATCACGTAAAGCTTCTTATTATCTGCCTTGAGGCTGAATGCCGCTTCAACACCCTCATAACCGTATCCCCTATCTGCCGCTTTGACATTCTGCTCAACTATTTTGTCTCCCTTCTTCCCGAATGTCTCCTTCAGTATCTCGTGCAGCGTATCCGTTCCTATGCCCGTTATCTTCATTACGGCTCCAAGAGCAACCACATTCCTGACTATCGGGTCTCCGCTTGTCTCTACTGCGATGTCAAGGAGCGGTATCGGGAGAAGTCTGAATCCTTTTCCCTCAAGCTTCTCGACCTTTATCTTTCCCGAGTCATATATAACAAAAGCATTTTTGCTGAGGTGTGAAGCCTGGTGATCTACTGCATCCTGGTTCATAGCAACAAGTATATCGATCGTTTCTCCATGGTCATATATCTTTTCATCCGCTATCCTGACGCTGAACCAGACATGGCCGCCACGTATTACCGATTGGTAGCCGCGGTATCCAAATATATGCAATCCTTTTCTTGCGGCTGCCTTGGCAAGCAGTGTCCCGCTCGACTCGATCCCGTCGCCATTTGCCGCCGCAATCCTAACAGAAACGCTAACCATTATAAACAACACTCTAGATAATGATTAGAGCCTACACTTTAAAAAACATGGGGCGGAGTTATGCATCTGACGTTCAAACAAAACCATATGTGCCATGTAGAATGCAGAATTCGCCGGTATTTTACTACCTAAGGCGAGGTCATGGCGTTTAATAGAGAGTGTTTTACAGCTGCGACAACAGAGACAGAGGCGAAAGATAATGAGAATACGGGCGGGAGCATATGCTCATCCAGCGGCATCCCTGCATACTGGCCACTTGCATGCCTAACTATTCGGGCGCCACGTTTCAGAGCTAAAAAACCAAAATGATGAGATCCAGAACATATGCGTATTTCAAATAGATACACAAACAGTCATATATAAGAAGTTTTAAATAAGGCAATATTAATAAACTAATT
>JAKBQS010000052.1 GCA_021835105.1 Microcaldota archaeon
CTTGAGGGCATGGAGAACAATGACTTCAGGGAAGCGGCATCGCAGATGCTCGGATCTAAGCTTTATACCAGGGAACCGTGCTATACTTCAGGAATATTGTTTTGATGGTTGATATTATGAGTTTAGAGATAAAGGACCTTCACGTAGAGGCAGAGGGCAAGGAAGTAGTAAGGGGCGTGAGCATAAAGGTACAGAAGGGCGAGGTTCATGTAATAATGGGCCCGAACGGATCGGGAAAGACGACACTGGCAAAGGCGGTCATGGGACACCCGTCGCTCGCGATTAAGGGAGGCGAGATACTGCTGAACGGTGAGAACATAACCTCGCTGCTTCCCAATGAGAGGGCCAGGAAGGGGCTTTTCATGGAATTCCAGAACCCGGTTGAGATAGACGGACTGGGCTTCCTGAATTTCCTTAACAGCGCAAGGGGTGCCCTGTCTGACGAGAAATACACCTACAAGGACTTCATTTCCGAGATAAAGGACAATGCCTCAAAGCTCAAGATAAGGGAGGACCTGATAAGCAGGCCCCTCAACTACGGATTCTCAGGCGGGGAGAAGAAGAAGATGGAGATACTGCAGATGGCCGTACTTAAACCAAAGTTCGCAATACTTGATGAGCCTGATTCGGGGCTTGACGTGGATGCGGTAAGGATTGTCGCCCAGGGGATAAATGATTTCCATGAGAAGACCGGAGCGGGAATAATAATAATAACGCACTACAGCAGGATACTGAGCTATATGCAGCCCAACTTCATACATGTGATGAAGGACGGAAAGATAATAAGGGAAGGGGGAAACGAGCTGGTCCAGGAAGTAGAATCCAAGGGATACGAATACGAAGAATGATCTAATGGAAGGGATGGATGCTGAGAGGATAAGGGAGGACTTCCCGATATTGAGGAGAAAGGTGAACGGGAGAAGGCTGATTTATCTGGATAGCGCAGCGACATCACAGAAGCCTGAGAGTGTAATAAAGGCGGTAGACAATTATTATAGGAACTACAACTCGAACATTCATAGGGGACTTTATAAGATAGCGGAGGAGGCGACCGAAGCTTACACCGGATCTAAGGAGAAGGTGGCGAAGCTGATAAACGCAGAGGCCTACAGGAATATAGTATACTGCAGAAACACAACGGAGGCGATAAACATGGTCGCGCTCTCCCTCGGTGGTAAGATGCTTAGGAAAGGCGATATTGTCCTTACTACCGAGATGGAGCATCACAGCAACATAGTTCCTTGGCAGATGCTCGCAAAGCGTCTGGGAAGCAAGGTGGAGTATGCAAAGCTTGATGGGGACAAGAAGTTCATTGACATGGAAGATTACAAGTCAAGGCTGGAGAAGGACCCAAAGATAGTTACGTTTACAGCAGCTTCCAATGTCCTTGGCACAGTGAATGATATCAAGGAGATGACCAGGCTCGCGCATAAGAAAGGCGCATTAGTAATTATTGACGGGGCGCAGCATGTGCCCCATATGCAGATGGACGTACGCGAGATAGGATGCGACTTTCTCGCGTTCTCAGGGCATAAGATGTTCGGTCCGGCGGGAATAGGGGTCTTATACGGGAAGGAGGAAGCGCTTGAGAGCATGGAGCCTGTCCTGGGCGGTGGAGACATGATAAGGAGCGTCTCCTTTGCAAGCTGCAGCTGGAATGAGCTCCCATGGAAATTCGAGGCTGGGACTTCCAATATAGAAGGCGGGATAGGGCTCGGTGCTGCAGTGGACTATATGCTCTCAATAGGCATCAGCAGGATACGTGAACATGAGGAGAAGCTTACTAGATATGCGCTTGAATCCATGGCAGGTATCAAAGGAGTGGAGGTCTTCGGCCCTGGAATAGATGAGACTGGGAGACGAGGTGGAACCATCTCCTTTAATGTAAAGGGCATACACCCACACGATCTCTCCACGATCTTTGACAGTGAAGGCATAGCAATACGCGCCGGACACCACTGCGCAATGCCACTTGTCAATTCCGTCCTCGGGCAGGATGCAGTAGCAAGAATCAGCTTCTATGCATACAACAGCGAGGAGGATGTTGATGCACTTACGCCTGCAATAAGCAAGGCCAAGGAAGTGCTCAAGGTTTCCTGAGGGAAGTTTGGGAAGACAGCAGATATGT
This sequence comes from Microcaldota archaeon, assembly GCA_021835105.1. The sequence goes on from JAKBQS010000052.1 coordinate 2,129, forward strand.
TATTATGTCCTCGAAAAATATATGCAGTTTCTCCGTCTTCTCCATTTCTAAGCCCGAAGTCGATATTATCTCGCGCATCTCCTTGGAATCTGCAAGGCTGCTGGATACTGTTATTATTTTTCCTCCAGGAGCCAGATGCTCAGGTGCGGCTTTTAGGAATCTGCGGATTGTTTCGTTGCCCCCAGGACCGCTCTCCACCTGGATAGCAATTTTCCTCTCAGTAATCTCTCCGGATTCAGGGAGATAAGGCGGGTTGAATACTATCAGGTCAAACCTGCCGGCAATCTCGGAGAAGAGGTCTGAACGTATGATATGCGGAATTGTGTGAAGAGCTGCGGCGTTATTCTTTGTGTTAAGTTTCGCGTTTCTTACTGCAGATTCGCTTATGTCTGATAGCACTACGTACTCCACGCTGGCGTACAATGCGAGGTTTATGCCAAGTATTCCGGTGCCCGTGCCGAGATCCAGGGCATGGATGCCTTTCCTGTTTCGAAACTCACCATCCATAAGCTGCTTAAGCATTGAGAGCGCAAGATAAGAATCTTCGGATGGAGGGTATACATCTTCAATTGCATCTATATGCGGTTCGTTTGGATGCTCGGCTGGAGACCACATGCAGATAGATTGCTTTGCGGATTTTTATAGGTTATTGCAGAAGGTTCATTATGCTATTTGGAGAGATTGCAGACTATTACAGCAGGCTTGAGGCAACGCAGTCAAGGATAGAGATGGTAGGCATCCTCAAGGATATGTTCAGCAGGATGGACAAGGAGGAGATCGCCAAGATAGTATATATGACGCAGGGAGTCCTTGGCCCATCTTTTGAGAGCCTGCAGGTAGGGATCGCAGAAAAGCTTGCGGAAGAAGCGATAGCCGAAGCTGCGGGTTACGAGAAGAAGGATGTCGTGGCAGCCTTCAGGAAGACTGGTGACCTTGGCACAGCTGCTGAGGAGCTCTCAGGGAAGAAAAGAAGCAGGCTTCTCTCCTATTCGAAGCTCTCCGGTGCGCATGTATTTGACACAATGATGGATATAGCAAAGGCTTCCGGGGAGGGCAGCAAAGATGCAAAGATAAAGGGCATGGTGAGCCTGCTCTCTTCTGCGTCTCCGCTGGAGGCGCGTTACATCGTGAGATTTGCACTCGGCACGCTAAGGCTTGGAGCGGGAGATGCAACAATAATGGAAGCTCTTGCGCTTATGGCAACCGGGGACAGGACCAATAAGGATAAGCTCGAGAGGGCTTACAATGTCTGCGGAGACCTTGGCAGGGTCGCGGGGACCCTGACTGCGATGGGAATGGAGGGGATAGAAAATTTCAGGGCAGAGGTTTTCAGCCCTGTGAAGCCGGCGCTTGCTGAGAGGCTGCCCACATCAGAGGAGATAATGGAGAGGATGGGAGGCAGATGCGCAGTGGAGAGCAAGTATGACGGGTTGCGTGCGCAGGTGCACTTCAGCAGGAAGAAGGGCAGGGTAGAGATATTCTCAAGGAACCTGGAGCGGATAACGGAGATGTTTCCTGACATATCTGAAGCACTCTTCAATGAGATCTCCGCTGATGAATGCATAGTGGAAGGGGAGGTTATAGCTTACGACGAAGTGGCTGGAACATTCAGGCCTTTTCAGGAAACAATACAGAGGAAGAGGAAGCATGATATAGATGAGAAGAGCAGGCAGATACCAGTAAAGCTCTTCCTTTTCGACGTCTTGTATCTGGACGGGAAGGAATGCCTTGGGTTGCCATACAGAGAGAGGCGCAGGCTGCTTGAGAAGATGATAAGAGGCGGGATGGTTATCGAAGCGGCAGATAGGATAATAGCGTCTTCGCCTAAGGAGCTTGATTCTTATTTTGAGCGCAGCGTAGAGAGCGGCCTCGAGGGGATAGTTGCAAAGGGCATTGATTCTGTGTATGTTGCCGGGGCGAGGAGGTTCAGCTGGATAAAGCTCAAGAGGAGCTACAAGGGAGAGCTCTCGGATACTGTTGATCTGGTAATAATAGGATATTACAGAGGGAAAGGCTCCAGGACCGAGTTCGGCCTCGGCGGCCTGCTGTGTGCAGTCTACAACGACGCCACGGATATATTTGAGAGCATAACCAAGATAGGCACAGGGTTTACAGAACACCAGATGAAGGATTTGTGGGACAGGTGCAGGGATATCTCAAGGAAGGCGAAGCCGGCCAGGGTTCTCTCCCAGCTGGAGCCGGATTTCTGGGTCGATCCGAAGTATGTGATAGAGGTGAGGGCAGACGAGATAACCAGATCTCCGACTCATATGTGCGGCAGGGGAAGCGACTCTGATGAGGGATATGCTCTGAGATTCCCGAGGATAGTGAGCGAAGGAATACGCGAAGACAAGAGTGCAGAAGATGCAACTACAACGGAGGAGATAGTCTCGATGTACTCTGAACAGAAGAGAACAAAAGTAAAAGACTAGATATTTTAATAAATGATTTTTACTTTTATATATATTATCATGGTGTGTGATTTTCTACAAAAGATATTTAAATATATATTTAAGATTACATACTAAGAGGCGATCAGGATGGTAGACTTTACAAGCGATTTGTTAGGAGGCAAGGGTTCGGGGGCTGACGCAGTCAGCGATTCCACGCAGATAAAGATAGTTACTGTTGGAGTTGGGGGTGGAGGAAACAACACGGTAAACAGGCTGCTCAAGGTTGGCGTTAAGGGAACGGATCTTGTTGCGGTGAACACCGATGCCCAGCACTTCAAGATAATAGATGAGAGGATAAAAAAGATACTCATAGGAAAGAACATGACCAGAGGCCTTGGAGCCGGAGGGGATCCTGAGATAGGAGCCAAGGCTGCAGAGCTTGACAGACAGCTCCTTGAAGAGACTTTCTACGGGGCCCAGCTTGTCTTCCTCTGCGCAGGGATGGGAGGCGGAACCGGAACGGGGGCAATGCCTGTAGTAGCACAGATAGCAAAGGAGCAGGGTGCGATAGTAGTCTCAATGGTAACCTACCCATTCGATCTGGAAAGGGTAAGGAAGACAAAGGCTTCTGAAGGTATACAGAGATTGAGAAAGTATAGCGACAGCGTTATCATACTGGATAACAACAGGCTTGTGAAGCTTGTGCCTAATCTGCCAATGAACGAGGCTTTTGCCGTAGCAGACGACATACTCGCCAAGGCAATAGGAGGACTCGTATGGACAATTACCCAGCCGAGCCTGATAAACATAGACTTCGCGGATGTGAGATCCATAATGGGAAGCGGCGACGTAGGATTCATCTCTGTGGGCACGGGCAAGGGCAACGACAGAGTAGCTTCTGCTGCTGAGGCAGTGGTGAAGAACAAGCTGCTTGATGTGGACTTTGAGAACGCAAAGGGCGCGCTGATACATATATCAGGTGCGTCAGATCTGACGCTTGGAGATGCAATAAAGGCTGGAGAGCAGATAACCGAGAGGATGGATCCTAAGGCCAACATAAAGTGGGGCGCAAGGATAATACCGGGATTCGAGGGCCAGCTTGAGATAGTTGCAATAGTAACGGGCGTGCGCGGCTCAAGCATAGCGGGCAAGTTCGACGAGATGGCTACAAGGAAGGCAAGATACGACGGAATAGATTACATATAAAGGTGGTATCTATGCCTGAACAGGTCGATTACGACTCCATGGTAGCCAGGATTGCAGTTGTAGGGGTAGGCGGACAGGGCAGCAACCTTGTCAACAGGCTCTACAGCAACGGCATGAAGAGCGCGGACACAATAGCCCTTAATACCGATCATGCGCATCTCAATATGATAAAGGCGCAGAAGAAGCTATTGATAGGCAGGGAGATAACCAGCGGCTACGGCGCCGGTGGTTTCCCTGAGGTAGCTGCAAAGTGCGCTGATGC
>JAKBQS010000053.1 GCA_021835105.1 Microcaldota archaeon
GCGACTAATATCGTAGTTGCAAGATACATCATTTCTTCCTGGTCTACCATACAATCTCCACCTACATGCCCTCTTCCATAGTCTTCTGCCTTATCCTCTCGCTTATCGTTGCCGTCGGTATCATATAATCAGGCTCTATAAGCGTGAGCAGCTCCGTTCCCGAGACTAGATCCGTGCTTATGCCCAGTATTGCGCTTATCCCTGATGCTATCTCCTCGGCATCCTGCACTGCAATGTTTACGGCCTCCTCTTCCGTGCCTCCGAATCCTGTTACCATGGCGTACGCAAGGAGTGCTTTTGACTGTGACCTATTCACGTTGTCCAGCAGGTTTCGCCACATGGTAACTTCCCCTCTTATCCTCTCTGCCATGTTCCTCGGTGTTGTCTTGTCATTCTCGCTTGCCGTGTACTTTTCTTCTGCCTGGTTGAGTTTCATTGTTATCTTGTTTATGTACTCGTCTTTGTTTATCACGTAAAGCTGCGAAGATATTTTTACAGGTGTTTTTGATATCGAGGCGATGCGTCCGAACAGGGACGAGAACTCGACTTTCTCTTCGTTTGTCATCTCTGTTGCCGATCTGTAGACAGGTATCTTCACGAAGGCGCTCGCGTATACTACGGATCCGTCCCTTGATATTATTGCGTTGCCGGATGGCGCAAGAATGAATGGGTCATCGCTGTTTAGCACCACTGTTCTGCCCTTCATCTTGAAGAGTTTCATAATGAAATATGTGTAATACCTGGTTGAGAATGCCACTATGTCAAGCAGCAGGGCGGCCAGTATTAGTACAAACCTTATTGCAAAACCAACATTTATCTCCAGCGGTACGATTACCAAGATAAGTGATACCAGAAAAAAAGCCATGAACAATATGCTTTTGTTATCAAAAGGCAAGTGGATCACTTTGTGTTTTGTTATATTCCTTACTCATTTAACAGCTTATAAATATTATGCTGGCATGCTTGGGAGGGCGTATTAGGCATTGTGTAATGCCCTTGGTTAGTTATTTAAATGAGAAATGGGTATTATTATTGATATAGATGCTGCATTTCGCGCTGCTTGCATACGTACTGCTCTCATTCGGTTACATACCAGCATTGATACCGATATTGGTAATACTTGTTCTCCTTGTTGCGGCAGGAGCCACCATGAGAGGCTACAGCATATTCAATCTCTTTGGGATTGCGACCCTTGCCGGAATAGGAACCGGGTCAAAGGGATCTCTTAGGGGCAAGAGTACATTTAGCGTGCTTATGTATTTCTTCCCACAGAAGTTTACAGTAACTGGAGGCTTATGGAACCCTGGAAGCACATATAACAAGATGCGGGGTTCGCATACGGGAAAGAAGATTGCTGTAAAAGCAGCGATGGCAAGAGCTGGAGTTGCTACTATAAAGCAGCCCGGCGCATATTCTAGGGGGAAGGCACGGGTCATGAATGCGCCAGGATTTAGGCACGTTAGAGCGGCAGGAAGGGCTACTGGAAGAGCAGTATCCAACACATATGATATATTTGGCCATACAAGGGCAGGAAGGGCTACTAAATTCGTAGGCAGAGTGGCTAAGCGCGCGTCTGACAGGACAGGGGCGACGATGGTAGGTAAGCATGTACTAAGGATGGCCATTTCCATTTCGCCTGCTGGCTTGATATATACAAAGATAAGAGGGAGGGGCGGCAATGCAAGGGAGATAAATAAACTTGCTTCGCAGACAAAGGCACATGACGAAAGCATCAAGAAGCTGGAGCGCATACGGGACGCGCTTCCAAGCAGCGATCCGCTACGGAATCACCTAAATAACGCTATTAACAGCATAAAAGGCCTGAAGAGTACTGGAACATATAGCCCTATGATAGAACAGAGGGTAAAAGCCTTGGAAGATGCGTACAACAAACGCACTGGAAATGTCAGCTTACACCTAAGGCACACTTGGACAGGTAAAAAGTTTGAGAAGAAGCCTGCAAGGCGCCTTGATGGGTATGAGAAGTATCCAGGGATGACGAAAGGCTCTACTATAAAGGTACTTGGGCATGACACTGGCATAACAAGGCCAGATGTGGCTTTAGGCAGAACTAGCCGGCTGCAGCGCAGAGGCGGCGAAGTATATGATAGGCACATCGCTAAGGATGCAGCGGCAATTGGTGTTTACGCGGCGGCACAGGCAAGGGAAAATCAGGTAGTCTCAAGGCTTATGAAACCTATCAATGAAGGTGGAATAAGCGAAGCGCAGGCTAAGAAGGAGTTGGGCAGGATATATGATAATGTGAATAAGGGAGTGCCTCTGGAGGGTGAGAACCTATGGGGCAAGGCAAAGAGGATGGTTTCAGATACCGATACTGTTAAAGGTGCAAGGGCAGCTGGCAGGATGGTCAGATATGATATTGCAGCGCCTGTAGCAAATAACCTGCCTGGAAGATTCAGGAGGAATTGGAAGACTGAGAAGGATAGGGTGGAGATTGCAAAAACGAGAGGGGTTGGAAAGGGGTATGGCAGTGACGATGGTACTAAGGAAAGTTTACGTGATAAGGAGGATAGAGCTGGGAGATTGAAGAAGAAACTGGATGGTGAAGGCAGTTAGAGTGCAATCTAGCGCACGATAACCTAGGTGACAATGTTTTTAGGAATCGGATTAAAGTGCACATATGCAATTTAGCATCATGTGGATGGTATAATAGGTTAATTACTCGGTAGGAACAAGTGAACAGCCGCATTCTCACCTTGATGTGTACAGATGCGAGTAGTGGTTCCCTGCGGTAGGCTGCATAAGGGCGATGGATCAGATGAATCAATTATAAAAAATGTTAAAAGCGAGACAGGTTTGGTGGTTGAAGATGTCATGTGGGTGTTTCCAGTAATTGAGGACACTATATTTACGATAGGCGAGGACAGACATTCCTTAAATATTACACTTATAGTAAGACATGTTGAAGGTTTGCCTGATCTTAGAAAGGATATGGAAGCTCCGAGATTCATAAACGGCATCGAGACTTACCTTCACCCTTATGTAAAGGAGACCATAAGGAAAAGCGATTTCTTCCGTCCGGATATAAAAAGGTTCTTTGGAGCGGCGGCAGCGAGGTGCTGCAGAACCACCAGATACCAGGGATAGTCCGGTATTATAAGACTGATCCGAAAGTAGCTCTGATGCAGATTGCAAGGCTTAGGGAATCATACCCTGACGCTGTGCAGCATGAGCTTAAAAGGTTAAAGATTGCTTCTGAACTGCGCGAATGATCCGCTCTGCAATTGAATGCACGCTATGCGTCCAAGTTCTCCTGTTTCCAATCAAGGTTTTGTGCTGCCTGTACTGGGGGGTTTGCTTTACTGCGCCGTGCCTTTACGGAGAGAATATTGCCGGGCTTTCCTCATGTGATGTGCCTTCTTCCTGCGCTCCTTCTGCTTTCCTTGTCGCTGATCTGAGGGATGCGCTTATGTCAAAGACATGTCGCACATACTCGCCCATAAACGATTCGGTGTCCACGCCAAGTCTACCCAGTTCCTGCATCAGCTCGGGATATTTGGATTTATACTCGCCGTTTACGAAAGCGATAAATTTCTCGTATGCACTTGGCTCTGATGTGCCTGTTCCATACTTACCAGGAACCTGCTCGTGGAGTTCGTGCAGCTCCATGAGTTTCTCGTGCAGCTCGTTGCTGTGGCTCCTTACTGCATTGCCAATGTTTATGGTGCTGACTTTTATCCTGCCCCCAGATGGGCTTGAGAGTTTATAGAACAGCTGATTGGAATCTAGGAGCAGACCTTCTATAGCTGCAAGCTCCTCTTTAGAAAGCACATTCGTAAACTTATCCGTGAACGTATGGACTACAGCGAATAGCAGCAGGTTGGATTCGTTTGCCTTGCTTATCGTATCTGACATGCCAGGATCAGTAATCTTTATCCCTGCGTTTAGCTTTTTTTCAAGGTCTGTCACGCGCTTTGATACTTCTTCGTATAGCTCGTTGATTGTTTCGTGGTACTCTTTCTTAGCGGCTGAAAGCAGTGCGGCTCCGGCGGGTCCCGCTACTGATAATGCAGCTGGTTCGCGTGAAACACTAGAAGTTACCTTAGACATCTCAAGCGTAGGCTGATCAGTTGTCGCTGTGCCTGCAGGTGCCCTTGGCTGGGTTATCGATGCGGCATTGTCCCTCTGCTCGCTTATGTATGATCTGAGCATCTCTTTTGCAGCCTCTATGCCCTCTCCCCGCGAGGACATCTTATTTGCGGCGCTATACGCATAGGCAAGGGTCTCGCGCGCCGCTATAAGATCAACAAGGGCGCCGCGCATACGTACAAAATCATTCTGAAGCAGCATTTCCTGCAGATGCTTTACCAGCCTTTCCTCGGTTTCCAGCTGTTTCTTGGTAGGCGCCCCTTTTGTAGATGCGTATGCGGCAGGGATATCTTCCCCTACCATCTTCTCGAGCTTCCTGAAACGCGCAACTCTATCTCTGAATGCTTTGTTTTCGCCTACGTCCTTGAGATCCTTGTCATTGATAAATCTTGACTCTGCTTTCCTTGCATTCTCTACCATATCCGCAAGAATTGGATTGGGGTTCTCCCTGGCCTCCAAAGCGCTGAGGTATCTGCTCAGATTAACCGCAGCAATCTGCTTTGCCTGTGCCTCTAATTCCTTTGTGTCTGCAAGAGGCCCTGCAAACTCCTTGAGTAAGTCTGAGACGCTTATGCTCTGGTCTATTTCGGGAAACTTAAGGTTCGAATCTACGCTTCCATTATGAACTTTGCTTATATTATGCAGCATCTGCTGCAACTCCAGCGTACGCCTCTCTGCCTGATTAAGTATAGACGGTATGCTTTTTATTGCATTGTCTTCTTTTCTTGATACACCTGTACGGGGTTTTGCGAATACCATAATGATACCTTTAGCCAATTTAGGCAATATTTATTCTGCTTTTTCTGATATTTAAAGATAGCTTTTATTGGTTTTGTCGCATTTAGGCTATACTACAAGCCTTAGCCTTCCGGAAGTCCTTGCCATCCCGCCTATTATCTCGCCCATCTGGACTATCGTCGAGTAGGTTATGGCAAGTATCAGCGTGGGGAAGAATAAGGTAGATAGCCAGAATGAGCTGAAAGCGGAATTGGCCTCCTGCACGTCAAGCACGAGTGGAGAACTTGGGGAGATGGCGTTCTGCTGCGCGCCATTGCCTGCGCTGTATTTGTTCACAGACGAGGTTATTGTGCTTAGCTGGCTTGTCAGAGAGGCTGAGGTGAAGTAGTATGCTACTGAAAAAAGGACGGGCATTATGAAATAGAAGCCTATCGCAGCTGCCATCATCATACCACCGAGAGAGCGCGTTGGGAGGAGGGCCCTGAAGGCAATCCCCGGGATAAGGAAGACGGGTATTGCCGCATACATGAAGAATAAAATTATGTAGTATTGCACATACAAGGATATCAGGGCATCTACCATTAGCCCTACTACTGTTGTCACAGGCCAGTAGAAGTTGACCATTATCGGTACGGTGAGTATTTTTCCTATGTTTTTCACGCAGTCAGGTTCGAGAGGGTCTAGTTCGTTCGGAGCACATATAGTCAGCCTGAAGCTCGCATAGAATGCGTCCACTACAGCGTCATTCAGCATGGGCACAATAAGATTCTGGGTAGCGTTTATCGTGGTGGATATGTAAGAGAGGGATGCGTTATATGGGTCTATTGGGCCTGTTATTGTTGCGGTAAACGCACCGAATAGGGTGGCGGCTATGAGAAGGAAGAATACTGCAATTACGGCAGTAGCTGTTGCCTCATACATCTCGCCTATGGCGAATGTCCGCAGCCTCTCGTTCTTGAATATCATGGCTGTCATGAAAACTGCGGCAGCTATTGCAAACGAGAGCATCATTACTGCCAATACCACTGGCGACCATTTGTTCCATGAGTTTATCACCTGCTGGTTTATGCTGCTGCAGTACCATGGAGCAGTTACCTTGACAAATCCGCTTGATGCGCAGTAGTTGAAGAGC
>JAKBQS010000005.1 GCA_021835105.1 Microcaldota archaeon
AAGAGGCTCTTCGCGTACTCTTCAATATCGCAGGCCGGATACATACTTATAGGTATAGCTGCCGACTCCGCGCAGGGCATTACGGCCAGCCTCTTCCAGATATTTGCGCATTCGTTCGCTTTCATAGGAATATTCGCGATATTCGCGCTCATGGAGAGCCGCGGCCGGACGAAGATCTCAGACATGGCAGGGCTCTCATCGGAAAATCGCCTTGCCGCCTTTGCCCTTGCAATATTCATGTTCTCATTTATAGGTGTACCATTTACTATGGGATTCATAGGCAAGTTCCTGCTCTTCCTGAGTGCCGTTAACTCCGGCCTCTACTGGCTCGCAATAATAGGGATTATAAACAGCGTAATATCCATCTACTATTACTTCAGGTTGCTCATAGCCTCATACTCAAAGGGGAGGAGCACCAAGCATTTTAACATGCCTCAGCGTGTAACCGCTGTGGTAGTCATATGCCTTGCTGCCACTATATTATTCGGAATCTACCCCATCCCGATAATATCCGTATCTTCCTCCGCTGCTTCATACCTCTTCTCGCACGTGGCAGGACTCTTATGAGACGTTGTACCAATAGGTGCCTGACGAGATCATGTCTCCTATCCTGTATATGCCTTCTGGAAGGAATGTTGCATTCAGGTACGCACACCCATCTCCAACGCACTTGTGCGCAAGATACATCTCTGATGATATTGCTATGTATCCAGAAATCCGAGAGCCCTGGAGCGTTGTTCCTATAGAATATCCAAGGCTCGAATCTAGCGAAGGGGCAAGCATCGCCACCACAACAACAAACGACAACAATACTATCCCGTAAAATCCCATCATACTAACCTGCAGATAAGCAGAGAAGGTAATTCCCGCCAACACCGTAGGGAAAACATCTCGTGTATAATGCCGTCCCTGTATGTGGCTCTTCCCCTGCTACAAATAAGCTGACATTCCATATACCATATACTCTCTCCATATCCAAGTATAATCCTTCCACGCAACCCGAGCCGTTGGATATGTATGCATCTATGCATTCGCTGGTTGTTTCATTGGAATACGCTGCATGGATAAAATCGTAGAAAGCCATATTGTAAGAGAGCAGGCTTACGTCGCTGCGCGTCTCCATAAGGTATGAAGAATAGACTCGTATGGCATACGCAGAAAAAAGCATAGCTATGGAAAGCGCAATCAAAGCCTCTGCTACTGCAATCTGTGCCTTCGTAACTGCTCACCCAGTTGTAATATAAACCACGGATCCTCCATAGGAAGAGCTGCCATTAATGCTTCCGAATCCAGCAGGAAGGGAAACATATATGGCAAAACTGGCATCTTCTATACTGTAGCATAAAGCCCTGCCCCCGTCTATCTTGCAGTATCTTCCCGTTGCTCCAAGCCCTGAGACTGTTTTCCGATACACATCCCCCTCGCTGCCTATTGCCTCCTGTATCTGCGCACTCTCCCCAGATGTCACCTCCGTTGAATTATAATAGGCAAGGAGGCCTGATGCATATCTCTCCGATGAGAGAAAGGAGTTGTAAGGGGATTGGTTGAGAAGATACTCGCTGCCATTTTCTGCAATAGCATAAAGCCCAGGCGGGGGAGACGACATAACGGAATGCGCAGTTCCAACCACGCTGTTCCCTAAATATACGTTTGCGTTTCCCTCTCCTGAAGTGATTGTGGTATTTATAACCCCGCGCTGCGTGTCCACGGAGAGGACCAGCCTATAACTATAGCTTATTGCAGTAGAATTGCTAGCAACCCCGTATCTGCCGGACTTCTGCGCGCAGTACACCCTGCTTATTATCCCCTTATCCGCATAACAATAATTCGAGAAGACCATATAATCCCAGGCATCAGAGGTTCCGCACTGCTGCGCCACGCTCTCCGCCTGGTCCCAAAAATCATAATAAGTGCAATGGGATCCTTCCGCCGTATAATAGATGCCGCTGCCTGAACTTGGGGCTGGATAATATGCGCTTACATTCTGCGATAGGCTAACTACCCTCAAAGGCGTCCCGCTGCCGTTTTCTGTTCCAGATGCATACCCATGCAGCATTATCGAATTCCCATACGTACTTCCATCGCATAGGATCGAATATGTAGCATTGATAAAGAACATGCCCGAATTGTATGGGGTAAAGAACCCCTGCAGTATATAAGGTCCTGAGAAGTTAATACTATACGACGAATCGGCCAGGCTGCCGCTCTCAGAGCTAAGATGCAGGTTTACGCTCTCCTGTCTGCAGCCATAGAATACAATATAAAATGCACCTTCAGCTCCTTTTTCAAAACCGCCTCCCAAGGACCACGAAACCTCAGGGGCGCTTCCTGCCTGGTATATCCCATTGTATGCCTCCTGCGTCGGCGAATTATACGAAGCAAATGACTTTACTGCTGCAAGCGCAGGGCTGCCCAGGTAAAATGCAGCCGCAGCAGCACAGAGGGCGACTAGGGACGATGCCACTATCAGAAATTCCAAACTTGCCTGAACTCTCATCTCTTCACCAAAATAAGTTCCCTGCCGGATATTACGACTATCCTGCAAGGCCTTCGCAGTCCGCATACTCCATATTCGGAAAGGTTTCTGAGCACATATCCGTATCCGGATAGAAGGCTCTCCGCATCAGAGTATGTAAGATTTGCGGCATATACTGCGGATACTGCCTCCTGCGAGTGCGCCGCGAAAAGATCATATGATAACGAATAGTTCGCAAGGCGCATAGACTGCGCCTGTATAAGCGTGTAGGACCCGAATAATAGCGCTGCCGCGATGAGAACGAAAGCAAGCCCTACAAGCATGTCAATAGTAAGTATCATCCGCCCATCCCAATACAGCTGCACGATGCAGCAAGGGAATTTGAGGTGTTGTACGCATCGGCATAAGTTCCTGCAAAAGACATATGCAGTGGCCCTGCAACAAGAGCATGCGCTGTAGCAATAATCAAGGCTGATGCTGAGAGCGCTACAAGCATCTGTACCATTATCTCAATGCTGATCTGAAGCCTAATTCATACCACCAGAGTAGCGTTCCCGAAGCCTGTATAAGCTATCTGCATTTGCATGTAACCTCCGCACGGGGATTTCCTGTATATCGAAACCTTCTCAAGGAAGCTGAAGGTGCCATATTGGGTTATTAGCTCATCTCCTTCCACACTTGCATTGCAGAAAGATGCAGGCACATACGCTTCTATACTGCCTGCCCCTGACGCAATGCCCCCATTTATCTCTGCCACCAGCGAAGAGATCTCAAAACTGCGCATTCCACTACTCAACCACGCTTCCTTACCTGCTGCAATTCCCAGGGCAGCCAGGAGCGTTAGGCCTCCCAAAGCTATGTAAAACATAAATTCAAGGGACATCTGTGCTTTCATGGGTTAAGACCTCGAGAGCGCGGATAAGTCCCCAGCTATTGCGGAGTAAACGCTGGTATTGGTGCCGTTTACCATAGTGCTTGTGCTTACCGCTCCCTTGAACTTTATTATCATTGCAAGGGCAATAAGCACTACCATGCTTGCAGCCGATATCATCATTATATATTCCAACGAGCCCTGCCCCTTAGACCTGCGGAACAGCACCAAAGCAGCTCGTACATCAGTAGGTATCCATCTTTCCGCGAAGCTTCGCATTCCGTAATATATTCTCCAATCCATAAAACCACTCACATAAACGTTATCAGCAGCCTTGAGACAGTAATCATAACAAGGGCAGAGATGGAAAAAGATATGGCAATTCCTGCGAGCCTTGGGGCAGTTTTCTCCTTTTTCACCGAGAAGAGCGCATTTATGCAAAGGCAGCAGAGTATGAAGCCTGCTATCGATGCCTCAAACATTGCGCTATTGGCAGAGCTTCCGGTAAAACGCATCAGCCCTGAAGCTATGCCTCCGAATGCAGGAAGAAAGAAGCCAAGCCCTGCAATCGATACCCTGTCCATTCCTACTGCTCTCGCAACATACTCATGCTCTGCCTCAATCTGCCTCTTGATCCTCTTACCAAGATGCTCCATTGCGCTGGAGACATCCCTTCCCGTCGAAGCGCCGAAGGCGGCAAGCTCAAAAACGGAGTCAGCAAGAGGATCTCCAGCTATCTCATGGCATGCTACACCTGTGGAGATGAGCATAGTGCACCATGCCTGGGCTTTCTCCCTTAATCCCTTCCCGTCTATTCTGGCTACGCATTCCTTAATCGATTGCAGCGAGGCTCCGGAAGCAGAAATCCTGAAGGCAAGGTTCATCGCATCATACCTCTCGTGCTTCCTTCTCCTATCTTTTCCTACGTTGTAGGAAATCAGCCCCAGGCCCAACATCGCGATAAAAAACGCATAAACTCCAATGGTAAATAGGAGAGCAACAGACCCTGCAGCGGTTATGCAGTAAAACAAAATCTTCGCCCAATTCATCATAGAAAAACCCTCTCTATCCTCGCTTTTATCAAGGCGTATGCAACAGGCATTGCACCTAGCATTATCAGCGAAAAAGGCAAAATGCTGCCCCCTCCCCCTATTATGGACTCTCCTACAAAAGCGAATATCACAAAACTCGGCCCTACAGCAGAGAAGAACATGCTGAGCGTTGAGAGCTTTACGACATTATCCCATCTCTTCGTCTCATCCTCCCTCTCAACAGCATAGTAGTCTGCAACTGCAGCATCAAGCGACTCTGCATCCCCTATAACCGTGCCTGAATTGTTTGCAGAAAGCGGCATTCCCGTATCCGCACTTCCTATCTCTGCATTCTCCCCGCATAGAAGAAATATCCTGATCCTGTCAAGCGCTCTCTTCGTCTTGTTGTCCTGCGAAGCACATCCCGATATGGCAATTGCATTGCACATCCCTATTCCCGCCTTTGAGTATGCAAGGGCAAGATCGACAGCCCATAAAAACCTCTCCCTAAACTCTCTCCTCCCGTGCATTTTTTTATTTACGTAAAAGAGCATTGCTATGGTGCAGCAGGGCAGCGCAGAGAGTGCAAACGACTCCAGCAATCCAAGAGAGACACGCTCCCCCTCTCCGCTCACCACGGCAATCATTGTGCCCCATGCCACCCATGCGAAAAACCAAGGTATTGCAACATATGCCTTACGAAAACTCATTCAAATCAGCCGAACTCAGAACTAATCTTGTAATTAAACAGCTTCTTTTCAGCATCCGCCAGCCCAATATCCTGCGAGGCTATATCCTCCAAAAGAGCCGAACGCTCCTCGAACTCACGCAGCGAAGACTTTTTAGACACGCCTTTGGCATCTGAATACTTCTCTATCATCTTTGAGCATCCAAGCGCCTTCCTTGATATATTCCATCCGTCCCATAAGCCTGAGAATTCTACCGAATCGCCGCAGCTAAGCTCCTCCCCTCCATCTGTCTCGGCTCTACTGAGCCATCTATACTCAAATATTGCGCATACCCTCCTGGTTCCCTTGAAATCCTGGATGGTGTGCACGGATGCATCAAGAGCGCTTATGTTCCCTGCCTCAACAGACATTGGGCTGCTCAGCAATCTCTTCACAACTGCAATGGGCTCAGGATTGCTGTGCATTGTAGCAAGGAATGGAACCCCTATATTGCCTCCTGCGAAGAGCTCCCTTGCCTCGCTGCCTCTCATCTCACCTACAACAACCATCTCCGGGCGCAATCTTAGGGCATTCACCACCTGGTCCCTTACTCCTACCTTTCCGTATTTAGAGCCGTATAAAGAGACTAGGTTATTTACGTGACTGGAGAAGCGTATCTCATTAACGTCCTCCTCAACCACTATTGTTTTCCTGTAAGGCATGTCAAGCTCCATAAGCGCAGATAGCATTGTAGTCTTTCCGCTTGCAGGAGGGCCGCATATGACCATACACATCCCCGAATCGAGCAGCATCCACGAATAAGCGGCTGCCTCGCAAGTTATCATACCTGATTTGATTATTGCAACAAGGCCCCTTTTCTTAAATCCCCCCATCCTTATCGATGCCGCAGCCCCGCTTGTGGCATATGGTTTTATCTGTGCGTGTACTCTTGCATTCTCCAGCTGCAGGTCAACTACCGGATTCTCAAATCCTATGGACTTCTCTGCATTATACGCCATCTTATTTACCGCAACCCTGAATTCATTCTCGCCCCTGAACCTTAGGTTCGTGCTGCACCTGCCGAATTCTGCAGACACTATACTTATTATCGATGACGGTGAATTTACTTCTATCTCTTCTATCCCATCCTTATCCTCCATCAGCATGCTCAATGGACCGTATCCTGCAATATCATGCGCTACCATATACGCGATAGCTCCGTACCCCGCGCCTTTTCCATCTAAAAACTTTCCTGAAATGCCCATAACCTTGTTTATCTCTGACGCATTTCCAACCTCCAATCCCGAGGAAGAAACCTCTTCAAGGACCGCACCCTTTACTGCTGCGGCTGCCTTCTCAATGCTTCCCGAGATGCCAGAGAGCGGGCCAACATGGTAACTATACTTGCTGTTGCACGAAAGCACAGCTTTCTCAACCAAGCCTCCTATGCTCTTCTCTATTGCCTGTGAGTCTGCAGGCAAAGCCTCGAAGGAAAGGCGCAACGCGCGTGCAGTCTCTCGCACTCTTTTCCTGCTCAATACAAGTTCCCTAATATTTATTTTTACCATAATACCAATTATTATATTAAAATAAAATATCTTATACTAAAATATACGATATAAAAGTATATATACTTTTCTGATAATTAGTATTCAAACATAACTGGATATACCTGTTATGGTACGCTTTTGTTGGGGTAAACATGTCTAAACGCGAAAAGGGTAATGATGAAATATGGCTTATAAGGAAAGTCCTGAGCAAGCCAAACTACGCTGTACTGAAGATGTTGATGGTAAAATCACCAAGGACAACGCGTGAGCTTTATGCGGCCTTGGGCAAGAGCTTTACAAGGAAGACACTGATAATCACTCTGAGAACTTTATCAGTGCAGCTTAACGTCCTGCAGCCGACGCACATACGCACCGAACGGGGCTATGACCTGGGATACAACATAAGCCCCAAGCTTAAGGAAATAATAAAAGGCATAGAGAAATACGAGAAGATAATGGAGAACAGCACCTCTTCTCAGAAACAGTAAGCGAATCTGGGTGGGAAGTTGATTATAAATAAGCCGTATATACTATCAGGGATAAAGAAGACCACCCCAGAAGTTACTACCTTTACCTTCAAGTCTCAGGATGGTTCTGCGATGGACTTTATACCTGGCATGTTTGCGATGTTGTATCACAAGGACCCATCAACCGGAGAGAGCATAGGCAGGGCGTTCTCCATAGCAAACCCTCCACCTTCAGACTCGCTGCAGTTCTTCATCTCAATGATACATGGAAAATTCACATCCAAGCTCGATTCGGCAAAGATAGGCGATGTATACTACGTCTCAGGCCCTTATGGCCAGTTTAAATTCGATTTTGCTGAACAGACAAAATTCCTATTCCTTGCCGGCGGGACAGGCCTCGCGCCATTTTTTTCCATGCTAGAAAGCATACATGGAAAAGGAAAATCCGTGGACGGTGTTCTAATATACAGCACGAAATATGCTAATGACATAATAGAGAAGGAGCAGCTGGAGAAAATATCCAAAGATACAGGATTCAAGCTTACTGTTACTGTAACCAGGTCCCAGGATGGGGATGGCTGGAATGGGGAGAAGGGCCATGTCGATGCAAACATGATCTCGAAATACGCACCTGATTGCAAGGAGAGGATAAGTTACATATGCGGGCCGCCTGGCTTCGTAAAGGCCGTGAAAGACGCATTGATTTCTCTGGGAGTCAACGAGAAAATGATAAAGGCTGAGATGTGGGGATAGCGGAACGCGGGCTATGTTGTAGAGTATGAAGTTTTGGCACTCATTGGTTCTTCCTGCCTATTAGATATCTATACATCACGCCGCTGACTATCTGGAATGCACCTCCGAGAAAGAGCGGCGCAGGAAGCGAGTATTCCATAAGATATCCGCTTGCTCCTGAACTCAGCTGCGATACCCTTGTCGAGACGCCCTGGAAGCTCGTCGCCGTGCCGTAGTCCTCTCTGTCTATGCCACGCATATTCACCGCATTTCTTGTGGGGTTCCCTAATCCTGCGAAAAATGCCCTAAGAAGATAAACTACTGCAACAAGAGCAAGGAATGGGGATAACGCCATTGCGATAAGTAACGCTCCTCCCAGAACCCTTGTTGCCGAAGCAATGCTTAGCGGATCAAACTTTCCATGCATATATGACGCGTAATATGCGCCCAATGCTGTAATAAGGTAAGAAATCCCGAATATTATCCCTATCTCAAGCGTTGTCGCCTTGTAAGCGAGTTCCAACCAGAGGGGGAGAAGTGGTATCGCAAGCCCAAGGCCTATTCCTCCCAGGGAATTCGCAGCTATCACCTTCAGTATGTACCTGAAGCTGCTCCTCTTCATTATCCTTGTGCTCTTTCTTGGCCGCTTCTCCTCTTTAATGAAGAGCAGGCAGATGAACGAGAAGAAGAGAAGAAGGCTTGATACCAGGAACCCGGCCCTGTATGCAGCAAGCGCCCCTAGATCCGAAGATAGATAGAAATGCGCTGAGACAAGCGCAGCTCCGAAGATGGAGAAGAAAGAGGCTACAGATGTGATCTGGCCCAGTTTCCTCACTCTCTTATGCTCGTCAGGGTAATTGCTTGCAACTATCGCTGTAGACCCCGGCGAGAACCCTCCCCGCATTCCTCCAGCGGCCCCTCCTATCCCTGCTACTATTACTGCGGCTATAATAATGGCGATGTCCTGCGAGAAAAAAATCACCAGCGCTCCAAATGCAGGTATTATCTCGCTGATAAGGAGCGAATACTTGTACCCTGCCCTGTCCCCCAGTGCCCCAAGGAGCAGTGTCTCCACAATCATAAAGAGCATTACCCCTGCGACAACGAATCCTATGCTTACCACGCTCAATCCCATCGCGGCAAGATAGAGCGGCATCGTGATTGTCATGTATATTATTCCAATGCTCCTGAGCGCCCTCGAATACAGAAGGAACCTGAAGCTCTTCTCGACCTCCGCTGAATCAGAGACCATAAATATTCCAGTAATTATTCAGCCGATAACCCATAAATATATTGGGTCATAGAGCTATTCTCATGTGCGGGTTACGCTTTCCAATAAGCTTAAAAACTTTAACTGTAAAATAGTGGTGTCAAACGGCCATAGGGACAGGGAAACGCCCGAACCCATTCCGAACTCGGAAGCTAAGCCTGTCTACGATATGAAATACTGCTCTAACGGGTGGGAAAGCATATTGCTGTTTGGCATTTTATTTTTTCCTTACGTATAGTTCCTCTATCGCAGTAAGCATAACATCGAGAAACTCGTTCTTTGGAAGCTGGCCGCTGTACCTCTCTATCGCCTGCTTCGCAGCAGCACCATACCATTCTGCCTTCTTAAGCGCCTTATCCACGCTTCCGTACTTCTCTGCAATATCTGCAAGATACCTTATCTCTTCCTCGCTCTTCTCCTCTCTATTTTTACCATAGATTATCTCCATCTTCTTCTTTTCTTCAGCATCCGCACTCTTGTAAGCGTCAAGCATTATCAGCGTCAGCTTCCCCTCCCTGAGGTCTCCATACCTCTGCTTCCCGAAGACCTTCTCATCCGCCCTCATATCAAGGATGTCATCGACTATCTGGAAGGCCATCCCTGCAGGCATTCCAATCTCCTTGAGCATGCCAAGCTCATTCCTCCCCATGCCTGCCGCTATTGCACCGAGCTGCAGAGGCCCGTATACGGTGTAGTAGCAGGTCTTGCCCTGTATTATCCTGAAATAGAGCTTCTCGGAAGCAGCCGCAAGGCTCCTTACATTGTATATGAAATTGTCTTCTATATACTGCCCTTCCACAGTATACTCTAGCATTCTGTAGAAATTATCAAAGAACGCGCCTCCCCTGCGCATTCCCATTGCCTTAATATTGTCCTTGAGCATCTTCCACATGACCATGTGCGCCGCATCTCCTGCATTTATCGCTAGCTCCTGCCCATGAAGCTTGTGCAGTGCAGGCTTGCCACGCCTGAGCTCCGAATGGTCCTCTATATCATCGTGCACAAGTATCCAGTCTTCGGAGAGCTGCATTGCTGCAGCAGGAAGTACGAGATCCTTTTCCCCTGCCCCGAAGAGCTGCCCGGAGAGCATAAGAAGCCCTGGCCTCCTGTAGCTTCCCTGCCTGTCGCTGTATTCCCTTACCATCCTGTAATGCCCTTCCGGCTCCTTTATTGGTATGTATTCGCATATCTTCCTGTAAACTTCATCCCTGTGAAGCTCTATATAATCCTTAAAGTTCATTATTTCTCCTTGATATGGTTAGCAAAACGAATATTAAATACCCGCATCTCAAGAATTCCTATTTGCATGCATGCAGTACTCAGCTGCAGGGCATGTGCCACATTCTGGAACTGCCTTACAGTTATTCTTCCCAAGCTCTACTAGCTGAGCATGGAAGTCCTTGTAGATCCTAAGCTTGCGCGGTATCCTGCTTGTTATAAATTCTTGCATCTCATCATAGGAAATCCCTATGTCTGTCCCATAAATCCTTGAGAATATCCTCTTGGTATACGCATCCACTACAAATCTCTTCCTTCCTGCAGCATAAAGCATGATAGAGTCGGCAGTCTCAGGCCCTACGCCATTTATTGAGAGGAGAGCGTCTCTCATCTCATCATCCCCAAGCCTTTCCATCCTCGCAAATCCCCCATAGGAGCTGGATATTATCTTACAGAAATCTATCAGCCTGATGCTCTTCTGTCTGTAATACCCTGTGCTTCTTATAAGCTTCTCAAGCCTGCTCCTTTTGCATGCGGCAATGCTCTCTATGGAAAGAAGCCCCTCACTCTTCAGGTTCTCTATTGCCCTCTCAACATTCCTCCATGTAGTCTGTTGGGTAAGTATTGCGCCTATAATTATCTCGTCCTTAGTATCTCCTGGCCACCAATTCCTGAAGCCAAAATGGCTCCTCAATAAGCCATAAAGCCCAATAAGGCTTATTCCGCCTATGTTTACTTCTGTGCTTCCCATAAATCAGACCTGCGTTGCAACGCCGTGTAAAAAAAGCTGAAAATAAGCGGCAGAAGGCTCATACCTTTACTTCTCCGCTGTTGATCTTTGCTATCATTTCCTTGGCGCTTGCGCCTTCGCATGTTATGTTCATGCTTACGCATGTACCAAGGACCTGCTTTACCTTGGATGCCTCTGAGTTTCCATACATGGAGAGCTCCTTGGCCTTTGCAATCTTCTTGACCTGCTCAAGGGTTATATTCCCGGCTACTTCTTCCTTGG
The DNA here is from genome assembly GCA_021835105.1 of Microcaldota archaeon. The sequence continues at coordinate 11,296 of JAKBQS010000005.1, forward strand.
CCTTGGCCCCTTTCTGTATCCCAAGCTCCTTTAGTATAAGCGCGCTGGTTGTAGGCGACCCGACCTCTATCCTGAATTCCTTTGTCTCTTTGTTTACTATTACCTTTACTGGTATCTTTATACCTGCGAACCCGCTTGTCTTGCTGTTTATCTCCTCGACAATCTTGTTTATGTTGACGCCAAGAGGACCAAGTGCAGGCCCAAGAGGCGCTCCTGAAGTTGCCTTTCCTCCTTCTACAAGTCCGTTTATCACTACGTCGGTCATATTATCAGCTTGCCTCTGACTTTTGTATTATCTTCGCCATATCCGATTTGGTGGTTACAGGTATCGGAACGGCAACGTCCATCAGCTCTACTGTAATCTCCTCTTTACTCTGGTCAACCTTTATAACCCTTGCCTTGTAGCCCTTGAACGGGCCGACAAAGAACTCCACAATATCCCCTACTTTCATGTCCTGCGATGCCTGCTTCACTACGAGCATCTTATCAAGTTCCGCTTCGGCAAGCGGATCCTTGAGCATGCCCTTCACATGCGGCTCATTCGCTATAAGCTCCCTGCACGCGAGCTCGCTCTCCGCTTCTATGACTATATATCCCCTCATTCCCTCGGGCATTATTATTGAAAAGATGCCCTGATTCTCCATTTTAGTTGCCTTGTTCTCCAATATATCTGCGGTTATCTTCTCCTGGCTTGATGTAACCCTGACTATGAAGTACATATTAATACACTAAACATATATCCAATTTAATTTAAAAACCTTTAAACATATCTATGATTATGCTGTTCCTGAAGGTTGAAAAGGCAAAAGCCGAAAAAGCAAGGCAATATCTTAAAAAGCGCAAAATATTTAATACATTATACAAGCCCAGGTCTGCTGGCAGGTTCGTGTACTTTCCAGTCTCTCCAGATATCGAGTCTGCGGAGACTGCCAAGCTTCTCGCAATGGGCTCCCTCTTGCACTCCAGAGCGAAACCTGCAAGGAAAATTCAGGGCCCTCAGCGCCTGCATGACGTCTTCGGCAGCTCTACCATAAGATACGATATAATAGGCAGTATAGCTGTAATAGAGGCGGACACGAGGATAAAGAAGGAGGCAGCGAATCTCATACTTAAGCAAAACAAAAAGATAAAGACAGTCCTTTCCAGGGCTAGTGCCGTAAGCGGCACGTACAGGATACGGAGGCATTCCTACGTTGCAGGAGAGAAGACATACGTATCAAAATACAGGGAGAACGGATGCATATTCAACATAGACCTCAATAAGGCATTCTTCTCCCCCAGATTGTCCTACGAGAGGAACAGGATTTCTGGACTGGTAAGGAATGGAGAGAGGGTAATAGTGATGTTTGCAGGCGTAGGGCCATTTGCGATAGAAATAGCCAAGAAAGCTCCAAGTTCAGAGGTTGTTGCCATAGAGCTTAACAAGCATGCTTACTCATACATGCTTAAGAACATATCAGAAAACAAGGTCAAAAACGTAGTGCCTATTCTTGGCGATGTAGCCAAGGTGGCTGCAAAGTACGCTGGATACGCGGACAGGATAGTGATGCCGCTTCCAAAAGACTCATCCGATTTTCTGGAGAGCGCCATACTATGCGCGAAGAGGAACTGCATGGTGCACTACTACGCCTTCTCTGGAAGGGGTGATCCATATGATGCTTCAGAGCGCAAGATAAAGGATGCATGTCTAAAGCATGATAGAAAAGCAAGGATAATTTTCAAGAGGATAGTAAGACCTTACTCTCCATCCTCTGTTGAGATAGTCATTGATTTCAGGATTGCCAGAGTATAGGCTGCATGGGCTACTACCTATCCTCTCCTCTGACAAGCCTAGAATATTCAAGAGCGTTCTTCACTCTCTTCCTTGTGCTTGGGTGGGTGTAATTAAATGTAATGAACCATTCAAACGCCTTCATGTATAAAGAGAGGGCATATCCCGTTGCCTTGGAGATTATGTTCCTCTCGCTCTTTACTCGCTCTTCATTGAGTATCTCGTTTATTACCCCATGTGCCACATCTGGAGGTGCCATTCTAAGGAGCATCATAACCGTATTTACCTCGCCTGCTTCTCTTACAGACGCCTCATCTGCCCTGCGCTCTTTTGCACGCATATTTGCGAGATGCGACAATCTCATTTCCCATCGCACAAAGCTGTAAGCCCCTATTCCGGAGAAAACTAACTCTAAAGATGGTCCCTGCGTACCCAGATAATGTGCATATACGCCCGGAAAGCCGAGGCGCCCAAGATACATTTCACCAGCCATCACTTCAATCGCAGCAGCATAACCCGCTAAAGCTGCAAAGCGCCTATAATTATTCTTCTTTTCTGAGTCTTTCGCAACTGCGTGAGCAAGCTCATGTGCAAGGAGCGCATCTATCTCACCTGAAGACTGCATAGGAGTACCTGTCAAGACCTCGATAACTACCTTTTTTTGCTTCTTCCCAGTCTCCTCGTCTTTATAAGTCGAACTGTATGTCCACGCATTCCTTGCCCTATGCGCCCGTATCTCGATCTCCCTATTCTCGCCCATACTTAGTGCTATCTTCGCAGCACGCCCACCAAGATACTCCATATTTAGGTTATCCTCACGCTGGCGGTCGTTAATCCACTGCCTGAGCTCAACCAGCGCCTGCTTTAGTTCCGGCGATGCCATTCTTGAGAGTTTCGTTGCCATAATCTAATTATGCCATTCATGGTATATACGCAATCCAGCAATATTCGTTAAGAGACGTAAAATAACTTATCTGAAGAGGTAAATCCTTACAACCTTCTTCTCCTTAATCTCCCTCATGAAGTAATAAAAAATAAGGAGAACCAATACCGAGAGGGTGCCGAAGATGAGCGCTTCCTTAGGCATGCCGGCCATTATTGCAAATAGCAGAAGTACTGCTACGATAGAAGTATATGGGTAAAAAGGCGTTCTGAACTCTGCATGGGCCTTTATCCTCCTGAAGTGGAATACGGCAAAGCTTGCAAGTATGTAAGAGAATATGAGCCCGAAATTGCTTATTGCTGCTATTATGTATATGTTCCCAGAACCTAACATAAGCAAGGATATCAGCGCTGTAAGAAGTATCCCGTTAACAGCTACATCCTTCCTCCTGTCATACTTCCTGAAGAAGCGCGGCAAGAGCTTGTTTTCGCCTATCTGGTAGAGAACCCTCGATGAACTGAGTATTAGTGCAAGAGTCGCAGATGTTGTCGCTATAAGTGCCCCTATATCTACAAGAAGAGAGAGCCATCCCGGCGCACCAGAATGCGTCAGCGCAAACGAGAGCGGGTCTGCCGCTACGGTGTACTGCGATGCAGGGACAAGAAGTATGAGTGCAATTATTACGGCGAGATATACAACTATGCTTATCGCTACAGCATATATAATTGCCATAGCTGCTTTCCTGCTTCCGCCTTCAATCTCTGAGGTAAATGTGGATATCGCTTGGAATCCCGAGTATGCGAAGAGCACTGCTACGCTCGCAGCAAATACTGCGCCTATAGTCGCCTGCTGCGCAGTAGCCGAGAAGTTAACCACTGAGATGCCGCCCTTGGATGATGCCGCTATGAACACTGCCGCTGCTGCGAATACAAAGAGTATAAGCAGTTTTACTATTACCAAACCCAGGTCCGCTTTGGCTGCTTTGCGTATTCCTCGCATGTTTACAAATGAAAGCGCCACTATAAGCAGCGCAGCAAATCCTACGCTGAAGGAATGTATAGTTATTCCAAATATGCTCGCAAGATACGATCCGAAACCAAGGGCAACTGCGGATACGCCTGTCGCAAAGCTGAAGTAGAGGAGTATCCCGGATATGAAACCCAATTCGCTTCCGAATGCCTCGTATACATAAGAATAAGCACCACCCTTGAGCCTTGGCATTATGGAGCCAAGCTCACCCAGCTCCATCGCAACTATTATGGCTACGAAGCCTACGATAAGAAACGATATTATTGCATAAACGCCTGCTATCGCTATCGCGGTTCCGCTCAGCACGAATATGCCTGCACCTATTATCGCGCCCAACCCTACCGCAGTAGCAGCCCTTATGCTTACCTTGCCCTTGTAATAATTCTGCTGCGGAACATCCTGCAAATCCTTACCAGAGATGTATTGCGTAGGTGTTCTTATAAATTTTTCTTCCGTTCTTCAGACCGCTTAGTGTGTAGGAGCGTATGGGCTTTATGCCCATCTCCGAGAGTATTGCCGAAGCAACCTTCTTGCTGCTTAGGTAGATATCTATTCCTCCGTCCTTCTCCTCCACCTTAGTGACGAATTCCTCGTCGCGCTGCGCCTTCCTGCATATCTTGTCCCCATACTTTCTTATGTGCTCTGCACTGCCCCTTAGCTGCATGACCGCTTCGTAGTATCCGCATGATTTTCTGTAGCATCTCTCGCAAGTGACTTTTGATAGCTCAAGCCTTATCTCCTTATTCACCGTTATCTCTCCATTTCCCGTATCAACCACGAATACGGCAGAGACGCTCAAGCCTGAGTACCCAAGCACCTTCACGCGGTAGCCTCTGTATCTCTCGCTAAGCACGGTCTCAAATCCCCTCTCATCTGCCTTATGGAAGAAGCCGCTCCCCTTTATCCGCCCGCACTTACCGCATATTGAAGCTTTAACGCTCTCGTCAAGCTCGGCGAGGACCTTCTTGCCCATGCATGCCTCGCAGTAGTTGCCGTAAAATTTTGCATCATTCTCAGAATTGCTGCATGTCGGGCAGAAACGCATAAGCTCTCCATCTACGAATCGAATAGAAATATCCTGCACAAGCCTGATATAAAATACTACTTATCCATTTCATAAAGCCGTGCTGCGGATAAAAGCGCATAAACCTAAAGCAATGCGGTTCGTCAAGGTTGCGTATAACCATTCTCCCAGTTGGTGGTATATATTACATTTACCGCAGTTCCATCGTTATTATTGCCTGAATAGTCATTTGCGTTGCCGTTTAGAGGCCACCATGCAACAAGATTTCCCAGGTTTATCGGAGCACCCCCTATGCCTTCGAGATAGAGTGCACTGATATCGTTGGCAGAAAGTGAAGCGTTGTAGACCTGGACATTTGATATATCTCCTTGAAAAGCAGTATTATAACCATTAAGATCCGGTCCAGATGCAATCTCAGGCAGAGCCGTTCCTGAGTATGGGCTTCCCGCACTAGCGCAGTCTCCTACAAATTTGCCGTTTACATAAATAGCGGCATACGTTGTGCCTACAGACCATACGCCTGTCACAAAATACCATTGATTTGTATTAATTAAAGTTTTAGAACTACATACTGACGAACCACACATCCCATTTACCCAACCGCATATGCCGTCCTGCCCTGGGGAATTTAAGCTTAAACCAAAATCGGCATAATTATTGTTAACCCCCTTAAATATAGCCTCTGCATTGGCGTCTACCAACATCGTAGTGTATATCCAAGCACTCACCGTATAACTGTATTGATTTACGTTTATTGTCATTGGGTTGGAGATTTTGATATAGCTATTTTCTGTTCCATCAAACTGTGCTACATACTGCGGCAATGCACCCTGGCACTCACCCTCGAGGTTTATAGAACCTACAGTTCTTGGGCCATAAGGCCGAAAGATACGGCACGATCCAGGAGGAACGTGCGGCATGAAGAATGTTCCGTTGAAGACACCAAGCTCAAAGAGCGCGCCAAGGACTACAGCGATAATCAGTATCGCCCAACCATAGGTCATCAGGTATTCCATGGCACTCTGAGCCTTCCAGCGCCGCAAACGCAAGACCTGTATATGCATACTCTCATGAATACTATCCTACGAAAATATTAAATAACCTCCCAAAGCATGAATAGAGAAGGCACTTTAACAGCGGACGCCTCCGCATTAACCGCCATACTTCCTTGCTATTATCGCTCCATATGTCGGTCTTGTTATTATTGCACCGAGAAGGGCTCCTATTATCGTTGACTCGGAGAACCCTATTATGCTCGTAAGCGAAGAGACAAGGAGCGGGAACATTGCTATTGTAAGAAGTATCGCATCAGCCCAGACTATGTAGAACGCATTCCCTAGCTTTAGCCTCATGTTCGCTCCAGAAGACGATTTGGAGAGAACCTCATCGGTTATTATTATCTGCGCATCAACCCCTGTCCCTATCACCGCAATCGCGCCTGCTATTGTCGGTATATCAATGGTTCCTATTAGCCCTATTATAGATAGTATTATGAAAAGCTCTGCTATTGTGGTTATCATTATCGGCACTATGAGGAAAGCCTTCCTATACCTTACTGCAATAACCACCGATACTGCTATTACTACCAGCAGAAGCGCTACGAAGCTTACATACTCAAAGTACTTCCCAAGCGTAGGCGGGGTAGTGACCGGAGTGCCTACAGTAACCTGCACCGGCAGCGCGCCGCCACTTAATATACTCTCTATAGTCTTCGTCTGGTTGACCGCATAATTCTCCCCTTGGATTAGGCTAAGATTGGCAGGTACGCCGCCGGATATATCATAAGCCTGGCTGAACGTGCCATTCGTTATGCTTGGGTTGAGGAACGCCATTGTGAGGAGGCCTATAGCAGGCCATGCGCTTACAGTAGGAGCGCCTGTCGGAGAGGCTGTGAATTGCGGCACCATGCTGGAGAGTGGCACGTAATCAAGTGTGTAATTCATTCCCGTAAGGTTGGATGATATTGCTATAGGCGTGCTGTTCTGCAGTATGATGCTCTTGTATCTGCCCTTATTTGCCTCAAAGAAACCTTTTACAGAGTTCCAATTCCCTCCTGTCGAGCTAAGAACCTCTACAGGTATAGTGCCATTCTGCAGTATCGTGGCATTATCCATTGCCGCCACCTCTTCAGCCTCGCTCAGCGCACTGCCAAGCTGCGCGCCATTGCCGAGTATGGATGCATTGACAAGCACTATGGAGTTGGATGGCCTGTCAAGGAAAAGGAAGAGCGGCTTGTTAGCCTGGCCGAATACAACATTTGAAAAGTAACGCGAAGCCTGTTCCGTGAGGTAGAAATTCACCGTCCACGTAACCGAAGTGCCGTTCACAATGGGATTCGCTGCTCCGACGCTGTCTGGTAGTATCGAAGATCCGTTTATGGCAACCCTGCCGCTTACAACGCCCTGGAAGACACCCTGGCTCTCTATCACATTCAGGGTGCTACTAATCTGCGATGCGCTGGAATTGTGTATTGTCACCAGCACCTCCCGGTCGCCCACTCCGTATATCGTAGGCTGGCTGAGCCCAAAGGTGGAGAGCCTCTTATCTAATGTTGATATTATCTGGCTCATCTGGCTAGGTGTCGCATTTGTCGCGAGTGTTATTGGTATCTGCGTGCCGCCTATGAACGATACGCCCAGATGCTGCGTTATTATTGCATGGTAGTTAAGGATATCAAGCACTGCAAGTACGAGCAGTATGGCTATGAATGCAGCCATGTTCCTGTTTTTAACATAAGGTTTTATGTTCATCTAACCACCGCTCCTCCTGCGCGCATAGAAGAGTATTATCGAGGCATTGCCAAGCCATGTAGTGAATATGTCCCCTATAAGCCCGAAGAGCACAGCTCCGGATATCTCGTAATAAGAAGGCACGTAAAGTATAACCGATACGGTGAAGAGTATCGCGAATGAGACTATTGCTGCCGTGGTCATAGTTATCCCTGTCTTCATGGATGCATAAGCTCTGTCTTCCGGTGTTCCCTCGTGCCTCTTGAGTATGCGTATTGCCGTGAGGACATCGGTGTCTATAGAATAACCAAGAAGCATCAGGAGGCCGCCTATGCTCGCAGTTCCAAGCGGAATCCCAAAGAGGCTCATCGCACCTAGGGCAACTATAATGTCGTTCGCCGCTCCGAATATTACTGCGAATGAAGGCCCCGGAGACCTGACTATGAAGAATACTGCTATAGAGATAAGTATGAATGCGACTATCATTATCTCCTCAAGCTGGCTTAGGAACTGGCTGCTCTCGGATGCGGTTATCTCCTGGTATGTATAAGTCGTGAAAGGCACTATCCTGTGCAGGGCAGAGATGGTGCGGTTCTCATAAACAAGGCCTGCATTGGTATATGCGCTGCTCGCAACCGCAGTCATATTGGCCGTATCATTCGGTATGAACCTCTCGTTTCCTACGAAAGGAGATAGCAGGGAGATCTCGTTTACAAGGGATCTGTTCATGAGGCTGATATACTCGCTCATGTTCCTTTCCGTATAGTTTAGCTCTTTCGCAAGAGTCGAATTGGAAGGGTTCTCGCTCAAGCCTATCTTTATGGTGGTATAATTCAGATTATAACTGTCGTAGTAATTCCTATACGTATAGAAAGAGGCAAGATCGGTGTAAGCCTGCGAGATGCTTGCATTTGACGCTATAGTTATCTGGAGCGTTCCAGTGCCCTTCGTTATGGAAGGCGCAGGCGTATGGAGCGCACTCGCTATCATCCCGGAGAGCTGCTGTGGGCTTAGTGTGGTATTTGTCTGTATAAGTATGCTCTCACCTCCGCTAAGCGTAGAGTCAAGGGTTATTCCGCGTGCAAGATATAAGCTCGCAAAGAGTAACACTAATGGAACAAGTATCAAGAACCTTGAATACCTGCTTCTGTATATGTTAGGTATCTCAAATCCCATTAGAACCAGCTAAGACTAAGAAGCGGCAATATTCTCTAAAAGTAAAAATATATAAATCTAAGATGCCGCAGGGCATGACATGCAGCAGCAACGAAAGGTAGTAGAAGACATACCAGACGGAGAGCGCGCAGTACCTTAGTATAAGCGTAAAATTATACGCTTTTCTGCAGAGATATGCCTTATGTTTTTCAGGAAACCGAAACCACACGAAGAGGTGCGCCTAAGCGAACTCCGCAGGCTTTCCACCGAAGCGTTTGAGCAGAGCATGCCTGAGATAATCTACGCAGAGCAGCGTGCGAAAGGAGAAATATCCGCATCCCTATCCATATTTTCACGGGCCTGCAGCGAATTTGACGCGCTTGAGATAGAGCCAAATACTGAGAACATGTACATGCCGAATATAAACTCAATAAAAGCGCAGAAAGGAGCATACTCTAAGACAGTGCTCGGCATAATCTCCTCGCTCACAGGATGCGAATACAATGGGGATTCCGCATATGCACGCCTGGTTGATATGCGCGGAAAGATTGATAAAACACTCTCAAGGATATTGCAGTCGAATGGAAGCTTCAGGCAGGTAATATACAGCTACTCCAACAATCTTGGCGATTTCAAGAAGGCATACTCGATGCTGGAAGAGGTCTCAAAGAGGGCAAGCCTTGCAATAGAGCGCTACGAACCACAATATTCGAGATTTCAGAGCCTGTATTCAAGCATCTCAGAACTTGAGTCCCTTCAAGCAACTTCTTCAGAACTGCGCGCATCAATATCCTCCCTTGAAAAAAGATCTGCAGAAGGGCACGAGACCACGGCAGGCAATGCCGAAGAATCCAGGCTCAGAGATAGAATATCTTCGCTAAGGAAGGAGGTTGATAGGGAATCCCTGCGCGTATCGGAGATTTACAAAGAGGTGCAGGCGTCTCTTGCGCAGATCAGGAGGTCCGCAAAGAAGTACGACCATATCTCTGCAGAAAAGGAGAAACTCAGCTCCATGATAGACAACCCCGAGAGGCTGATAAGCGACAAGGGCGCAAGAGATAATTTCATTAGGCTTGTGAAAGATATGAGGGCTTCAATATCAGAGTCGAAGATTGGCATAAAGAATCCCGAAGATATCATTAATACGATAGATAACTTCATCAATTCCGGAATGGCTGAAATGATGGATGATATATATGCAGGACGCAATGTCCTTAAGTCAATGCAACAGGAACTCTATAATCTCGAGAAGACAAAGGAAGAGCTTGATGAAGGTCTGCGTAGCATTGTGAAATCCAAGGAATTAAAAGGCCAGATGGAAGAGAAACTCGGGGCAATCGAGAAGGAAACCGCAGCCTCCAAAACCAATGTGGAGAAGTCATTCATGGACCTTTACGGAAGGAAAATACTTATAATCCTGGACCAGGAGAATTAGCAATCTATCCTTTGTAGTCGTAAAATCCGTGGCCGTTTTTCCTGCCAAGCTTGCCTTCGTTCACAAGCCTTACAAGAAGGCTGGAAGGTTCGAACCTCTTATCTCCGCTCTGCATGTATATCGCCTCCATTATATCCTTGCATACATCTAAGCCTATAAAATCGGCAAGCTCGAAAGGCCCCATCGGATGGTTAAATCCAAGCTTCGCTATCGTATCTATGGCTTCCTTTGTGGCTATACCCTCGGCAAAGCTGTTTATCGCCTCGTTTATGTAAATCATAAGAAGCCTGTTGGATATAAATCCCGGAGAGTCCTTCACGTCTACTGCAGTCTTGCCAAGGCCCTCAATGAATTCATTCGCCTTCTTCTTAGTATCCTCCGAGGTCTTGTCTCCGGTAACAACCTCAACTACCTTCATTACTGGAGCAGGATTGAAGAAATGCATGCCTATGAATCTCTCGGGTTTAGCAAGGTAAGACGCCAGTTTATTTATTGACAGTGAAGATGTGTTCGTGGCCATAAGCGCATTCTCGCTCAGATATCCTTCGGCATTTACCAATACGTCTGACTTCGTCTTTAGGGTTTCGGGCACTGCCTCTATGACAAGTTCCGCGTCCTTGGCCCCTTCAATGCTCACTGCCGTTTTCATTCTCTTGAGGGCATCATCCCTCTCTTCTGCGGTCATCTTCCCTTTTGCAATGGCCTTCTCGAAGCCGGCCCGCACCCTCTCCGAACCCTTGAATACAGATTCCTCGCTCTCGCTCACAAGCGTTAGCTCATGCCCTGCCTTGAGGACCACCTGCGCTATTCCAGAGCCCATGGTCCCTGCGCCTATTATTGCGACCTTCATCCATTCAACCTCTTCTTATTACGACCGACATGGCCCCTCCTCCCCCATGGCATAGTGTTGCCAGGCCAATCTGCTTATTTCTATCATGCAAAGCATATATAAGCGTAGAAAGTATGCACGCGCCTGTGGCGCCAAGCGGATGCCCAAGAGCCGTAGCGCCGCCGTTTACGTTGAATCTGGATCTGTCCATCCCCATCGATTTTATTACGCTAAGCGCCTGCACGCAGAAGGCCTCGTTAAGTTCCACCAGATCAACATCGCCGGTTCCTATTCCTGCCTTTTCAAGTGCGGCTCTTGCAGAAGCGACAGGCGCAATGCCGTATTTGTCAGGGTCGCTGCCTGAGGCAGAATAAGAAATGATCTGTGCAAGGGGCCTTAGCCCCAGCTCCCCAAGCTTATCTTTCGAGACCATTATCAGGAAAGAGGCTCCATCGCTGAGCTGCGAAGAGTTTCCTGCAGTTATCGTTCCACCGCTCTCAAACACTGGCTTAAGCGATGATAGTTTCTCAAGGTTAGTATCCCTGCGTATCCCTTCGTCCCCGTTTACTACGCTTCCATCAGGGGCTGTCACTGGTATAATCTCGCGTGAAAACTTTCCCGAATCCTCTGCTGCTGCGGCCTTCCTGTGGCTCTCAAGTGCAAATTCGTCCTCATCCTTCCTTGTGATTCCGTATTCAGAAGCCATGCTCTCCGCTATGCTCCCCATGTGCTTGCCGCTATAGCAGTCTATAAGCCCTTCGTAAAGCATCTCATCTACTAACTCCATCTTCTCTGGGTCTATGCCATCTTCACGCACCTTGGACAAGAACTCTCCCAGTTCCACATTACCGAACTTATGAAATTTCCTTACGCCATTTAGGACAAACGGCGCATTGCTCATGCTCTCCGCACCTCCTGCAATTACAACATCTGCATTGCCTGCGGATATCTCCTCGCTTCCCAGCGCTACTGCCTTCAGGCTAGACGCACATACTTTATTCACCGCATAAGCCGGCGTCCTGTTGGGAAGACCCGCGTATACCACCACCTGCTTTGCTATGTTCTGCCCAAGCCCGGAGGATATTACGTTGCCGAGTATAAGATCGTCTACCTGATCTTTATTTATCGGTGTGCGCTTAAGCATACCCTTCAATACCTCTGCGGCAAGGTGTGTGGCGCCTATTCCAGACAGCCTGCCCAGAAACTTGCCTATAGGGCTCCTCGCCGCATCAACAATAAACACATCTTCCATATTACCTACCATGAAAATCAGGCTTCCTCTTGCTAAGGAAGGCATCTATCCCTTCCTTGGCATCGCCTTCTTTAAAGCATGATGCAAACGAACTCTTCTCCATCTCCCCATTGTTTCTAAGACCTGTGTTAATCAACTTCTTTGAGAGACGAACCGCGCTTGCGCTGTTGCTACATATCTCTTCCGCAAGCAGCTTCGCTTCTGTAAGTGCAGTGCCTGCCTTCACCACCCTACTGACCAATCCTATCCTTAATGCCTCTTCAGCACTTATGCTCCTTCCAGAGAATATGAGTTCCTTTGCATTTCCTACTCCGACAATCTGCTGAAGCCTATACGTTCCTCCGCCTCCTGGCACAAGGCCAAGCTTTACTTCCGGCTGCCCGAATACGGAGGAACTGCCTGCTATGCGCAGATCGCATGCCATTGCCAGTTCGCATCCGCCGCCAAGGCAGTAGCCTTCTATCGCCGCTATAACTATCTTTTCAAGAGCCTCTATGCTGTTAAACAGATCATGCATCTCTTCAGAAAATCTCCTTGCTTCTACGCCATCCTTCAAAGTCGATAAATATTTTATATCTGCACCAGCACAGAAAGCCTTCCCTCCGCTGCCGGAGATTATAACTACCTTGATAGCTGGGTCTCTTCCAACTTCCTTTATTACTTTCCCAATCGCTTCTGCCAAATCAGCATCAATTGCGTTCATGCTGCTTGCCTTGTTTATGGAGATGTACGCAATGCAGCCTTCTTTCTCAAACACCGCATCCCCATTGTGTTTCATCTGCTAAATACCCCTGGCAAACGATGCCGTACAGATGCAGCCAGATTTAAAATATATACTTTTGTATCACTTAGATTGTACATAGGTAAGGGTTGGCTATGCTCCTAGCAGAAAAACTATACGAGTATTCAAGAAGTATCTTCAAATCAGGAGTAAAGAAAGAGACCGAGGAGCTAATCAAGATGAGGGTTATAGACTCTATATTTGTTTCCTTTGGCGCAGCAAGAGAGAAGCCTGTAAGCATATCAAGAGCCGCCCTGCTCCCCAGCTCTGGAAGATACAACTCGCTGACCTACTTCTTCGGTGAGACGGCATCAGTAGATGTAGCCACATTCATAAACGGCACAATGACGCGGTATCTTGATTACAGCGACACATACCTCTCCAAGGAAGCACTTCATCCATCAGACAACATACCTCCGATACTGTGCTGCGCTGACGCTATGGGATTTTCAGGGAAAGATGCAATAGCCTCTATCGCCATATCCTACCAGATAGCATGCGCCTTTGCAGATTCGTTCTCAATACGTGCAAGGGGATGGGATCATGTGACCTACATATCAATATCTTCTGCCGCAGGCCTGGCCTCGCTGATGGGCCTGGAAAAAGACGACTTTGAAAATGCAATAAGCCTCTCCCTAAACAATAACATAAGCATGCGCCAGACAAGGGCGGGGGAGATAAGCATGTGGAAGGGATGCACTGCTGCGGATGCTGCAAGGAACGGGGTATTCGCTTCTATGCTCGCAGCTAAAGGAATGACTGGCCCGTCTCCAATATTCGAGGGTGAGATGGGGTTTTTCGCACAGGTATCCGGAAGGATAAGCCCGTCGTTCAATGAGGACAGGATAAGCAAAACCATGATAAAGAACTACCCTGTCGAATACCACGCAATGAGCGCAGTAGACGCGGCACTTTACCTGCGCCAGCTGATCAATGGCGAGGAGATAGTCTCGATAAGCGTGGAAACATTCTCTGTCGCATATAATATAATAGTAAAAGGGCCGGAAAAACTCAAGCCAATGACCAAGGAGACGGCAGATCACAGCATGCCTTACATAATAGCATACACTCTTACATACGGCGCACCAAATCTAAAATCATACAGCAGAGAATATCTCACGGATAAGAGGATAGCCAGCCTGATTAAGAAGATGGTTTTCAGGGTCTCCGATAAGTACAACCGCATGTATCCCGCGCTTCTACCTATAAGAATAAGGATAAAGACAAAAACAGGGAGCTACGAGAAGGAGGTGCTTGTTCCAAAGGGCCATTACAAGGATCCATATACTTGGAATGACTTGCGCAAGAAGGGTATCTCAATAACGGGCAGCGAGGAGATTACTGATCTACTGATCAGGGCAGGAAAGGGGATGGAGAAGCGCAAAGTCTCGAATCTGATGGAGGTGATATCCCATGTCAAGGCTTAGGGATAACCTGAATCAAGGCCCGCGAAGGCTTCGCAGCCTAGTCTCAAGGGGATATCTCATAGTTCCAGGAGTATTCGACGGAATATCTGCAATAATGGCCGAGGAGGCGGGATTCGACGCCATATACCTTTCCGGTTCAGGAATAGCCGGCAAGTACGGTCTGCCTGATCTCTCCTTGACTACTCTGACAGAAGTATCAGAAGAAACTGCAAGGATATGCTCAATCTCAAGCATACCTCTCATAGTCGACGCGGATACTGGATTCGGCGAGACGCTTAATGTAATTCGTGCTACTAGGCTAATAGAATCTTCAGGCGCCTCGGCAATACAGATAGAGGATCAGGAAGCACCGAAGAGGTGCGGGCATCTTGATGGGAAGAGCGTAATACCGGAGGAAGAGATGGTAAAGAAGATAAAAGCCGCAGTATCAGCGAGGAAAAGCAAGGACTTCATGATAATAGCCAGGACAGACTCATACGCAATAGAAGGGCACAATGGCGCAGTTAGAAGGGCAAAGGCTTATGCAAGGGCTGGTGCTGATGTCATATTTCCCGAAGCATTGCCGAGCGCATCCGAATTCAAAAAGTTCTACGCGGATACTCATCTTCCCCTGCTTGCAAACATGACCGAATTCGGAAAGAGCCCACTCCTATCAGCGCAGGAACTCGGAAGGATAGGATACAAGATAATAATATTCCCCCTAACCGCTTTCAGGGCGTCACTACTATCAATGAGAAATACATATTCATATATCCGCAGGCACGGGAGCCAGGTTGGCATGATCGAGAAGCTTATGGATAGAAATTCTTTCTACGAGACCATAGGATACGATTCTTATACTTTAGAAGACAGGAAGCTTTACGGCGAAGACTTCAGTAGCAGTTCAAAGAAAGTGAATACAAAGAGGAAATAAGCATGGAAGATTCTGGAATAGAGGTACCAAAAGGGCTGGATAAGGTAATAGTTGACACTACTGCGATATCATCAACCGATGCAAACGGGGAGCTTATATACCGCGGTTACCACGCAATAGAGCTGGCAGAGAAGCTCTCATATGAGGAAGTGGCATATCTTGTCGTATATGGGAGGCTGCCCACTACAGGTGAGCTAAAGGAATTCTCCGTATTCCTGCGTGAAAGATCGGGTCTTGATAAGAAAAGCGATTACGTACTAAAGGAGATATCATCTGGAAATGCAAAGATAATAGACAGCATGCGCTCTACAGTATCATTCATGCGGCTTGAGGAAAAGGAGAACGACAAAATCCTGCTTGAGATAGCCGCAAAGATGCCAAGGATATCCTCAGATGCATTCAGATACTCCAAGGGGGAGGATCCTATGCCGGAAACTGAGGGAAGCCTCGCGGAAAGATTCTATTATCTTATGACAGGAAGAAATGACAAAAAAGATGCACGATATTTTGAGAAGCTCCTGATAATGTACATGGAGCACGAATTCAACGCATCAACATTTGCCCTGAGGGTTGCGGCATCCACACTTACTGATCCAAGGTCTGCAGTAGTTGCGGCTCTCGCGACTATAAAGGGGCCGCTGCACGGCGGCGCAAATTCAGAGGTATTAGGATACATGCTCAATGCACAGAGCAGGGACGATGCAAGGAAATTCATGGAATACAAACTCTCGCGCAAGGAGAAGGTAATGGGCTTCGGGCACAGGGTATACAAGAAGGCAGATCCAAGGGCGCAGTTCATAAAGAAGGAGCTTATGGAACTCTCCAAGGCTAAAGGCCGAACTGAGCTTTACTATATAGCCATGGAGATGGAGAAGGAGATGTGGGAGAGGAAGAAGATACCTGCAAACCTTGATTTTTACGCTGCAATATACATGTACCTTCTTGGAATAGACGAGGCATTCTACCTGCCAATATTCGCATCATCAAGATGTTTTGGATGGACAGCACACTATATCGAGCAGGTATCAAACAACAAGCTGATACGTCCAAGCTCAAGGTATACAGGTGCCAGCGGCCTAAGCCTAAGGAAGGGCAAGTAATGAGGTAACTGCATGGAAGAGAACTTCAGCTCCGCACTAAAAGACATAGGAAGGATCCACAAGCTTACAGAGAAGGAATTGGAAGCAGCAGAGCTTGCAGACAAGGCAGCCGAGGAACTCTCCGATTCGGAGTTTCAGCACT
>JAKBQS010000054.1 GCA_021835105.1 Microcaldota archaeon
CATGAAATCTAGATTTGATTTCAGGAGCCAGCTGGAATCTTTCCAGAAGATGGGGCTTGAGGTTGAGACAATAGAGATTGCATCACGATGGAAAGACATAGGGCATATGTACAAGGATTTATCAGAAAGCCTCTCGGCTATTGAAGACATTGCCGCTTCCGGTGCTCATCTATCGCACATATACCCGCAGGGCGCCTGCACCTATTTCACTATAATCTTCAAGCCTAACCTATCTTCCTATCAAAAAATCTGGGAAGCTGCTGCTGCAGCTGCCAGGAGAAACAACTCCTCGGTATCGCACCACCATGGTGTTGGCATCTTAAAATCAGAATATGTAAAGGAAGAGATTCCAATCAGTTTGCTGTCTGCAATAAAACGGTCACTGGATCCTGATGGGATAATAAGCAGGGAAGCCAGATCGAATAATATGCATGCTCCGAGAGGAAGCCAGTAAAATAGGTGCTATGGTGGCAAATAGAAGCAAGGCCCTGTATCTTGTAAAACTAGGGGGAAGCGTGATAACCAATGCCAGAATCGAGAGATCTGCAAATATGGATGCGATAAACAGGCTATCAAACGAGATTAAGGAAGGGATGGCACACAGGCGCCTCATAGTCGGGCACGGAAGCGGATCATTTGCGCATATGCCAGCGCACAGATACAGGGTAAACGAGGGACTTGTAAACGGCGAAAGCCTGTACGGGTCAGCGGTAACGCATAACGTAGCTGCCGAGTTGAACCGCATAGTCGCCTCATCCTTCATAAGCAACTCAATACCTGCAATAACCTTCTCCCCTTCCACAGGTGCGACAGCTGACAACGGGAAGATAGTATCATGGGATATAAGCGCGATGCTGAATTACCTGAAGAACGGGTTCCTTCCCCTTACATACGGCGATGTAGTATCTGATGTATCAAAAGGGGTCTCGATAGCTCCTACCGAAGAGGTATTGAGGCACATAGCCTCAATAGCCAAGCCGTCAAGAGTGATAATAGGCACGGATGTCGATGGCATATTCACATCGGATCCATCAAAAGATCCTGATGCAGAGCTGATAAGATACGTTGACAGCTCAAACATAGCAGATGTCATCAATGCCGCAGGCGCTTCAAACAAAGTGGATGTTACAGGAGGAATGCGCACAAAGGCCGCGATACTCTACTCAATATCCGAATCGACAGGCGCGACATGCCAGATACTCAATGCCTCAAAGAACGGGGTACTCAGAAAGGCGCTGCTCGGCGAGAAAGTAACCTCAACCATCATAAACGCAAGCGGCAAATAGCCCTACCTCTTCTCCACTATGTAATCCCCTATCGCGAGCGTATCCGCCCCTGTATTGAGCAGCGTCCATACCGCATCCTCCGGTGTCATCACTATGGGGTATCCGTGCTTGTTCAGGCTTGTATTGAGCAGTGCACCTACGCCAGAGAGGCGCTTAACATGCTTCAGAAGGTTATAATACCGTCCTGAAGTTTCTGTTACCACTTGCGGCCTTGTTGTGCTGTCTATATGCATCGCAGCAGCAAGGTCCTTCCTATGGTGCTCATCTACAACATAACCTACTGTCATGAACCTGTTTGGGCGCCTATAAGGGCTCAGCACCTTCCCGGCATCCTCGTGGAGGATGCTGCTTGCAAAAGGCTGGAAGTATGGCCTCTTCTTTATTATCGAGTTGATCCTGTCCCTGTTTGCCTCATCTCCAGGGTAAGCGAGCACGCTCCTGGATCCAAGTGCGCGTGGCCCATACTCCATATTCCCCTGAAACCACAGGACTATTCTGTTCTTCTCCACGATAAGCTCCGCTACGTGCTTCTCGATTCCATCTACTTTATGGTAAGAGATGTGCCTGCCGCTTTTCTTAAGCACATTCTCTATCTCCCCATTCCCATATGAGGGCCCGAAGCATATGTTCTCCAGCTGCCTGCCTTCAAGCTTCCCCATCTCCTGGAAGTCAACGTAATAAGCTGCGCCGAGCGCAAGGCCGCCATCGCCCATATGTGGAAATACGAAAAAGTCCTTCACTTCGGGCATCCCGTCTATGGCCATGTTGAGTTTTATATTGGAGAAGACACCTCCTGCAACAGCCAGGTTGTGTATCTTGGTCTCCTTTACGTGCTTTCTGACGATTCCCATCACCTGCTCCTCAAGATGCTTCTGCACTGCGTAAGCAACAGCCTCCCTGCCGTACTTCCAAAGATACCTGCTCCTTATCTTCTCAGCAAGAAGGAACTCGTACTTAGCGCCAGATGCGCTCCGAAGCGAGTCTGAGGCGGGGTCGTATCTTGCAATATCATTGAGCTCCTCTATCTCAGTCGGATAAGAGTAAGCTGCAAGACTCATAAGCTTGCCCTCGTCCTCCCCATATCTGAAGTCGCATGCGAGTGTCGCCGCACCGTACAATATGCCCAGGCTTGCAGATGCATTGAATGAGCATATCCTCTCTATTGAACCGTTGTCGCCTATGGATACAGTTCCCGAGAGCCCATCTCCCGCACCATCTAAGGTCACTATCAGGGCCTCACCGAATCCGGATCCAAAATATGCGCCTGCTGCATGGGCAAGGTGATGCTCCACGAAGACAATATCCTTCCCAATGCCCTCATTCATAAGGCGCTTTCTGATAATCCTGCCTCCGATTCCCTCCCCTGCCGCCTTCCAGACTACCCGTGGATGCTGGTCCTGTATAAGCTTAAACGCAATATTGCGAAGCCGCATATTCAGCGCGCCAGGTTTCCTGCATTCATGCCTCCAGAGCATCCTCCGCTTTCTCTCAAATCCGGGAAAGAGCCTCGATATGAGCGCACTTCCTCCTATCCAAGGCACTGCAACCTTATCTATCTCGTATCCCTCGATCCCGGCTATAAACCTCACCGAGCTCATGGGGAAGCCGACATCATTCTTCTTCTTGGTGAAGCGTTCCTCATTTATGGCTGATACCGGAACTCCCGCTTCAGCAAGCGCCGCCCCAGAATCATGCATATCATGGATCCCAATTACCGCCAAGAAATCACAAAATGATAAATTATCAAATGCGTATTGCATCAAGGGCTTCCTTCCTGAGAGCCTCAAGCCTCTCCATGTTCTCCGCCTCCACCACTACCTTTATCTTGGGAGATGTATTGGATGCCCTCACCAGGAACCATCCTCCGTTGCCGATTACTTTTACCCCGTCTATATCTATAACCTTTGCTGCGGATTTGCTGTACCTCTCCTTCACCCTCTCTATAATCTCAAATTTAGCCCTGTCGCTGCTCTCAATCTCTACTATATCCCTGCTATACCTTGGTATCCCGCTCAGAAGCGCGGAGAGGCTCTTCCCCGAAGATGAGAGCGCGCCTATAAGCTTCGCAGCAGCGTAGAAACCATCATCGAAATTTCCCATCTCGCTGAAATAGAGGTGCCCTGATATCTCGCCTCCCATCTTCGCTCCCTCGCTCGCCATCTTCTGGAATATGTATGAATGCCCTACGCGCGACAGGACAGGTATCCCGCCACGCTCCTTTACTACATCCTCAATGGATTTAGAGCAGCTTACCTCATACACTACCTTCTCCCCCTTTTTCAGGGTCATCATCGCAAGCAGCGCTATTATTATATCGCCTTCCAGCACCTCTCCCCTGTCATCTACAAAGAGGGCCCTGTCCCCATCCCCATCGAATGCCACGCCCATGTCCAGATGGTTCTTAAGCACAAGGCTGCGGAGATCCCCTATATTGGACGCTTTAGGTTCCGGGGACCTGCTCGGGAATCGCCCATCCCTTATATCATTTATCGAAGAAACCTCCGCACCCAAAGCTTTCAGCATATCCGCCGCAAGTTCTGCATATGCCCCATTTCCCGGGTCTATGCCTATCCTAAGCTTCTTTGCTATGCTGACCCTCTCCGATATGCCCTTCTTATAATCGTCTATGGCCTTTCCCGAGGCATCCTCCCTCTTTCCCTCGCTGGCAACCGCAAACTTTCCATTCTCGTAAAGCTTCTGTATATTGTCAAGCCCCATCCCTTTTGCAAAGACTGCGCCTCCCTTCCCTACAATCTTGAAGCCATTCCATTCAGGGGGATTATGGCTCGCGCTCACGGCAATTCCTCCATCTGCCTTCCAGTTAAAGACCGTATAATACAGAACAGGAGTCGGGACAACGCCTATGTCTATCACATCTACTCCTGTCTTTAGTATCCCCTTTATCAGCTCCCTGGCAAGCCTGGGGCTGCTGAGACGCACATCCCTTCCCACAACTACCCTGCTCCCCCTTCCGATGGCAGTTCCAAAGGCCAAGCCTACCCTGAAAGCAACAAATTCGTCTATGTCATCAGGGCTGACGCCGCGTATATCGTAAGCTCTGAATATTCTCCTTGCAGTATCAAGCCTGTCTCCGTCAAGCGCATCCACGCGAATCCAATCTTAGATAGCGACAAAAATTAATAAAGTGCACAGCAAAAGCCCGAGACTCATCCATGTGCGGAGCTCAGTAGCCTCGCTACGTTTATCTTCTCCGCCTGCAATTTCATGGACGAATCTGTGCAGCCTGTGTTATAGCACTTCATGCAGAGCATCCTTCTCTTCACAAGCTTCGCCTGCACGTAGCGATCCCTTTCCTGCAGCCTTCGCGGCGGAATTACCCGTATCTCGTTCTTTCCGAACTCCTTGCCGCAGTCCATGCAGCTGTTCTCCACCTTTGTCCCCACTGTGGCATCCCAGCCACTAGCCTCTAAGCTATCCCTATTCATATCCATTTCCCCCACCCTTTAATATGAACTTTCCCTACATCTCTCTTACCTATACTCTGGTATTTAAAAACTTTGTTTTAGCGGAACGGTTACGCAATAAAACATATAGTATAATAATATTTTCGTAAAAATTTCATTTAGCTATTTATCACTAACGGCGTAAAACCCACACCCTTCAGGGGTAGGATATAAGCCACCTAAGCCACGCAACGCATATAAACTTTAATGACGTAATAACTATGGTCATCTTGAAAAAGACATATAAATTCAGGGCATATCCTTCAAAGGAACAAAAGACTATTCTTAATCGTCAGATGCTTCTCGCAAAGGAACTTTACAATCTTCTCCTAGAGAAATCAAAGGCATATTACAAAGAAACAGGCAAAACCCTCACGGAATACAGAATGAATGTGTGGCTTACTCAAATGAAGAAAGAAAAACCAGAATTTGCTGAATTGCATTCGCAGGTCCTTCAGAATGTCTCAAAAAGGGTATCCGATGCATACAGCCATTTCTTCAGAAGATGCAAGGAAAAGAAGCAAGGGAAAAAGCTCAAGGTTGGGTTTCCGCGATACAAGAAGTTCGTATCATCGCTGACATATCCCCAAACTAATGGCTTCAAGATAGAAAAGAAGAAGGTTGAACTTTCTAAAATAGGCAGGATAAACTTCGTGAACCACAGGGAAATCGAAGGCAAGGCCAAGACACTCACCATAAAGAAAACAAGGTCGCAAGAATGGCACATTACGATTGCGGTTGAAAAGGATGATAAGCCATTCGTATCAAACAATAAAGAAAAGGTCGGAATGGATTTGGGAATAAATAAATACGCAGTCCTGTCAGATGGTTCAATACTTCAGAATAAGCATATTTCAAAGTCAGAAAGAAATGCACTTAAACGTCTTCAAAAGACAATATCCAGAAGACAAAAAGG
>JAKBQS010000055.1 GCA_021835105.1 Microcaldota archaeon
CCTTTACCAGGGGCATGTTCCTTGTATGTATCTGCAGGATCTGCTTCCTAGCGTTCCTGTTTGGCACCCCTATCTCTATCTCCCTGTCGAATCTTCCAGGCCTGCGCAGCGCCTGGTCTATCGCATCTGGCCTGTTAGTCGCTGCAACAACTATGACCTGCCCACGGTGCGGCATTCCGTCCATGAGGGTAAGAAGCTGCGAGACCATCCGTCGCTCAACTTCATTTGTAGCCTCCTCACGCTTTGGCGCTATGGCGTCTATCTCATCCATGAATATTATTGTAGGCGCCTTCTCATTCGCCTCCTTGAATATCTCCCTGAGCTTCTCCTCGCTCTCCCCTACGAACTTGCTCACAAGTTCAGGCCCTGATATGGATATGAAGTTAGCATCGCTCTCGTTGGCGACTGCCTTTGCAAGGAGCGTCTTTCCCGTACCCGGAGGACCATAGAGCAGCACTCCCTTGGGAGGCTCTATCCCAAGGCGCTCAAAGAGCTCAGGATATCTTATGGGTAGCTCTATCATCTCCCTTACTTTCTGCTTTGCATCGTCAAGCCCGCCAATATCCTCATAGTGGACATCACCAACCCTTACCAGCGATTCTGATACCGGCTCCTCCTTCACAACGAAGTTGGTGTTCTGCGTTACCTTTACTATCCCATGCGGCACAACCTGCACCACAAGGAAGTTGAAGACAAGGCCGAACATAGGTATTGGTATGGAATCTCCCTTGGCAAGGGGCCTGTTCTCAACCCTCTTCTTAGCGTACTCCGCAAAATCAGGCGAGAGCGGTGGCTTCTGGTTCGGCGGAGGGGCTATCACTATCTTCTCTGCATCCTTCACAAGCGCCTTTGAGACAAAGACCTTGTCCCCTATCCCGGCACCGACATTCTGCCTGAGGTAACCGTCTATTCTTATGAATCCCAATCCTTCATCACTTGGATGCGCCTGCCACACCACCGCCGCTGTTGACTTTATCTTTCCCTTTATCTCAAGTATATCCCCAGGCATTACCTCAAGAGCCTTCCTAGATTTAGCATCGATCCTGGCCATGCTTCTCCCAGAATCGGTTACGAGAGCGTCTGCAACAGTAAGCTCTATGCCTGATGACATGAAAACACCTAAAAGGCGATATATTTGATTTATATAGGGAAGCAAAAATTATAAATAGTCTAATGTATAATGCATATCTGCTAGCGTCATGCTTTGATTTCTCGCTATTGCGCATCCGTGCGCATACGACAGATTTTATAAGCTTTATCTTGCAAATCCAATACAGCAAGAAAGACGAAAGCAAATGAGTGATTCTCTTGGGAAAATTTCCGATAGCTGACCATGTACTCTCATCAATGAAGATATGCAGGAAGTGCAAGGCTAGGAACAAGGTCAATGCGCTTAAATGCAGGAGATGCGGATCTTCGTACATGAGGCCGAAGAGGAAGGAGAAGAGGGTAAAGAAGTAACCATGATTTTTGAGCTGATTTGATGGCAGATCTTACACCAATAGAAAGCCTAGTGCTTCAGTCAATGAAGGAATTGGGAGCTACGAGCGACGAGAAGAAGAAGACAGCGGACGACATAGCGAAGAAGTGCAACAGGCCGAAGAGCATGATAAACAACGCTCTAGTAAGCCTCTCGCAGAAAGGGGTAGTGAAGCGCGTAGCCAGGGAGAAGGCATCAGGCTATTACGTATCAGCTACCGCATAATGCGCTCTTCATAAAACACGGCGCATCAAATGTCTGCTGGATCAGGTTCAGACTCTATAGATTTCTACGCCAAGTGCGGAAGCTGGTCCGAAGCAAGTTCCATAGTCTGCAGCGCTTCTACACCACAGGCAGAGGTATCGTCTTTTCTGGCCGAGGTACGCGAGGAGGTCTCACGCAAGGCATTTGAGATACTAGGGATAGATACTGGCAAGCTTGACAAATATGCCGAGGCTATCTCTTCCCCACTGAAAGGAGGTTCATACGAAGCCCTGCCAAAGATATACAAGGCTCTCGGGTCAAAGGAGGCAGAGGATGTAATAAATGCCGCATCAAAGAATGCAGAAGAGCTAAAGCCTTTTGCAAAAACCTATCTTCTCAGGGAAGCAGCCTCGAAAGCAGGGATAAGCTGGTACATAGGCGCGGAGAGTGGCGTATTTGAGAACTCCACACCAAAAAATTCATGGAAGGCAAAGAATCCCATTACGGCTGAAGGCATATCATTCATGGCGAAGTACGGGGACTGGATAGCTGTAAAGAAGCTCTCCATAACTCCAACCACTAAACCTGAGGAGATAGCCGCGCACCTTTCCTCTATACGCATTGCAACTGACAGGAAGATAGCACAGGTGCTAGGAGTCGACACTGACTCACTGGATGCTTACGCCTCCGCATCGACCGAAGGTATGAGGAAGAGCATCGCAAACATGGAGAAAATAATATCGATAATGTGTACCGATGAGACAAAAAAGCAGGTAGATTCCTCTCTCTCAAACGGCGCGCCGCGCTGCGCAGCAGTGATATACCTTTTCGGGAAGATGCTGCAGAACATAAAACTCGACCTTGAGGTATCCCCTGATACCCTTATGGACATGTTCCCCGGGCTTAAGATCCCGAAGCCAAAGGGCAGGATGCCTGGCCAGAAGAAAAAGAAGCAGTAAGTTGTACAAAAAGAATATCAACCAGACAAATTCTAACATATCTGCCTGCTAACCACAGGCAGAAGCAAACAGGCGTTACAATGCCACAATCAATGAAAAGGAAAATAGAGGACAGCAACGTAACCGGATACCGTCCTCTGATAACCCCTGTGATATTGAAGCAGGAGTTGCCTCTTACCAGCCGCGGCAGGGAGACAGTTGCGCGTGGCAGGCAAGAGATTACCGAGTCAATGCACGGCAGGGACAAGAGGATGGTCCTTGTAGTAGGGCAATGCTCCATACACGATACAGAATCTGATGCAGAGTATTCCAAGCGGCTGCTCTCACTGAGCAGGGCTGTCGAAGACGTCTTTATAATCGCAAAACGCGTATATTTTGAAAAGCCGCGCACAACAATAGGGTGGAAAGGCCTGATATACGATCCTAATCTTGACGGAAAGGAGAATATCAATAAAGGGCTCAGGCTGGCTAGAGAGATACTGGTTAGGAATGCGGAGATGGGGCTCCTCTCCGGAACAGAATTCCTTGATCCATTTGTTCCGCAGTATCTTGGCGACACAATTTCATGGGCAGCAATAGGCGCACGTACCGTAGAATCTTCAGTGCATCGCCAGATGGCATCAGGACTCTCCATGCCAGTGGGGTTCAAAAACAGCACGCAGGGAGATACAAGGGTGGCAATGCATGCGGTAATTGCCGCATCCAAGGCCCAATGGTTCCTCGGGATGGATCAGAACGGGACGGTATCCGCTGTAACTACCAGGGGAAACCCTAATACCCACATAATACTCAGGGGCAGCGAGAGAGGCCCAAACTACAGCGCTGCCAGTGTAAATAAGGCTCAGACGATGCTAAGGGAAAACGGCATGAGCGGCACGCTGATGGTTGACTGCTCCCACGGAAACTCAGACAAGGATTACAGGATGCAGCCCAAGGTATTCAGGAATGTAATCGGGCAGGTGCTCAGGGGCAACATTGGCATAAAAGGGCTAATGCTTGAGTCTAACATCAATGAAGGATCACAGCCTATCCCGAAGCACGCAAAAGACCTCAAGTACGGCGTCTCAGTTACCGATTCCTGCATAGGATGGGAAGAGACAGAGAAATTGATTCTCGAAGCTCACAGGATGCTCAGAGGGTAAATGCAATCTACTTCTCCCTCCACTGGGTAAGTGCTCTAGCGGCAAGAGTGTAAAGCACGACTTCAATCACAAGAAGCACGGGCATGTAATAATTCATCGGCGCAAGCCCGTAAACTCCCTGCAGTGTAGCAGCTGCAGGTGTAACAGGAGAGAGTGCAAGTATGTAGAGCAGTGGCTGCGGAAGGACTGTATAAGGGTAAAACGTAGGAGGCAAAAGCGTCATAAGCGCGGATACGATTCCTGATATGGCCCACATGCCTATTGTACGCTTTATCCTGCTTCCGGCATAAAATGCTATTGGTGTAGCGGCAAGCGCAAGAAGGAAAACCACTACAAGCGTCACAAACATCCTCCCAAATGTAAAGAGCCCGAAGATTACGGTAAGTGCAGCAAAGAACGCCATTCCAGGAAGCACGAATACTAGGTTGCTCATCGCAAAGCCAAGCATATAGTCCACAATCCCTGTCCTTGTAGCTACTATCAGGTCCTGGAGCCTGAATTCCAATCTGAACATTGCGCTCTGCCCGGTTACGGTAAGCGATGAAACAGCTATCATGGCTACAAACCCGCCTACTATCGCGAATGGGAGCAGCTTTCCACCGGAGAGCAGGTAAATTATAAAGACAAGGCATGCTGGGGTTACAACATTGGCAATAAGGTTGGGAGGGCTCTTAGTTATCCAGGATAAGCCGTTGAATTTTGTAAATGACCATATGAAACTAGTCCGCAAGGGAACCGCCTCCACTTGTTATAAATATGTCCTCAAGGGTTACCTGCTTTATAGTGTAACCCTTCTCTACAAGCCTCTCTGCTTTTGCCTTTGTTACATAAGATATATGCAATCCGCCTATCAGGTAATTTCCTTCAGGTCCCTCAGCGCGCACCCTTCCGTGGAACTTTCTAAGAAGTTCATCAGTGCCGCCCTGCACCACCACCTTCCCATGGTCTATCAGGACAACCTCTTCAGAGAGCTCTTTTGCCTCCTCCATATAATGGGTGGTAACTATTATCTCGCATCTGAGCTTCTTGAGCGATGACCATACTTCCAGCCTGGATATTGGATCAAGGCCTGTGGTAGGCTCGTCAAGGAAGATTACCTTCGCTCCTGAGGCTATTGCCATCGCGACAAAGACCTTCCTCCTCATGCCTCCTGAAAGATCTGCTGTGCACTTGTCCCTTACATTCCAGAGGTCTAGCTCCCTGAGTGCCTTTTCCGAGGCACTGTCTATATCGGAGCTGGCCAGCCCGCGGGCGTGGAGGTACATCGAGAGATGGTCATAAGGTGTGGCTATCCCCATTACCTTCACCTCTTGCGGTATGCTTGATATGGTATCCCTTACTGCAGTTACGTCCTTTACGGCATCAAGCCCGTTTATTCTCACGGATCCAGAGGTAGGCGCTAGCTGCGTTGACATAATCCGTATCAGTGTAGTCTTTCCCGCGCCATTCTTGCCCAGTATGCAGGTTATCCTCTTACCAATCCTGAGCGAAAGGTTGTTAACTGCCACAGTGCCATCCGAATACCTTTTCACGAGGTGGTTGATCTCTATCATATACTGCTATCCATACCTCGCAAATTATTTAAGCTCAGGGAGATATGGCCTCTGCGGTGCAACAGGCATCGAAAAGCCGCATCAAAGAGCTGAGAACCGACAAAACACATCCTTTGCAGGATGAAGTGATTGCATGACACAGAGGAAGCCCACACCGTTTATGGGTGGGGATGTCGCCATTGCTATGCGTAATAATCTCTGCAAGCACACGAGGCATAATTATATAATCAACCTGCTGGATATTATTCTTCAATCAAGGGGAGTTAGGCTAGCTTGGTAGGCTTTGAGCTTTGGGAGTTCAAGACCCGTGTTCAAATCACGGACTC
>JAKBQS010000056.1 GCA_021835105.1 Microcaldota archaeon
AGACTGCATTAGTGGAACTGTATTCTTCTGGTTTGTTCATAGAAGGGTAGAGGTGCGCGGCAGGCACGTACACTGGACGTATAGGGTGATGTCCCTCGCTGGGGCGATATCGCTTGCTGCGATAACAGCAATAGGCGTATACTATAGCCCTGCGCTTATAGGAAAGGAATTCCCTTACGTATTTGCATTTTTGCTTATACCTGGCGTGTTTATGGCATTGCATAAGGGCAGGAAGACAAGAGCAAATGCCTCTACTTAGTCAAGTGCCCTCCTTTGTATGCCTGAGGGCGATCCTCTTTTGCATTTTTAGGCTCTTCGAGTCTTCTTATCTGCTCCTCTATAAACTTCATCAGCGAGATGGCACTGTGCAGCCTGAGACCGTCTATCTCTCCTTCTGTTTTTTTCTGGGGGCTTATGTTTGTCTCGAACCCTCCAAGAAGCCTTACATCCACAGAGGAAAGTACCTTGCCCCTTACAAGGACAACACTCATTATCTTGCTGTATGGAATGTAATCGTAATCTGTAGGGGCAACGAAGTTAATGCCCGTATATAGCCCCCAGAATGAATTATTTATAATTATCAATCTTTGGTTCGTAGCCACTATAAATGCAGGCGCAATGTCGCTCAGCAGGCTCTGCTTGAAGATAAGCATTATTTTCTCTTTTTCATTGAGCACGGGATTAATCTTTTCCTGCGCCTTTTTAATGTAAAACCCCATAGTATCCACTATGTTTTGTCAATAACCATGTTATGCGTGGCAATATATTCCTTCTCTTTATTTAGTCTACTGTACATAGCTTGCGGAAGGGTTAAAATAGTAGATATGTGGCATTATTATTAATTGTTGGTGTTAATGTGGACGACTATTACAATGCATACGAACAGAAAGCCAAGGAAATATTAAATGAGTGCTTATATATGGTTGTTGGGACCAGTACAGGCGATGGAAAACCTTGGATTGCGCCCGTGTTGTATGTTTATGATAAGGATTACAACTTGTATTTTCTTTCTGCGGTGGATGCGGTCCATTCCAGCAACATACAAAAAAATCCCAATGTATCTATAGCCATATTCGACTCGCATCAGAAGATTGGGATGTCCGAGGGCGTACAGATTGAGGGCAAGGCGGAGCTGGTCGAGAAGGGAGAGATAAATAAGGTAATAAAACTATACTGCGATAAAGCGTTCCCTGACTCTGATGTTGCACCTACGAAGAGATATAAACCGGAGGAGTATCTTGGAGCTTCGGAATTCAGATTCTTCAAGGTAAAGCCAGTAAATACGTATATGACTGGAGAAGACAGGCATGTCAAGGTACAGCTTAGCGGCAAGTAGACATATAAGATAAACAGGATGGGCTTGAAATTGGTATAATATTTAATAATATTAAGTTTGATATAAATAATATTTTATGGTGTTAATATGGAGAAGATAGAATTTGATTTTACCAAGGATGGACCAATCTTGGTTAAGAAAGATGGGAAGATAGAATTTGCTTTGTGCAGATGCGGGCATTCCGCAAAGAAGCCTTTTTGCAATGGAGCACATGTTCAGGCAGCATTCAAGGCAGAGGAACATAGGCTGGAGCTCAAGTGAACGAATCGCGTGGCGATTGCCACGTGCAACGCGTATTACTTTAGCGGAAAACTTGCCACTTTCTTCCAACTTTTTACCTTGCCTGAGGTATCGAATACACATAGCTTATTGAATGTTATCCGGTGCGCTTTGTAGCCCACGAGTTTTATAGCTCTTTTTCTTTCACTTGCGCCAAGCCTGCCGTACAATAAGCTTATGTGAGGATTGAATTTTCCTGCATGTTGGGAAAAGATTTTGCATGTGGCAGAGTAATATTTGCTTAGATTTGGATCCCTCTTCATCTCTATAAACAGGGACTTGAAGTAGAGAGGCCCTTCGGACAATCTTAGTGCATCTATATTCATTGCTTTTATTTTGCCTGAGAGCATGGCTGCCCTCGCAATTATTTCTTTTTTGTCCATGAGTATAGAACCTAGCAGAGTCATATGCGGCTTAAAGACAGGAGAGGCATATGTCTTAGAGAGCTTTTTTATAAGCCGTCCTATTTGATTTGACTGCGATGGATTTGGCATAAGCCATAATGAGTAGCCTCTGCCTTCATCGTAAGGTATTTTTTCCAGACTCATGTATTATTCCCCCTGCGCAGAATGCCATTTAGTGCGTCTCTGGTGTCATCCTCAACTCCTGATATAGCATATTCAGAGGCATTTACAATGTATTTGTCCGTTTTTATCGGATTTGAGCTTGCCTTCATTACATAGGTAGGCTCTAAGCCTGACATTATTGAGTAATGTGCCACGCCAGATGGCACTATTATTATGTCGCCTGGTTTTGCCCTTGTTTCGTTAAGCTGCCCATTTTCCCCGGCGTATACCAGCGTCATTCCGCTGAATGTTACAAATGCCTCCATTGTATATTTATGCAGGTGGAAATCCTGGGGGGAAGAAGAATTACCTGCGGAAAACTCCTGGTTTTCAGGTCCTATAAAGAGGTAATTGCCTGTCCCGCCCGCGACCGAGCCTTCTTCAAGAAGCACCTCATTGTTCATTTTACTCGGGACTACGAGCTTATTCGGTTTGCCATGCTTAAGGTTGTTTGTTATGTTTTCATGCGTGAATCCCACTGGCGCGCGGATTTTTACCTCTTTGGCAGATCCTTCTGATATGCCGGATACATAGACTGCACTTGTATGATCTATTGAACACTCTGCACCTCCGGGAAGGCCAGCCGCTGATACTTTCATGGAGTAGCTTTTTCCATCTAGTTTGTATGAAAGGTTGAACTCTTCCGGACTGAATACAAAATAAATCCCTGAATTAGTCTTGCCTTCCCTTATCCTGCTCTTTCCGCCGCCTGGTATCTTGGTAATCCAGAACTCATTTACTCTTATAGTTTCCTGAGATGACCTTGCAAGCCCCATTATGCCTGCGGTCTCTCCGGCATCTGCCTTTCTCATTGTTACGATTTTGCCCGTCATATCTCACACTCATATTTTATCATATAAAGTAATATTATTTAGATTAGATATTAATATGTTTTGGTTTGCCCTGAGGAAGAGAGGCTCAGCTGCCCGATGGGCGTGCTGCCTTGCAGGATGGAGGAACTCGTGGCACGTAGTATATCGTACTGATAAACCTTGAGTGTTGCTCGTCTCTGAAGCCCTTCATCTTCGCCTTAGGAGGTGCGAGAGTGAAAAGCGTCCTGACTCCCGTGCTGCATTTGGTTGTTCTTCAATTGGAGCAGGGCCTGCAACGTCTTCGCCGAAGCTTCTTGCCTTTACTGCATGGGAATCTGAGAGCGTACGCATGCGTAGGTCTTCGGGAACGTTGCGCGTATTGTCATACAGGGTTTTGTCTCCTGCTGATACAGTCCTTATTGCAGCATTTAGCCCTACAAAGGGTATCTGCATATTCTGCGTCGTCTCCCTGCCATGCGAATCATCTTTTACCTCGATTTCTATATGCGAGAAGTCCTTTACCCTCCTGAGCTTCCCTGAAGCTGAAGAGGGATTGCCGAAAAGTACATAGTCTACCTTTACATCTGCACCTATGCTCCTCTGGAGCTTATCCATGCCGTTCCTTACTGAATTAACCTCTGATAATACCATCCAACCACCTTGAAGAAGACCTCTTATCTTAGGTATTAAAAGCTTATGTACAAAAATTGCAAAATGCGCAAATGAAACATGCCCCTTCCATTACTGCTTAAATATCCACGCGTGCAAGTATATTTTATAGAATCGCATTTTATAGCATGATTTGATGAAGGATTCAAGGGGCAGCTTTTGGATGTATTCAGTCCTGCCCTATCAGATAGCGTATTCCCCAATCAGCACAATAATAGCGCTCTTCATACTGCAGTTGCATGGTACTGTTATAGATGTCTCATACGCAATGGCAGCCTTTTATGGCATATCCATACCTGCGGCAGTATTTTGGGGGTGGCTGATAGATACTTACAATGGAAGGAGGAGTTTCGTTATATTGTCTTTTCTTGGCGTGGCTGCAGTGCTCCTTGGATTGTCACTGACAAGCAGCGTAGCAGACGCGATTATTCTCTTCGGCATTCTCTCATTCCTGGTTGCGGCGAACGCAACACCGCTAAGCCTGCTAGTAATGGAAAGCATGGAGGAGAGCTCCTGGTCTTCTGGATTCTCCAGGCTGCAGCTTCTCGGAAGCATCGGAGGCACGGTGGGGCTGTTTTTAGCTACCGCCTTGGGTTTCCTGCCGCTTAGGATATTGATGCTGCTTCTCATCCCGTTTTCCATATTTGCCGTATCTATAGCAACAAGGATAAGGGAGCCTAAAGCCGAGATGGGAAGGAGGGCGATAATAAAGAACAGGGTTGCCCTGAAGGTAAGATTCCTAATGTACCACCTGTTTTTCATACGCATACCTGACAAGAAATTCCTCAAGTCACTGGCAATAAGGAGAGGCTCGGGAAAGAGCCTGCCCAATCTTACTATATTATACATAGCTTTTTTCGCTTTTTACCTTGGAAGCGGGATATTCAATACCGCATATGTGCCTGGGCTTGACCATGAAGGATTCCAGAACCTTTATGTGTTCGGAATAATATTTGCAGGCTACGCCGTGCAATCCCTATCCTTTTATCTTTATGGCAGGCTGACGCAACAGAGCGGAGAGCACAAGGCCATAATGAACTCCCTGGTTCTTAGGGGAGGCGGATACGTTGCGATAGGGCTTGTCTTCCTAGTTTTCAGCGGCATGACCAGCCTGGCCTTGAACCTGGTGGTTTATTCGATGACAGCAGGGCTTGCTTATGCAGTCTTCTACATAGCCTCGAGCACTGTGCTGTTTGAGACTATAGGAACAGAGAAGAGAGGAAGGAAACTGGGGCTGTACAGCAGCATAATAGGGCTCAGTTACCTGTTCGGCTCATTATTCGCAGGCTATGCGTCGTATTACATAGGCTACGGTTTCTCTTTTGTGATATCAGGCATACTTATCTTCTGCTCGATGATTGTATTTGTAAAGTTCTACAATAACGAGAAGAAGCTGCCATTTAGCCAGATATTGCAGCTTGGCTATGTAAAAGGCCAGAGTTCGCAGTAGCAACACGCAAGAATAAGAAGGTTTATAGATGCAGGATTAGAACCCATATCATGGATGGGAGGCTAAGCCTTGGAGAGATAGGGGAGCGCGGGGTAATAAGGGAGATAAGGTCCCTGTACAACTACTCCTTCGATAACGATGACTGCGCCGCCATAGAATGCGGCAATAGGCTCATCCTTCTTACAACCGACTCTATAAACAGAAGGTCTCATATTCCAGATGGAGCCACTCCGGCAACAATAGGGAGATTCTTCGCCGCAGTTAATCTTAGCGATATTGCTGCCATGGGTGGCAAGCCGCTGTACTTCATGACCGCTCTTGAGCTTGAGAGAGACACGGAAATGAAATGGGTAAGGGAATTCGAGAAGGGAATGAAGCATATGCTGGATAGATACGGAGTCAGGCTTGCGGGAGGGGATACGAAGGAGGGAGATGTACTCTCTATGGCTGGATTTGGAGTGGGCGAGGTCGAAAAGCGCAGAGCCCTCAGGAGAAGGAATTGTAGGGAGGGGGATTTTATTTATGTTACTGGGACTCTG
>JAKBQS010000006.1 GCA_021835105.1 Microcaldota archaeon
CTTCCGGTAATCTATTCCAGGCGTACGCGTTAACCGGATTCTGCCACCCTGGCACAGGAGATATATTTACCTAAATACTTTAAAAACATTGTAATTGAAGTATTACACAGGCTTCATATCGTTTGTGCCAAGCAGCTAAATTGACTGCTTTATTATTAAGATATAATTTTGATATATGATTTGCGGTCGCGATAGGATGGACAAGTTGGTTATAAAAGATCTGACAAAGAAGTATGAAGAAGGCAAGTATGCGCTTCACAAGCTTAGCCTTGAGATACCATCAGGCAGCGGCATATTTGCCCTGATAGGAAGGAACGGGGCAGGAAAGACGACACTTATAAGGATACTTGCCACCCAGCTCATCCCCACTTCGGGAAAAGCCTCGATAAGCGGCATTGACGTTGTTAATAAACCAGAGGCCCTTAGGGAGATAATAGCATGCGTGCCGCAGGAGGCAAGAGCCATAAACTGGCTTACCCCACGGCAGTTTATCTTCTCTTATCTCCTATGGAGGGGTTACAGATGGAGGGAGGCACGGAAGAAGGCTGAGGAATCAATGAAGAGGCTGGGGATAGAAAAGTATATAGACATGCCAAGCAGGAAACTCTCCGGAGGCACAAAGAGGAAGGTACTCGTAGCTACCGTGATTGCCTCAGAGGCAAGCATAATATTCCTTGACGAGCCAACCACAGGCCTTGACCCGCTCTCAAGAAGCGAGCTTTGGAATACGTTGCACAACCTCAAGAAGGATCACTTCATTTTCCTGACAACGCACTATCTTGAGGAAGCAGAGAAACTTGCTGACAGGATAGGCATACTGGAAGGCGGAAGGCTCCTTGCCGTTGGCACGCTTGAGGAACTCAGGGGCATGGTAAAATACCCGTACAGCATAAAAATATTCTCTGATTACAAGCCTGCCAAGCGTATCTCCGGGCAGGTGGTCGAGGGCGTTGATGGATACAGGCAGATTGCAACCACTGAGAAGGAGGCGCGGGAGCTGTCAAGCGAATTGATAAGGAAGGGCATAAAATTTTCTATGAACCCAATATCACTGGAGGACATATTTTACTTTATAGTTAAGAAGCCAATTGAGAGCGAAAACTATGACGATGAAAAGGAGCCGTACTAGCCAGTTCATTGCTTCGGTTCTTTCTAACGCAGTGTATGCGCTGGGAAATTACCCTGCAATGATGGTAAGCATGTTCATGACACCATTCTCCATACTTGTAGTCATATTCTTTGTCAGCAAAGGATCGCTTCTTACTGTAGCTATAGAAGGCGGCCTCATAATGACAATGATAACTAGCGGAATGAGCCTCCAGACGGATTTATCACACCTGAAGAACGACTTCAAACTGCAGGACATGGTTGTAAGCTCGCCTACAAGCGCAGGCACTTATCTTATCGGGATGGCAATATCCGAGCTTGTCTATTCAATACCTGCTATGGTGGTTCTAGTAATACTCGCGCTTGCGTTTACGCACCTCTCAGCTGCAGCGTGGGCCAGCCTTATCGCGGTAATGCTGGCAATGTTTGCCTTCTCAACATGCCTTGGGTTTTTCATATCTACTTTTACAACTGATGTTATGGAGAGTTGGGCTTACACAGGCATAATATCAACGATAATATCAGCATTGCCACCTGTCTACTACCCGATAACCTATATACCGTTTCCATTCAGGTATCTCGCGTATCTCTCTCCCGCGACTTATGCTGCAGAGATAGTGCAGAATGCATCAGGCTTTCTCACTCTTGGAGGCGGTGCACTCGCCATCGACTGGATTGTGATATTCGCAGTAACCTTGGTAATCGGTTTTATAGCAATTAAAAAGTCGCGATGGAGAGATGTATAGGTATATTTTATATTGGTTGATTTCATGTCGAATGAGATAAGGTGTGCACACATACTGGTCGAGAAGGAGTCTGTTGCCAAAGAGCTGCTTGAGAAGCTTAAAAAGGGCGAATCCTTCTCAAAGCTCGCAGAGCAGTATTCGATAGACGGCTCAAGAAGGCGCGGCGGTGACCTGGGATTTTTTGGCAGGGGTGTTATGGTTAAGCCTTTCGAGGATGCAGCATTTGCCTTGCAGAAAGGGGAGATATCCGGGCTTGTGAAGACGCAGTTCGGCTATCACATTATAAAGAGGTTAGAGTAGAGGCTTGCGGATTAGTTTACGAATAAAGCGCCAGGATAGGAAGTCTGCATGCATTCTCAATGTACCTTGACCCTTTCAGGCTTTATGTTTTTCAGGCTTATGCCCAGCGCGGAAATATCTGTCCGCAGCTGCTGCGCATTGGAGAATAATATTGCATGCATCCCGAGCTTTTTGGCTGCGCTTATGTTCTGCGGCGTATCATCTATAAATAGGCATTCTTCAGGCTTTGATCCGAGTTCCCGCATTATTATCTGGTAGGATCTTGGATCTGGTTTCGATATGCCAACCTGGTATGAATAAGACATTGCATCGAATACAGAACCTAGGTCAAACCTTTTGAGTATGTATTCAACCCACTCTTTTCCATGTATAGACAGTATGCCCAATTTGAATCCGCTTGCTTTTAAGTCGCCCACTACTCCCCTTGTGCCTTCTATTTCCCTGAAATTTTCGCGTATGCCCTGCTTGAGCTCCTCCGGGCTTATGTTCCAGCCGGATTCCCTTATTACGGCTATGAGGTATTCTTCTTCTGATATGCGACCGTTGCAGAAGTCGTCAAGATGCTTTCCCTCAAGATTAGAGGATGCCTCATCCCTCTTCAGGTTGAGCTTTGAAGTGATGGAGTCTTCGACTCCGCGCAGTCCTGTAATCTGCACGCCACCCACATCAAAGATAACTGTTGTTATCATCTGCTTCAACCAGTAAAATATGTTTGCAGCATATGATATAAGAATTGGTAAGTAGGGTTTTCAGGCTAGGCCGTTTATTAGGATACTAATAAATATGCAGGTAATGATTTGGTAATTAGACCATTTATGGTGCCCAAAAAATTGACCAGGAGCGAAGGCTCTGGCGCTGTCTTTCTTTGCCTGGTAAGAAAGGAACAGTTTTTGGTAACAGGCCCGCCAGGAGTTGGAAAGAGCACGCTCTGCGAGGAATTTAACCGGAGTGGAATCGAGGCCATAGACAGCGACAGTATCAAAGGATTATGCAGGTTTTACCATCTTGATGGAAAGCTGATGACTGATTCTAAAGGGAAGCCACGGGAACCTAGCAAGGAGGAGATAGATACCGTAAGCTTCCTTCCTCACTTCAAGCCAGACATACTGCAGCAGCTTCTTATCCTGAACCCTGAATTCCGTTTTTTTGCAGACGCGCCAAACGTAGACCAGGTTGCACACCTTTTTAGCAGGGTCTTTTATCTTAGGCTTGATCCTGAGCATGTAGAAGAGAGGCTGAAGAGCCCGGAGAGGCAGCGTACAGGGACGGCATTTACAGGAGGGAAGGCACAGAGGGAGACCTTGATTAACAGGGTCCTGCCAGACAGGGACAGGAAAGCTTTGGAATCAGGATGGATTATACTTGATGCGCGCCTTAAGCCAGAGGAGCTCAAGAGGATAATACTTGAGGAAGTCAGGAGAGGCAGAGACTGATAAAAGAATGGTTCGGCTTTTTGTATCTTTGCATTTTAGCCTTTATGTGGTCTTTTTCTGATAGCTTATGACAGAGGGCCAATTGTGTATTTTTATGCGCGGATGCTTGAATATTAATAAGTTCAGGTATTATTTCTAATGGATGCAATGGCTAAAGACAATTATGCTGTCCGTGCAAAGAATCTCTCCAAGAGATTCGGCAGCGTTGAAGCATTAAAGGATATAAACTTTGGGCTTGAGAGGAAGGACCTTCTTGTGCTTATTGGTTCAAATGGTGCAGGGAAGAGTACGCTCCTGAAAACGGCTGCAGGGCTGTACAGGCCCAGTAGAGGGAGAATAGAGGTACTTGGAAAGGATGCATATGCCCACAATCCAGATGTGCTTCGCAGGATATCTTTTCTTGGAGAGAACTACGCTTTGTACGACAACCTTACAGTAAAGGATAACC
This sequence comes from Microcaldota archaeon, assembly GCA_021835105.1. Next base: position 4,035 of record JAKBQS010000006.1, read on the forward strand.
TTAGATTCTTTTCGAGAATGTACGGGATAGAGGCTGGAAGAGCAGAGGAGGCGTATATGGAGCTGCTTGCAAAGCTAAGTGCTACAGAGTATCTAAACAGGAAGGTTTCGCAGCTTAGCAGGGGCACGAAACAGAAGGTGGCGATATGCAGGGCCCTGATTAACACGCCAGAAGTGCTCTTCCTGGATGAGCCTACGGCATTCCTCGATGCGGATTCGTCTTTTGCGATACAGAACCTGCTTTCGGAAAAGTCATCGGAAGGCGTGGCGATAATATATGCGACGCAGAGGCTTGAGGAGATAAATTCCATTGGGACAAGGTTTGCAGTTATGAGTTCTGGCAGGCTGAAGTACTTTGGGAGCAGAGAGGAGATAGTGATGAGGTTGGGGAATGTGGAACTTGAGATAGAGCTTCTTACGCCTCCCAGCAGCAAGCTAATCAGCGCGTTATCCGAAGAGCTTGGGAGAGGCTTCAGGATGGGAGGGCGGAGGAATATAATCACTGTTAGCGGAGTAGGTTTGCATGATATACCTGGTATAACAGAACTGGTTATCTCCAAAGGCGGAAAGGTCATAGGCGTTGATTACCTCAAAAAAGCCCTGCTAGAGGTAAAGTAAGGTGGTGCAATGGTGGATGCAAGTAAGGTATATGCAGTTGCTGTGAAGGACCTCAAAGAGGCTTTTGCCAGCTTGGCCATATACGGCCCAATGATAGGCATACCGCTCTTTTTTGCACTTACGTTGCCAGTTTTCACAATTTATGTTTCGAAGTATGCGGGTCCAGAGATAGTGCAGAGAATAATAGGCGTAGCCGCTGCAGGCGCTGCTGCAGCGTACGGCTCCAGCAAGTTCCTCTTTGTCCAGTTCTTCTCCGTAAGCATACTGGGACCAATATTCATGACCATGCCCATAATAACAGCATCGGTAATAGCCGCAGACAGCTTTGCAGGGGAGAAGGAGCGGAAGACTGCGGAATCGCTTCTAACCACGCCTGCATCGGATATGGACCTTCTGCTTGGGAAGATGCTAGCTTCGCTGATACCTGCGGTATTGCTTACCATTGCAGTATTCATAGTCTACGCTGCCGTCTCAAATTACTTCTCAGCAGTGAACTACGGGCAGGTAGTATTTCCAAATACAAGCTGGTATATGATGATACTCGATTCCCCATTCCTTGCCCTGACAACGATAGGCCTTGTGGTCCTTGTCTCTGCAAGGGTGAAGGGCATAAAGGAGGCGCAGCAGATAAGCGCCCTGCTTGTGCTACCAATTCTTGTTATACCATTTGTATCGGTATTCAATGTTGCTACGCTTGATTTTACCTTCTTCCTGTACCTTCTGATAGCGCTCATAGCCTCAAGCCTCATTGTACTTGCACTTAGCATAAGGCTATTCGACAGGGAGAAGTTCATAGGCGCGTGAGAGAGCTACGCACTCAATGGATTATATATTTTTCCTTCCAGATATTATATGGCTGCTGAGCAAATGCAATACGCCAAAGCAAGGGAAGTGATGGGGGTAACAGACAGCACGTTGCTTAAACCTTATGCCACTTACGAGCATGTAAAGGCACTGATAGAAGAGGCAATAGAGCTATCCGCTTACAGCGTTTGCATACTTCCTTCCCAGCTGGCAAATGCCAAACGCATCATAAAGGATAACGGGGCGGAGCTCCACGCGTGCGTAGTGGCAGATTTCCCGTTTGGCGGATCCGATACTGAAGCCAGGGAGCGCATGTCGAGCCATTATTCGGAAGATGCCGATGAGATAGACATAGTTGTCAACCTTCCACTGGTAAAAAGCGCTGATTTTGCAGCAGTTCTGCAGGACCTCAAGGCCGTTGTAGGAGCAGTGCACGCAAACGGCAAGAAGATAAAAGTTATAACTGAGGATGCTTACCTCACCAAACCTGAAAAAGAGAGGGTGTACAGATGCGTATGCGATTCTGGCGCTGACTTTATAAAGACCAGCACAGGATTTGCAGAGAAGGAGTACGCAATATCTTTAGGAAATGCATCTACCGGAGCTGTTCCGGAGAATATCTCCCTTATGTCAAAAATAGCAGATGAAGCAGGCAGGAGCAGTATAGGGATAAAGGCCTCTGGAGGCGTAAAGAGCTATGAGGATGCAATGAGAATGTGCGAGGCTGCAAGGAGAAGACTTCTGCCTAGTGAATTCAGGATAGGGACCAGCAGCGCTAGAGCGATATTTAACAGTTGTTCGGGTGATTTGCGATGATAGTGTTCAGTTCTTCCACGGCAGGCTCAAACAGGGGAAAGCTTGAGGAGAAGGTTGCGAAGATGGCGAAGGCCAATGGCAAGAGAGTCAGGATAATAAACTTTGTAGATAAGATGGTGGAGTGCGCAAAGCCTTTGAGCATGAACATAACGCCATCAACTATACCAAACCTTGATCCCCAAGTGATAAAGGTGCTTAAGGAAAATGCGATGCATAGGATAAGCGATGTAATAAACGCAGAGAAGGGCACCGATTTCATAATAGATGGGCATACGGCTTTCTGGTGGAAGAACGGGCCTATAAGCCTGATGGATGTGCGGGACTTCTCTGACTTGAAGCCCGATCTATTCGTGACTGTAATATCTACGCCTGCACAGCTTAAGGACACCATACTCAAGGACAAGGAATGGATTGACAAGGAGATAGACATATACGAGATATCGGTATGGTCGGAACTGGAGATATACACCATGGACCTTATAAGCCGCACGCTTGGAAAGTCAAATTACCTTGTCGGGATAGACGAAGATCCAGCCACTATATACAACCTAATGTACAACCCGAATATGTTGAAGATATATGCAAGCTTTTCTATGGAGCACAGGGACACCAGCTATAAGAGGCTCGATAGATTCATATCGAAGCTTAGGGAGATGGCGATAGTGTTTGACCCGCGCAGCGTTGACCTGAGTTATTACGGAGAATATTATAAGGACTCCAGGATAAAGGAGATTGCCTTCAACCAGACTGTTAGGAGAGATTACAGGCTCATAGACCAATCAGACCTTGTAGTCATACACCTTGCAAGCCTTGTTTATTCCAGCGGCGTGGATAGTGAGAGGATGCATGCGCACAGCACAGGGAAGAGGGTCCTGCTATATTTCCCATTTGAGAAATACAGCCCCTTCACTCCTTACTTTGTCAACAAGATGTTTAATAATGAGGAGGAGCTCATTAGCGAGATAAGGAAGATTGCTTCGCGCGCGCATAGCATAAGCGCAAAGAAGGGCTAGCAGGTTTAAGGTGGGATAGTGTTGGGAATCAAGAATGCCAAAATCAAGGACAGAGGAACAGCCGAGGTCAAGGCCATTGAGAGGCATATCGGTGGAGCATCAGAACTTAAGTCGATTAAAAGGGAGGAGAGTGGAGACAGAAAGGATTCTGCAGAAGGAAAGAAGCTGAACGTGATAGCAGGCGTAGCTGGTGCAGCTGCACCGCTTATAGGTCTGGGATCAGCTATAGCCGCAGCCGAGCTTACAAAGAACTTCTCTTGGACAAATAACGTGATAAGCGATATGCTTGGCACAAAGTATGGGCTTATATTAAGCAGCGGGCTTGTGGCTTCAGGAGCGCTCACTTCGGTATTCGCTTACGGTGTATACAAAAGATCACGCACTGCGCTAGGCAAGGCCGGCGCTGCGGTTATTGCCGCAGGAGGCGCGTGCCTCTCCATGGTTGGCGTCACATATGGAAGCCTTGCATGGCTTCATCCGTATGTCTCCAGAGGCTACTTTCTTATGCTACCTGCAGGGATACTGCTTGCCGGCATACGCGAGATTAAGTCGGAGAAGGAGAGGATATTAGGCGTGGGAAGCACTGCAATATCCGTATTGAGCGGGCTTGCAATTTTCGGTTATAAGCTCACTGGCATGGCCTTCTCCGCCGTCTTTGAGATGAGTGAGGCTGCGCTTGTAGGGTCGTGGGTTGCAGTGGCAGGGGCATCTATGGCAATAAGCGCGATAAAGGCCAGGGCAAGACGGAATAGAACAAATAACGTTGATTGAAGTGCCTGCTGCGGAAAAATTTTACCTTAAAGGAGAAGAGAGATTCGGACCTGTTCTCTCGCGCCTGTATAGAGCCTTCACGCCATTTGGCATGGATTACTACAGGTTTGTAGCAAAAGACCTTCTTGATTCAGGCGCGGATAGCTTCCTGGATGTCGGAACAGGCACCGGGGTTATACCAAGCCTTATTGCAGGCAAAACTGATTCTAAGATATACTGCGCTGATCCGTCAATTGACATGGTAACTATTGCGCGCAGAAAGAATTCAGCATTCGCTAATGTCATTGTGAGCCGCGGATCAAGCAGATATGTGCCGTTCAAGAGGAAATTCGGCATTATTTTCAGCTCGCTCTCTTACCACCATTGGGCACGGAAAGCCGACTCGCTCCTTTATCTTTCCATGTTTCTCAAGAGCTCTGGAGAAATTAGGATATATGAGTATAACCTTGATAAAGCGTCTTTGCTCTCGAAGGTGCTTGCAAGCAAGCATATGTCATCTGCGGAAAAGGTAAGGGACGATATCAAAGGAACAGGCTTACACATATCCGCAAGGAGATTCCACGCAGAGTATATGCGCATATCGATAATGAGGTAGCCAAACCCTTGTAGAATTTCCGCGTTAAATGAAACCCCAGGGTGAAATATAGCATAGGAAGCTATCTGGATGTGGCAAAGGGATATATTTTTTGGCATGCGGCATAATATTATGAGAGACCACGTCAGAGTAGGAAGGAAGGTGGCATTCAGAAACAAGTGGCTTGTGGTATACAAGGATAGGATCAGGATACCTTCAGGCAGGGTTTACGAGTATATAGTAACCTCGTCCATGGATGCCGTAATAATAGTGCCGTTTTTATCAAAAGACGACGTAGTTATTATAAAGCAGTACAGGCACGGCGTAGAGAAGTACATTGCAGGGTTCCCTGCCGGATTTGTTGAGGATGGGGAGAGTGCTGTAGATGCGGCACGAAGGGAACTTGAGGAAGAGCTCTCTGCGACTGCGCAGAAGCTTGAGGTGGTTGGAAGAGTTTATGCAAATCCTACCAGGAGCAGGGACAGGTTCAGCGTGGTCTTTGCTTATGGGGTTAGATTCCATGAGAAGAGGAAAAACCCAGATGAGTTTGAGGGGCGGATAATAAGGAAGGTTGTACCTGTTGCCAGACTACTTTCCGAACCTAGGATGCTGGAGGGAGGCAGTATGCTGGCTGCATTGTCCTATATATCTGCAAAAACTAGAAGGAGGAGTTAACGCGGCAGGAAGCGCACGGCGAGGAATTGCAAGATAGATGAGATGCTTCCGGGACGCTGTTTGCGGTTTTGCTCGCGCTGATGAAATATTTAAATATTAATTGGTAATATATTATATGGAATCCTACAAGCCTAGTTTGAATGCTCTTACTCAGAATGGCCGTGTAGCTGGACATGAGCCTAAAGATTTGACGGGCATGCTCAGGGGAGGCAGATTAACTCTCTCCAAAGAGCAGCAAAAATTCATAGAAGGCATAAATGAGATAGCAGAAGTGCTTGATTCCAAAGGGCTTAAGAGATCTTCCTGGATGGTTATTGCAGGTGGCGGCGTATTCCTTTACCAGCTGAGCAATTACGGCAGCTCAAAACCAGAGCGCATAGATAGGAATCCTACAGACCTTGATGTAGTAATAGATAATACCGTAAGCAATGGCCTCATACTGGATTCGATAAAGGGCGCGTTTTCCTATCCTGCAACAGTGAATAAGGAACCTGTCATGCACTATGGACACTTGCTTAAAGGGCCTACGCTTAGCACTAATGCAACTAATGGGCTTGATGTAGATATAATCACCGAATTATCACAGGAATATCCAAAAGACCACAGATTTGCCCCTTCTGCCGAGTATAGATACCCGCTTGCCGAGACGCTTCTGGCCCAGGCAAAGACGTACAGGCATCCTTTGATAAACGGGGAGATAAAAGTTGCCCATCCTGGATTCATAGCCTTCTACAAGCTAATGTTGTACAGAGACTCCAATGGAAAGCAGGATACTGCGGATATAAGGAGGCTTAAGGCCCTTGGGGCTCTTGAGAGATCGGAGGAGCTCGATACGGTGCTGGCAACTATGTGCCATGGCGATGCGCGCCTCGTAGAAGCAATAAGGAAGGCGATAGACGAGATATAATTACCTGGGATGTTTTAGTGAAGCTCATAACCTTGAACATATGGTGCGGCAAGCTTTTTGATAAGCTAGGGCATTTTATAGAGCAAAACAAGGATAATGCGGATGTTTTCTGCTTTCAGGAAGTGCTTGACAACAGGCCGGGAGTTAAGAGTGCGGTTTTCAAGGATGGCACGGAAGACTCTTTTGAGAGAATACGCAGCATCTTAGGTAATGATTTTGAAGGTTACAGCGCATTGCCCCATCCCAATGAACGCGGGCTTGCGATGTTTGTAAATAAGAGATGGGAGATAGAGGAGAGGAAAGAAGAGTATGCTTATGGTAAGAAAAACTCCATGGTCGATAATAAGTGGTCTACTCTCGGGATAAATGTCTTATATTCCAGAATAAGTATGCGCAATGAAGAATACAACATATGGACAACGCACGGAATATTCATAAACATGGAGAAGAATGATACTAGGGAGACGATTGAGCAGTCTGTCAACCTAAAATCCATGATAGAGAGAGTAGGCGGAAAACGCATACTCTGCGGAGACTTGAATCTCCATCCAAATACGGAGAGCATAAGAATTCTTGAGAGCATACCGATGAGAAACCTGGTAAAGGATTACAGGATTAAATCGACGAGAACACCGTACTACGAATTCCCGCAACAATATGCGGATTATATATTCGTATCCTATGATATAAATGTAAAAAACTTTGCGGCAATGCCAGATGTCGTATCGGATCATCTACCTCTCAGCTTGGAGTGCTGACTTCTTCATTTCCTAAGCAGTTCCTTTAGAAGTGCCATGCGCACGTAAAGCCCATTCTCAGCCTGCCTGAAGTACGCGACCCTTTTATCATTTTTTTCCACGTCTATCGGAAGGTCTATCTCTTCGACATGCGGCAGGGGATGCATTACCCTTGCGCTGGCGCGTACAAGGCTTAGGCGTTTCTCATCGATAATATAAAGTGACTTTGAAGCCACATATTCATCTTCTCTCATTCTCTCCTTCTGCAATCTCGTCATGTATATTATATCCGATTCCGCTAGTGCTTTCTCGAAATCTGCATTCTCAACCACCTTTACTGATCCAGACCGCAAGGTGGAGACCGTGCCGCTATCCATCCTCAGGCTCTCTGGCGCTACAAGAAGCAATTCTATCCCTTTCCTCTGCGCTAATAGCATCGCCAGGGATTTTACGGTCCTTCCGTATGCAAGATCGCCCACCATCGCTATCCTGAAGTTGTCAAGCCTGCCGAGTTCGGTCTTTATTGTGTACATATCAAGCATTGCCTGAGTTGGGTGCTGACTTTTTCCGTCACCTCCATTTATTACTGGCACGGTGCTTACCCGCGCGGCTGTTGCGGCTGCGCCATCTTCCCGGTGCCTTATTACTATGCAATCGGCATATGAAGAGACCACTCTTATAGTATCTTCAAGCTTCTCCCCTTTTGCCGCAGATGAGAACTCGCCTGCATTCTCTGATGAGATGACAGAACCACCAAGCTTAATCATTGCAGATTCGAAGCTAAAGCGTGTCCTTGTGCTGGGCTCATAGAACAAAGTAGCCATAACCTTCCCTTCAAGAAGCTTCCTGTTTTTCTTTGGCCTGCGCATTTCGGTAGATCTTATCTTGTCTGCATCGGAGAACAGCCTTGATAGAAGCTCCGGATTGAGCTGGTTTGCATCTACGATTGACTCTAATCTTTGTTTCTTGTTTAATAGCATAGGATTACCACAGTTATCCACAGATTCGAATAGTAAGTATAATAATGTTGCACAGTCAGAAAATACAGAATTCATAACTTATTTAAGCTTTTTTAGCCTTGACATAATACTGAATTGTTACAAACAGATTATCTTTTTCCACTTAGTTTTTATACCGTAAAAATAAGTATTGATTGTGCTTAAATGCATGGTACTTTCAAGACGGCAATATATAATGGGCCAGATGGAAGGAGGTCGATAGTAAGCAGGAGTATCAAGTACCCTCCTCAGCCCGAAGCATTTGGAAGTTTGCTGCTTGATTATGCGATGATGGCAGATAATTTGGAATCAGACTCCGAGAAGCGTGCAATAGGAGCTGCCATAAAAAGCATATGCGGTAAGGAGCCCGAAGTTGCAACCCATGATGGCATATTAGAGTTATCGAGAAGCATGCTTCTTGAGCATTATGTAAGGGATAGGATAAATGGCAGATCTATCGGCAATTTTATCAGAGAGCATTTTCCATCTCTAGCAAGGGACCCAAATGACATGGAGTCCTACAGAAGAGATCTTGAGCATTACAATGAATTATTTGCCGCAAAAGACCGCGCTCTCAAGGATGCTATGCCATTATTCTTTGCGTCTTTCAAGGACGGATTGGCAGAATACCTAAAAATTAATGGAGTATTAAGAAAGGTTGATTTTGGTGCTCTGGAGAAGATGGTGCATGGGAAGAGAGTAGTTTTAATTGACCCGTTGACGCTTGACTGGGAAGAGCGTTTTGATAGGATAGGCTTGTTTGAATATGAGTCCTTAACCATACAGATTCTTGACACATCGTTTATAAGGCCTCTCAGCATCGCAACGGTGTTCCATGAGCTTGCGCATGCAGTAAGCGGTGCACTGTGGAGCCAGAAGGTGTATGTCACCGAAAATGGCAGAGTTGAGAATGTAGGATATATGAAAACGGTGAAGCTTGGGGCCACCTTCTTCAAGCCGGAAAGATTTTCTTGGCTTGACGAGGCAATAACTGAGAATATAGCACTTGATGTAATTTTTTCTACAGCTGGAAGAAGTGAGGATTTCGAGAGATTGGTTCAGGGGCTCCTGCTTAATAACCATCTTCCATTTTCCACTATCGAAGGCGAAAACTCGTTCCATGACATTAGCAAATCGCTGCACAGGCATGCAAATGGAATGCTTTACATAACATCTGAGAATCTGGCGCACAAGCTAACCGTAGGAGTGTATAGCGAAGAGAGAGCTATACTGAATGCCTTATGCAAAGGGGGAAGATACGAGATTCCGCTTAGGCTTTTTGTTGATTCTTATTTTGATGATTACAGTCCTGCGGCATCACAAGGAATTGGAGAGGCTCGAAGCGCAAGTTTTATGATTCTGCAGAGTGTAGTTGACGGCGCTTACTATAATAAATTTTTTACAGAATTTGACAGCTATATATCCTTGAAAGGTACCGCGGAAGGGCTGCGTCTTATAGACGAATGGGCGTCAGCAAGCGACGAGCGCAGGAAGGTCATGCGCGCAGAACTTGGATTAACAGCGCACAGATGGAAGGCGCAGCTGAAATCCATGAGAAGAGAATAGGCATTGTGCATTTTCAGCTGCCCTGTACGCTGGAAATGGGCCCGCGGAGAATCGGACTCCGGGTCTTCTCTCTGTGAAAGAGACGTCTTACCACTCGACTACGAGCCCTCTGATCGTATGTTTGTGTATTATAGTGAATGCTTTATTAATTTATAACTGCCTAACGATAAATGATTTTTTGGTGAATGAATGGCAAAAGCCATGTATACTGTCGGTATACTTATCGTTATAGCTGCCCTCATCGGGATATTTATCTTCTACGGAAAAGCTTACGGCACACAGGTGGGAAGCTCACAGGTTACTATACCGCGGAACAACACGGCAACTACTCTGCTTACTACATCTACAAAGAATGTTTCCTATAATACAACTACAGTGGCAAAGGCGCCTTCATGCAGCGCGGTGCCAGGATACAGCTGCACCTATGAGAACTGTGCATCTACCAATTCGTCATTGTCGTGCAGCAATTCCACGTACACAAATTCAACTAGCAAGGCTTATCTCTGGGTGACAATCTCGCAGGATACGGGCCAGGAATGGAGCGGCTATGGAGTAGCTTTTGCGCCTACAGGAACAAAGATAGTGAGCGGGACGCCACAGGGAATTACCTATTATACTGCAGACTATGCGTCTTCGAGCAACGTTGGCACGAGCCTCCAGAGCGGCGACAATGCAACTGTGAGGATAACGATACAGAAGACTAATGGAGCTTATCCGAACGCACTTAGCGGCACTATCTGGGCCTGTTATTCCAATTCCGGAATTCTTTATGTGGGCAACGGGTGCACTACCTCCAGCGGGTTGCCGGCAAGGTATGTAGAGATAGGCAGTATAACTGGCTGACGGTAGGAAGGATGGCAAGCGTATATTACACAGGCAAAGGGGACTCTGGAACTACAGGACTGCTCGGAAAGGGGAGAGTCAGGAAGAACGATAAGATAATAGAGGCAATAGGCGAGGTTGATGAGCTCAACAGCTTTATAGGGCTCTCCCGCATATATGTGAATGACCAGATAGTATCTGGTATACTTAAGTATATACAGAATGACCTTTTTGTTATAGGGGCGAATCTAGCCTCCCTTAATACCCCTCTGGTAAAGGGCTTTGAGATAAAGCTCGAATCCATAGAGAGGCTTGAGAATGGGATACGACTGCTTGGGGAGAAGACGCCAGAGCTTAGACAGTTCGTAATACCTTCAGGCTCTGAAGCTGCCTTATACCTCCATATAGCCAGATCTGTAGCGAGGCGGGCAGAGAGGAGAATAGAGGCTATACCTAAGAAATACTCCGTAAGCAGCGAGATGAGGACATATATGAACAGGCTTTCGTCGTTCATCTTTGTGGCTGCGCTCTACCTAAACCATTCGCAGGGCATAGTGGAGGAACATCCTACTTATTAGTCACTTCGAAGTACTCGCTGAACTTTGGAGTCAGTGTTATCTTCCTGCTCCTCCCCTGCTTCTTTGCTTCTATGAACTCCTTCTCCTGAAGTTCCTGTATGTAAATATATGTCGACTGCCCGAACGCCTTGACAAGCTGGCTCTGCATTATTCCATCATTCTTGCTTATGTATGCGAGGAGCCTGAGACCGCCTCTGCTTATATCTGGTCCCACGGCAAGATCCTTCACCATCTCAGCATATGGGCTCTTTATCCCGAACATGTACTTTCCGCTTACCTCTATTATCCTAAGCGATGTCTCTGCTGAATCGTATTGTGATATAAGATCTGAGAGCATCTCCTTAAGCTTGCCCTTTGATGCTATCCCTGTTGACCTTGAGAGGTCATCCAGCCCCATGGCCTTTGGTGCCATGAATAACGCAGCCTCGAGAAGCTTCTTGTAGTCTATATCTGTCATCACCAAGACCTAGCTTACGAATATTATTACTTCCCCGAAGAATGTCTCCTGCATGGTAGAGATGCGCTTCTTGTGCTCGAGGTAGAGCATTGGTATGAATAATCCCAGGAGGACATCCTCGAATTTTCCGGAACGTAGAACCTCTGTAAGAGTGGCCTTGCCAGATGAACCTGCGGCAGCGGCAATGCACGAGTATGCATTCTCCAGGGTGGCTTCTATGTCTACGGGATTTATGTGTATCGGGAAATCTATAGGCATCTTTGCCGCCTTTGTCTCATTTGCAGATTTTATGCTTATTGCCTCTTCTAATGCTGAGAGCAGTTCGTTCAGGGTTATTCGCCTCCTTGGGGGAACTCTTGTTCTCAGCACAAGCTGCCCGCTTTCCAGCACAGGCCTCTCTGCCATCTCGTCTGCCTCTTCGGCTGGAGCTGTAAAAGGATCCTCATACTTGAGCAGATCGCTCTTCATGCGCAGCAGTGTAGCGGCGGCAAGTATTATGTTTGCAGGAATCCTGAGGTCGAGGACTTTCATGCTCCTTACAGTCTCCACATACTTCTCGACAAGGATAGATAGGTCTATGTCCCATGGATCAAGCTTATTCTGATCTATCAGGCTTATGAGCACATCCTTCCATGAGGATTCGCTGGCAAAGCTTACTATATCGAAATTCCTTGGATCTATCTCTTTTGTAAGCTGAAGCTCAACTGGCGCCATAATCTATAATTTCGCCTGTAAAGCAATAAATACTTTCCTGTGCCTATCTGATTGTTGCTTCTTTAAGGGGTAGGTTTGATGAGATTTGAGAACGAGTTTACTTATAGGAAATTTGTAGAAAAAGGGAACGAGAGCGAGTTTGACAGGCTCTTTGATAGCGCAGTTGAGAAAGTAAGGAAAGAGGCCTTAGGCAAAGTGCACCCTATATACGTAGGTGGCAGGGAGATCAAGTGCCAGGGAACCATAACGGAACACTCCCCCATAGACGGATCGGTGATAGGAACATTCCAGAAAGCCGGCAGGGAGGAAGCTAGGAAGGCGATAGATGCAGCAGAGGAGGCCTTTAAATCGTGGAAGGAAGTAGGATACAGGGAGAGGGCAGCTATATTTAGGAAGGCGGCAGAGGTATTCAGAAAGAGGAAGTTCGAGATATCGGCAATAATGAGCATAGAGAACGGCAAGACCAGATACGAATCAGTAGGAGAAGTAGATGAGGCAATAGATTTCCTTAATTACTATGCAATTGAGCTGGAAAGAAACAAAGGATATGAAAGGCGGACGAAGCTTGCAGGGAGCAGTTCGGGGGTGAAGGCAGGCTTTCAGGGTGCTCCTGGTAACGAAGAGAAGGTTACTATATCGATGGAGCCTTATGGGGTATTTGGGATAATAGCCCCATTCAACTTCCCAGTCTCAATATCTACAGGGATGAGCACCGGCGCATTGATAACAGGAAACACAGTAGTGTTCAAGCCCTCCTCGACAGACAATATGACCATGCTGACAGGACTTGAACTTTATAAGGTCTTCAGAGATGCGGGCCTTCCGGATGGCGTCTTTAATTACATAACAGGGCCTGGATCTGAAGTTGGCGATGAGATGGTCCTAAGCCCAAAGGTAAGCGGCATAGTATTTACCGGGTCAAGAAAGACAGGGCTTGGCATGATAGCAAAATCCTATTCTTTAGGACAGCAGAAAGTATTTGTCGTGGAGATGGGCGGGAAGAACCCTGCAGTTGTATCTAAATATGCGGATATAGATGCCGCAGTCTCAGGCATTGCTTCTGCTGCTTTCGGATACTGCGGGCAGAAGTGCAGCGCATGCTCAAGGGTATATGTGCACGACTCGGTGAAGGAGATCTTCCTGAGCAAGCTGGTCGAGAAAGTAAGAGGGTTTAGGATAGGCAACCCTCTTATGAAGGAGAATTACGTAGGACCGCTTATAAGCGCAGCTGCACTGGAGAGGTACAACAAGGCAGTCTCTGAGGCGGAGAGATCGGGCAGGATTGTATTTGGGGGAAGGACAGTAAAGAATTCGGAGGGAGGCATTTACGTAGAGCCAGCTATAGCAGAAGTTGATTCGTCTAATTGGCTTTTCAGGGAGGAGCTCTTTGCACCTTTCCTTGTTGTTGCCACTTATAAGAATTTTGACAATGCAATAGCCATGTCCAATTCAACCGAGTACGGATTGACGGCAGGGATATACAGCAGAAAGCCTTCCGAGATAAGGGAGTTCATGCGGAGGATCGAGGCGGGCGTAGTATATGCGAATAGGGTGCAGAGCGCAACGACAGGAGCAATAGTAGGATTGCAGACCTTTGTGGGATGGAAGGGCAGTGGGTTAACTGGAAAGGGCACAGGGAGCAGGTATTACCTTGAGCAGTTTATGCGCGAGAAGTCAATGACGATTACAAGATAGGGAGAACTTATGTGCATCTCCCGTATCCTCTTCCGGTTCATTACTTTCAGGAAGCGTAAAGTGAGGATATGCGGCAGGGTCTTCTCTCTCGATGTGGCAGACACTTTTGCAAAACAGATGCTTGGGCTTATGCATCGCGAATCCATTGGAAGGCTGGATGGTATGCTTTTCTCATTCAGGAGAGACGGGATAAATGGCATATGGATGGCAAACATGAAGTTCCCGATAGATATAATCTGGCTTGACTCAGAGGGAATGGTTATAGGAATCGAAAAGATGGCAAAGCCTTGCAAGGGCATGTTCAACTGCAAGTCTTATTCGCCGGGAAAGAGATCCCGCTATGTAATAGAATTGAGAGGCGGAACTGCCTCTTCTATAGGAATCAGAAATGGCATTGTGATACATGTATAGGCTACTTGGGCTTCTTGCACCGTACATGCAAACAGAATCTGGCTCAATAGCAGTAGTGTATTGCGTCTGTAATTCCATTAGCTCCCATGCAAAGCAGACTAGCTGAAGAGGTGCAGGGATGCATCCATAAGCATTAGCTTAGCCTGTATGCTACCATCGTAGTAAGTTGCCGTGCTGATAACGAAGAGCTGCGGATTCTCCTTCTTCTCAAGCATAGGCGAGAGCTGCTGCAGGACGTTTTCCTTATTCATGCGCTGATAGTATCCGCCTATCTCTATCGGAGTCTCTATCAGGCCGCCTCTTCCCTTTAGATAAACTATATGCATCTTTCTTGATTCTTCATTATACTGTACCACAGCTACGCCGTTTTCAAGGCTGACGTCGTATATTGTTATGGCTTCGAGAACTCCAGCAGGGCCTGGATAATCCAGTGAGGCAACCACATTCTGAAGCGAATTCAGATGGCTGAGCCTCCACCCATCTTCCATGTCTATCTCGTACAGGTCTATGTCGAAAGTTATATGCTTGTGAACTCCAGCCACGCATAACACCTTATGTTACTGCATGTCCTCCCATGCTTGAGTCTGATGCTTTCTCCTTCTGGGCCTGTATGTATATGCGCTCCCCCATTGGTCCTTTGCCTTTTGCTTTGTAGGCCTTATCTTTGTGAATTCTGATAGAGGGAAGGCGTCTGGAGCTGGTTCCTTTGTCTTCATCGGACCCTGCACAGGATAGTATTTAGGCTCCTTATCCACTTCCAATATGTCTATGCATGAGACAGGGCACTCTTCAGGGCATATCATGCATCCTATGCATTTGTTAACTTGTATAGGGTATTCTGTCATATCGCTGGAATCCTCCACCTTTGTCGGCGTATCTTCGACATTCTTATGCCTGGCCCTTGTGAAATCCAGCGTATTTACCGGGCATACGTCTCCGCATATTCCGCACTGTATGCATACATCCTTGTTGAATGTGAATTTGAACGGCATATCATCATATCTTTTTGGATGTATCTGCTCCTTGCGCATCTGAAGGCTTTGATGGCTGTTGCTGCAACGCTGCAGGTGAAGGAGAAGAAGCTGCTGGTGCAGGCGATGGTGAAGGCGCGGGATTTAGGGTAGGCTTTGGAGTGGTCACAGGTTTCCGGTCTTTCTGCCTAAGGGACCATTTCAGCGCCAAGATCCCAGCTATAGCAAGTAGCGCGAAGCTTACGTAGAATGAATACATATACAACGTAGGATTTGACGTTGAACTGAAGGTATTATAGAAGAACCCCCAGATATTCCCGCTGCTTTTTGAGACTGTAGAAGGCAGGACTGCAAGGGAGAGAGGCGTCTCGGTAACCGTGATAACCCCAAGAAGATACAGACCCGTACCTGCTCCGAGGAGTTTTGTTATCATGGTATCATACTTAGCGCTCTCATCAGTATCCTTGGTGAGTATCAGAACTAGGGCAAACGCATACAGGACAACCCCAAGTGGCTCGAACGGCGCTGCTACAGGATACGCCAGATCTATCGCAGGCATAAAGACCACAAGGCCAAGGAGCACGGCGAGTAATACCATTAGGTCGCGCAAGATTATGAATACCATCCACCACAAGTCAGCTGTAAGCCTGAGCGTGAACTTTCGCAGTATGCGCAGGAAGTAGCCTCTTGCGACCTGGAGCGAGATGGCTATCACCATGAGCAGGCTCAGCACAACTGTTATGGTTTCGATTATGTAGATATAAAGCCCTGAAGCCAGGTTCTGCGGGTTTGATATAGTAGCGTTGATTATGCTTGTAACTGCAGTGGTGTTTGTCGATGAAGACTGCAGCAAAATTGGTATTATATCTAACATGTTTTTACCTCAGCCTGCACCTGAAGCGGATTTATTTTTAGAGTAAGGAGCCCACTGCTCGAACGACCATTTAGTTGCCAGAGCTCCTGCTATGGCTAGAAGCACTACGCATACATAGAATGAATAAATTGAGATGGTAGGGGAATTTATGGAATTGAAATATGTATAGAGGAATCCCCACGGATTGCCTGTGCTGGCCGAGACGGTAGGCACATTCAGGCCTGCCAGCTGCAGTGGGCTCTGAGTTATGAAGATAAAGCTGAAGAGCATGAGAGCTGTGCCTGCGGTTATTAAACCTGTAAGCAGCGTATTTGCCTTCTGATCCTCATTGGTATCCTTATATAGAATCAGTACAAGGGCAGCCGCAAAGAAGTCAACGCTGAGAAGCGAGAAAGGCATGCCTATTACATAATCCTGATATGCGCCTGGCCAGAATAGGGTGACTCCAAGAAAGAGCACAAGGAAGATGCTTGCGTCACGCAGCAGTGCGAAGATAAGCCACCATACATCTGCAGCTAGCCTGAGGGTAAACTTTCGGAGTACGCGCAGGAAATACCCGCGAGACACCTGCATTGCAAATGCCAGTACTGCCAGTATGGTTGCAAGCGTAGTTACTAGCTCTTCTGTAAAGACTGAGCCGCCTCCGTAATAAAATCCAGCATATGGACTCGAGTATGGTTTGTATTGCAGCATTATCAGAATAAGCGGAAACATCAGCATATACCCAGATATATCTGGAGTATAACGCTTAAAAACGTTACTGGTTTTGCCGCATTGCATGGTGTATGTACATGCGCTATGCCAAGAATTAGGAAGCTGTCACGCGGACATTGGAAAAAGGCAGTTATATGCTTTGGGAACCTACTCTTAGAGTAAGAGATAAAAGGGCTTGTTGATAAGTGGATATGATGATTGTATGCCCTTCTTGAGAAAAGAGCATGGGATGGTGCTTCTGGGACTCTTCATGATAATTGTGGCATTTGCGATAATAGAGACGGGAATACTTTATCCGAACGGGTTAGGCGCAACCCAGCAGAGGAGCATATCGATAACTTCTACTGGAAGCGCTTCTGCATATCCAGACTTGGGCGTTATAGAAGTACTGGTGAACGGCACAGGATACAGCATGCAGAGCGCTGTAGCCAATCTGAGTTCCGGAATAAGCGCACTTAACGCAACAGTGCTTAAGTACCTGAACCAGAATTCGAGCGATATCTCGACCATGTCATATTCGGTTTATTCGGTAAGGAATTCCTCGCTGTATGATGCTTTAGAATATCTTAGGATAACATTGCCGAGTTCGCAGAATATATCTGCTGCTCTTGCATCCCTCTCTGCACTGAGGAGGACATACGTTCTGAGCGCGACTGCGGAACTCTCTCCTGCACAGCAGGAGCAGCTGAGAAAGGACGCGCTTAGGTATGCGCTTGCAAACGCTACGTCACAGGCTGAAGCGCTATCAGGCAACGCGACCTTGGAAGTGCAGAACATAACTGCGATAAGCAGCATATATTACGAACCATATCCATTGTATGCCGCTGCGGGTTACTCTGCCTCTTATGGAACAGGGCAGCAGCTTTTTTACATAGGCAACTCAAGCGTGAATGTCCGCATAGACGTAGCCTTCAGGTACAGCTGAATCGCAGTGATATTGCGTGTGTGGAATGCACGGATTTTGCCATTGCGCTACCGAGTAATCAGCTGCGCACAAGCCCGAGGTTCTCAAGATCCTTCTTCAGTTCCTGTTTCTCCTGCTCCTCCATCTGGAGCAGAGGGGCTCTTACATGCCCGCCAGACATCCCCATTAGTTCGCCCCAGTACTTTGCCATCTGCACCGGAAGTGCGCCACCTGTCCTTGCCACTAGCCTTGACCACCACTTCCTTGAGACCATCTTTATCGGCTTAATCTTTGCATAAAGCTCTTTTGCTTCTTTCAGCTTGCCATTTGTTGCGAGGTCGATAAAGTGCACGTAGTTATTTGAGCTTTGGGTATCGAATCTCCAGTCGCTGGTGTTGGCGAACATAACCTGCTGCTTTATCCCATAGTATTCCTCGAAGAAGAATATCTCTTCGTCAGGCACGCTTACGACTGCCTTATCTCCAGCAAGAAGATGCGTATCTATGCCTAGCTGCATGTTGAAGCTCGCCTCCTTTATCGCTATAAGGTTCTTTATCTCAGCAAGCCTTGACAACCCCCTTGCGCTCATCACTATGCCGAACTGCGGGGAGTTGTAGAACGCCATGCCTATCTCCGCCTTCTCGGCAGCTGCAGAGACAAACCTTATCGCCTGCTCCTCGTTCTTTGTCATTATGAATGGAGGCGCTATTATCACGAAGTCGTATCCTAAGCCGGATGCCTTATTTGACATAGATATGACTTCCTTTAGCGAAGTGCTTGTTACCTGGAATGCAATCCTGGCTCTTCCTTTCACCATCTCTGGGACAATCTCCATAAGCCTTGAGCGCTCATCTGGAGTGAGGCTCCAGAATTCGCCCATGTTCCAGGAGAATCCCATGCCTGCAACCCCAAGCTTAACCACATGCTCTATGTTCCTCCTTAAGCCCTCTTCGTCAAGTTCATCATCCGTAGTGAAAGGCGTTATCATAGTAGTCCACTGGCCTTTCAGGTTTTCCCTTGCCCATTCTTTCGCGTCATTCTTTGAGTAATCCATGCATACACTTATTTCATTATTTTTATCTTATACACAGGGCCTGTGCCGAAATCATCCACTATCCTGTGCCTCTTGCGTTCGGCCCATGCGTATATGTCTATCTTGTCCGGAATGCTCTTTACTATTGCAATTATGGTATCGTCTTCCTTCGCTTCGCGCATGTTCTTTTCAAGCTCAGCGATAACTCCGGCACAATTCTTTTTTGTGCCGTCTATCTCTATCTCCAAGGATACACCCTTATTGAACCTCTTTTTCCTCTTCCTTGTATACGTCAATTTTTCCGCTCATTCTTGCGTCTATCTCATCCTTGAGCTTCCTTACTGCAGATGCTGACACTGAACCATGCTCCCTGTCATTGCCTGCGCAGACTGCGCCCCTTACCCCCACTATATCCGGATTTATGCGTACAAGGGCATCAAGGTTTGATATCTTCAGGGCACCGGATAATGCAGTGCTCATTCCCGCCTCCTTGGCCTCGGTTACGAGGCTCTTCAGCGTCTTTTCGTCTATGAAGTCGAAGAGGTTTCTCC
The DNA here is from genome assembly GCA_021835105.1 of Microcaldota archaeon. The sequence goes on from JAKBQS010000006.1 coordinate 23,237, forward strand.
CGTCTTTTGTGAGTGTATCTATAAGTATTCCGTCGCTGGCGCTCTCCTTTGCCAGCCTTACCACAAGCTTTGGATCTATCCCGTTGTAGAGATGGCTGTCCGCAAAGGTTGCGGCTATGAGCTTCGTCTCCGATCCGACCAGGGCGCGCTTCGACTCTTTAAGTATCCTTAGAGCGGTCTCGTAATCGCTCTGCACGAAGCCCACCTTTACCGATGTGGCCTGAAGTGCAGCCGCACCGTATACGGCAAGCGCTACAGTTCCTGCCTGATTAGGCGCTACTCCGAGAGTGACGCTTACGTGTATCTCCTTTGGGAACGCAGCCCTTACCTCTTTTATTACAGGAGGGAAATTTGATCCGACGAGCATCTCCTTCAGGTTCTTGACGTCTACTATGTCCGCGCCTCCCTTCACCGATTCCTGAGCCTCATGCAGGTCCTGCGTGCTTACCATCAACATCATACAAATCACTTGTTATACGATATATTTGGAAAGGGATAAAAAAGTATTCGAATTTTGCGTTTAGCTTCCTTTAGCGTTGCGCAATAGCCAAAAAGCCCCCGACGAGAATTGGACTCGCGACCTTCTGCTTACCATGCAGACGCTCTACCACTGAGCTACAGGGGCATGAACAGATGCAATTCCTTGCTTCCTTATAGTTTACAGCGTCAAATTTATATATTGCAATTGATAGCTGCGCAGAAATAGCGGTTAAGGAAGCGCAGATTAATGCACGAATATTACGTGGGGGCTGGATCAAGAATAGTTATATATATTTGATATGCCAGAGTTGTAGTGATTTCAGGTGCATCCATGGTCTTAGGGCTTATACTTATTGTTGTAGTTGCACTATTGATAATATTCGGCATTGCGCTTATGCTGATATACAACGGCCTTATCGTAAACAGGAACAGGGTGCAGGATGCCTGGGCGCAGATCGATGTGCAGCTTAAGAGGAGATACGACCTGATACCCAACCTGATAGAGACGGTTAAGGGATATGCCAAATATGAACGCGGGGTTCTAACAGACGTTACAAGATTGAGGTCCTCGCTTGTTTCCGGCTCCGTACAGGACAAGGCCCAGGCCAATAACCAAATATCACAGGCACTTAAGTCGATTTTTGCAGTCGCAGAGAATTACCCCGACTTAAAAGCATCGCAGAATTTCCAGATGCTCCAGCAGGAGTTGCAGACAACTGAAGATAAGATAGCCTTCGTGAGGACATCTTACAACGATTATGTCCTTTCTTACAATAACTCAATACAGGAGATCCCTGGAGCGTGGGTGGCTAACATGTTTCACTTCAAAAAGGCAGACTTCTTCCAGGCTCCTGAGGAGGAGAAGCAGGCAATCAAGGTTAATTTTGACGATTTGAACCCTTCGCAGCCTTCACAGAAGGCGCCTAGTGCGCCGAAGGGCGGCAAACAGTAAATATTACTGAGGTGTATAGAGTGTCCAGCTTCTTTGACGAGATAGCGAGGAACAGGATGAAGTCGATACTCCTGATGTGCTTATTCTCTGCGTTGTTCTTTGCGTTCATATATTTATTCGTCCTGCTCCTTGGAGGCGGGATATTCGGTCTGATTCTTGGAGGAATACTGGTTATAGGCTATGCATTTGTTGCATACTATTCTGGAAGCAGGATCGTGCTTAAGATCTCTGGCGCGAAGCCTGCAAGCGAGAAGGACTATCCACAGCTTTACAACATAGTCGAGGGGCTTGCTGCAGCAGCACAGATACCGCAACCACAGATTTATGTCATAAACGATCCTAGCCCAAATGCCTTCGCTACTGGAAGGAACAAGAAACATGCGTCAGTCGCAGTTACTACAGGCCTGCTCTCGATGATGAGCACGGATGAGCTGGAAGGTGTCCTTGCACATGAGATATCGCACATATACAACAACGACATACAGTTCATGATGCTCGCGATAGTATTTGGCGGGGTTATTGGACTTCTTGCGGCATTCCTCAGATACTCCTTCTTCTTCGGCATGATGGGCGGAGAGGGACGCGGGGGCAATGGATATATAGTGCTTATAGGCCTTCTGCTCAGCATAATAGCTCCAATAGTTGCAATACTCTTAAGGCTTGCGATATCTCGCAGGAGGGAGTATATGGCCGATGCAAACGGAGCCAGGATGACTAGGGATCCGCAATCATTGGCAAGCGCGCTCACAAAAATAAAAGCTTACGAAGACGTACCTATGAAGCAGAGAATGCAGCAGAGGCAGCAGGGCGCAAACCAGGCCCCGGCGCACCAGCCAAACCCTGTGACTTCGTCAATGTACTTTGCCAATCCGCTCAGCAGGCATGCGCTCTCAAGCCTCTTCTCCACGCATCCTCCAATAGAAGAGAGGATAAGGAGGCTCCAGCAGATGCATTA
>JAKBQS010000057.1 GCA_021835105.1 Microcaldota archaeon
TATATGCTAAAAATATACAGTTCATCTACAGCGATGAGCATGTGATAAAGAACATATCCGCATCAATAAAGAAAAGGCTGATAGTGCGCTCTGTGGCTTCGGAACTTATGGATCCAGAGGCAGCAATCGCAAAGATAATAGAGATAGTGCCCAAAGAAGCAGGGATACGGGAGGGCGGAATAAGGTTCTCTCCGGATTTCGGCGAGGTGTATATCGAGGCGCTGAAGCCCGGTCTTGTGATAGGCAAGGGCGGTTCAACCCTCATGCAGATAGTCAGGGAGACAAGGTGGATCCCAAAAGTCCTCAGGATACCGACAATGAACAGCGATACCATAAGCGGAATCCGGCAGCTGCTTTTCAAGGAGAGCGAATTCAGGAAAAATTTCCTGAAGAGCATCGGCAAGAAGATAAATTCCATACCTCTCAAAAGCGAGTGGGTAAAGGCTACGGCACTAGGCGGATTTAAGGAAGTAGGGCGGAGCTGCCTTCTTATAGAGACGAAAAACTCCAAAGTAATAATAGACTGCGGAATAAGCCCGGAACCGGGAATCAAGGGCGCAGCTGCAAATACCGATGAGAACAAAGCATTTCCATATCTCGACAGCACTAACATAACTATAAACGAGATAGATGCGGTTATACTGACTCACGCACATATGGACCACATGGGGTTTGTTCCATACCTATTCAAGTTCGGATATTCCGGACCTGTTTACTGCACTCCGCCTACAAGGGATCTGGCCGCACTGCTTTTGTACGACTACACGCGCCTTGTAATGAAAAGCGGTGGCAGCCCATTGTACGGGGAGAAAGATATACGCACAATGCTTACCCACGTCATAACAAGGGATTACGGTGAGGTTACCAACGTTACTGACGAAATAAAACTTACATTCCACAACGCGGGACATATCCTCGGGAGCTCAACAGTGCATCTCCACATAGGCGAAGGATTATACAACATAGTATCTACAGGAGACATGAAGTACGGATTCACCAGGTTGCTGAATGAGGCCGAGACAAGATATCCGCGTGTAGATGCGCTCTTCATAGAGAGCACCTACGGAGGGCCTCGAGACATAACCGTAAACAGGAAGCAGGCCGAGCTGGATCTAATAACCGCAATAAAATCCGTTACCGACAACGGTGGAAAGGTGCTCATACCACTCTTCGCCGTAGGGAGAAGCCAGGAGATACTCCTCGTGCTGGAGACTTATCTATCCAATAATCCACAGTACAAAATAAATGCGCCAATATTCCTGGACGGCATGATACTCGAGGCAAGCGCCATACATACCGCATATCCCGAGTATCTGAAGCAGACCCTGCAACAGCGCATACTATCGAACAACTCCCCATTTGAGAGCGAGCTGTTCGAAGTCGCAAAAGGGGAGAGAAGTGACATAATAGAAAAAGGGCCTGCCGTAATACTGGCAAGCGGAGGGATGCTTAACGGGGGTGCAAGTCTTGAGTATTTCAAGGCCCTGGCCAATGATGAAAAGAACATGGTAATATTTGTTGGCTACAACAGCGTAAACTCTCTCGGCAGGCGAGTCCAGAACGGGATAAGCGAGATGGTGCTTCCAGCCGAAGACGGAAAGATGGCACAGCTAAAGGTTAACATAAAGGCAAATACTGTCGATGGATTCTCCGGACACAGCGACAGGAGGCAGATAATGGACTTTGTCAGCCATATAAAACCCTACGCAAGAAAGATATTCACCATGCACGGCGAGGAGTCAAAATGCGAAGATCTTGCACGTACGCTTGGAAACATGATGCATGTAGATTCAAGGGCGCCAATGGATTTAGATACAATGCGCTTTATATAGAATTAACAAGCCAAACAGCGGCTAGAAGACTTCAGGCCTCGGCCAATCTATATCCATTGGGTTAAGCTCCTCTTCCTCTATCTCTCTGCCTGCGCTCATCCTGCTGAAGGTGAGCATTACTATCTCAATAAAGGCTATTACGCTCATCCCAAGCAGATAATACGTGCTGTCATTAAGGTACTGGTAGCTTATTATTACCGCACTCACTGCGGCTACCACGGCTCCAAAGAAAAATCCTGCACTCTTCTTGCTGAGAATCGCAAAGCATGAAATGATACCAAGAACGAAGACAGCAAAATTGGCAAGCTCTAAATAATATGCCTGGCTGTGGGTTGCTACAAGTATGGAAAACTGGCCCGCAAGGAGCTTACCACCTACGAAAAATATCTGCCCCGGTGCAAAGTACGCCAGCACACCTGAATTTATGATAAACAAGAGCGCGGCAATTATCGCAAATGCCCCAAGAGAGCCGCCTCTCGCCGCCTTCTTTTCTGCCGCCTGGTCAAGGTCCTCTATACAGTAAAAGTTGCCATCATGCTCCATAAGATCCGCATAGCAGAAAGGCCTTGAACAGTACTTGCATATCGCATATGCCTGCCTCCAAGGATGATTTACGCATGATAGCCCTTTTGCGGCTGCAATCTCGCCCTTCTCATTCTTGCTAACTTTCTTATTTACTTTTGGCGCCTCCGCCTCGGCTGATGTGCGGCCGCTCTCCTGAACCTTTATCACTGAATTGAAACTTTCTTCAGTCTCCTTCTTCTGTTCGGCGATAGCTTTCCTGGAAGGTGAAATCTCTGCAGGTCTTTGCTGCCGTATAGGTTCAGGAGCCTTCTTGGGTCTTGCGGCTGCCTGCTGGATAACCTCTGGTCTAGGCACCGGCTGCGCAGCGCTTCTCGGCTCTGCCTTTACCTCTTGCATTGCAGGTTGTACCTTAACTGCCTTTTCCTGCAGCTCCGGTTCAGCCGCAGGCTGCACCTGCTTCTGTTGCTGCTGCACTGTCGTTTGCTTAATAGGAGCAGCAGTCTGCTGCCTTGGAGCCTCTGCCTTCTTCCCGCTCTCCTTGCCCATGTTCCTTAGTTTAAATATTAAAATATCATCGTCAGGCGAGCCCATGCAAATTCACTATTCAATATCTGCTTCCGAACCTGGCCGCCTGCGCCTTTTTACGCTCGAATATGCCCTTATGCTTCGCACAGCTTATGCAGTAGTAGACCTTCCTTCTTGACATGTACCGCGCGCCTTCCTCTTTCTGCTCCGCGCCGAACCTTATGGATCTCTCGTCAGCAACGGCCTTGCTCCTTGGGGTCTTCCTCCCGCAATTGTCGCATGTTACTAAAGCTTCCTTGCCTCTCAACAAAACACCTGTAAACTATATTACACATCAGCTATATAAATTGTGGCTGCATAAATAACTCATATCATCTTATGCTACCAAGCGCGGCGCCCAATATGGATACAATAGCATGCAGAAGAATTACAAGTGAAATACTTCCTGCAGTAAGAGCATCAATAGCCGAGGTAATGCATAAAAAGTATTCATATAGCGAATCTGATATAGCGCAATCCCTTGGCATCGTGCAGGTTGCGGTGAGCAAATACCTAAATTCAAATTACTCATCAAAGACAAAAAGAGTCAAGGATTACATAATAAAAAACAGGCTAAACGAAGACATACTCAGTTCAATAGTGAACAGAAAGAGCGCAGAGGATACAAATGCAATGATTTATGAACTGTGCATGAACCTGGCCGCCAGACTTAATTTTTAGTGATTTTATGGCTGAAGAACTGAATCCTTTCAAGATATCACAAGAGCAACTGGACAAGGCAGCAGAGGTAATGGGCCTAGATAAGAATGCCCACACCATACTCAGGGAGCCAAAGCGAATAGCCACCCTAAACATACCTGTAAAGATGCGTGACGGAAGCACAAAGGTATTTACAGGATTCAGGGTGCTCTACAACGACGCAAGAGGCCCGGGCAAGGGCGGCATAAGATATCATCCAGGTGAGAGCATAGATACAGTAAAGGCACTCTCCGCATGGATGACTTGGAAGACATCCTTGGCAAACATACCGTATGGCGGAGCAAAGGGCGGGATAATATGCGATCCAAAAGAACTCAATGAATCAGAACTTGAGAACCTTTCACGTGGTTACATACGTGCTTTGGGAAGGCTGATAGGCCCCAAGGTAGACATACCAGCACCAGATGTATATACAAATCCGCAGATAATGGCATGGATGATGGACGAGTATAGCAAGATTGTAGGATATGATGAATTCGGGGTTATAACCGGAAAGCCGATAGAAGTATGGGGCTCCGAGGGAAGGTTCGATTCGACCGCGATGGGAGGCATGTATGTGATGCGCGAGGCGGCAAAGCGCATGAACATAGATATAACAAAAGCAAAGATAGCGATACAGGGATTCGGGAATGCAGGCAAGTTTGCCTTCGAGCTCGCCACAAAGCTCTTCAACTCGAAAGTGGTGGCAATAAGCGATTCAAGCGGAGGGATCTATTCAGAAGACGGGCTTGACTATAATCAGCTTGTAAATCTCAAGGAAACAAAAGGGGAGATAAGCTCATATGAAAAGGCCGAAAAAATCACGAACCAGCAGCTCCTAGAACTCGATGCGGATATACTCATACCAGCTGCAATAGAGAACCAGATTACTGCGGAAAATGCTGATAAGGTAAGGGCAAAGATGGTCTTGGAGCTTGCAAACGGACCTGTTACTCCTGATGCGGATCAGATACTCTTCGAGAAAGGAATATTCGATGCACCCGACTTCCTTGTCAATTCTGGAGGAGTCATAGTCTCTTACTTCGAATGGGTCCAGAATCAGGAGCACTATTACTGGGAGAGTGACGATGTGTATAAGCGCCTTGACAAGATAATAACAAAATCGTTTAACGACGTAATGAAGACAAAGGACGATTACACGGCAAAAGGCAAGAAGATAAGCCTGAGGACCGCAGCATATATACTTGCGGTAAGCCGTGTAGCACAGGCGATGAAGACACGCGGATGGTACTGAGAATCAGCCCATCTGTGACCGATCCCTCATAGCACCAGAAAGCAAGCTATAATCCTTCTGCCTCAGTTCTACCAGTGTAGCTTCCAATGAAGATATCACTATCCTCCTGGAAAACGCCCTCATTATAGAATAGATGGCAGAGGCGCTGTAAATTCCCGAGGCCTGCGTATTGTAATTGTTGCTCCTGTGTACATACTGCTTCTTGTCAGTGCACAATACGCTTAGTATCTTGTTCGATATGTCCCTCTCCTGCGGACTGCTCGAATTCTTTGCTGCACCTTCAAACATCTTTATTATATTAGTCATGTAAGCCGTGACAAACCGCTCGCTTTTCTTTCTGTCCGCTATAGTAAATTCACGCACTTTAACAAAAGCCTTGTTGTTGATTGTATCCT
>JAKBQS010000007.1 GCA_021835105.1 Microcaldota archaeon
ATAGAGAGGGCAGGATGTTGGAGATCCGCCAAGATACAGACCATATCCATTTGAGCCACCGTTGTTTCCCATCAGGAAAAGGACCTGACCGGAAGATGGATTTGTATCATATATCCATTCACTAACAGAGGTTGAGTTAACAGAACTATCAGGAATGGGAATTGTTATTTTAGATGATCCAGTGAAGTTTGCTGCGAGGAGCTGCGATGAGTTCGTTGCCGTTCCGTTGGAGTATGCTGCAGAATACGCTATGTTGCCATATTGTGTGAGGTTGGCAGTGTTCTCATAATCATTAGAATCTCCGTCAAGAGGATACCACGAGACAAGATACGTGCTCTTAAGCGGCGGCCCGTTAAGTCCTTCTGAGTATATCTGCGTGATGTTTTTATTTGGGAGCAGATAGTCGTATATCTGCACGTCGCTTATTTTGCCATCGAAGCCATACAGGGGCTGCGCATAACGTGCTTGGTACCCCGTATTACATCCAACTCCAGAGTAATGCGTGCCTGCGTTATATTCAACTTGGCTTGGACCTGATTGATTATTTGATCCATCGAACAAGGTCATTATCCCATTATCTACTGACCCTCCTGTCAGTTCTGCAGCGACAAATGTCCACTTCTTAAGTGGGATGTGCATTGTAGAGTTAAAGTATATCCAATATCCAGGAGTATTTACATTCCATGAAGAAGCGGTAAGGTTACCATTACCGGTTACTCCGAAAAATAATGTATCTGGCGGGTTCCCTTCGGTATATATTGCCTGACTGTGTTCAGGCGTATATGAATTCAGGTATATCCATGCCGTAATCAGATAATTTGGGTATGTGTTAAGCGGCGCGGATGTGGAATTTGTGAGGCATGTTGTACTACCGTCGAAATTTATAGCCTGTGTTGGTGACGCCCAGGATGCATTGAGGAGCTTTGAAGCGGATTCCTGTGGGAGATCGTATGTCCTGTTTCCAGTTCCGAGATTAAGAGGCCACCAATCTGTGAGATTTCTCTGCAGCATCTGATTGCCGGTAAAGGCTGTGGCAGTCACCAAGGCGCTTGTTTCGTACAGAGGCACAGATAGGTAAGCAGTCGATACCCCGTAAGCTGTGGTGTTGTTCGACTCTATAGGCTTTCCAGTATGTGAGAAATTACCTGAAGTTGCAACAAAGGAAACAAGAGCATTTTTTAGCGGCGTACCGCGATTATTCGTAACGTAGGCATTTATTTGGCTTATCAGATCGTATGTTATTGTTCCTATAAGAGTACCTGAAGCGCCACTGCCTATATACTGTTTGGTATTTCCATTCAGCGGATACCACGCAGCAAGGTTGTTTATGTTTATTGGTGTGCCACCTATCCCCCTTTGATATATCGCATTTATCTGGTTTTCTGTGAGACTTGTGTTGTATATCTGAAGGTTCCCTATACCGCCGTAGTAGTATAATCCTCCTGAAGGCCATCCCGATATCTGATAGTTATCCGAAGCCGCGCCTGAAGATGGAGGTCCTGCACACTGCTCCATCTGCTGTGGAACGCCGTTTATGTACAGCTTGCTTGCTCCAGTATATGCCCCGTTGTAGAAATCTGCTGCAACGAAAACAAGCTTATTTTTTATTACCAGAGATGGTATGCCATAGTCGTCCTGCAAGTATCCGGTAGAGAGGCTGGTACTGCCAGTAGTAAAGCCAAAGCAGTAATTGGTGATATACAATGCGTATCTATTGAAACCGAATGGAACCTCACCGCTTGGTGCTCCATCCCAGTACATCCAGAAAGTTACCGTGTTGTTTCCCCCTGATGTGAGATTTACTGCTCCGCTGTCTGCAGATACATAGGAACTGCCGCTAAAGTTAGCGTAGTATGATGTGCTTGATGTTGTCCTTATATACGCAGGGGTATCGTTTTTCAGGCTCGTCTGAGAGTTGCATTCGAGGTCTATGCATACCTGCCCATCCCTATTCTGCAGAGTTATTGAGCCTGGCGCTGTTGGGATCAGGTATGTGCCCTGCGCGTCTATGAACGTGCTGTTGGATATTATGTTCTGTACGTCCGAATGGCTTATTGCGCTTATTACCTGGCTGCCTTCCTTGGTTTGCAGGAGGATAAATCCACTTTTGCTTATGGTTATATTGTATGCGCTTACGCTTATTCCGCGTGGTAGTGTTATCGATGTGCTATATCCGTTCCCGAGAGATGCGGCTGTATCTATTTGGGAGGCTATATACTGTGATGCGTATTCGAGCTCTGAAGATAGCTGCTCGTTCAGTGCCACAGACCTCTGTGCAAGCAGGACGCCGAATACAAGGAGCGATATGAAGAGTATAAATACAAAAAGAACTATAAATTCAAGGGCTATTTGGAATCTCATCCTTACCACTATACCACAGGTGTTACGTACACGCACGAAACTGATGGCTCTGATGGACAAGACTGCTGGTAGCTCATGTTGAGTAAGTATGTACCAGTGGAGGTTACGCTGTCCAGATTGCCGCTTATGTTCGCCGTGGTATATGAGGTTATCTCGCTTGTTCCTGAAGTTGCCTGTATAACAAATGTTATCTGGTGCCCTACACCGTTTGAGTTAGACCCTCCGACATATATGTTTAGCACGCCTGGAGGTATCTGCACCTGCACAAGCTGCCTTGCGGGATAGCCTTCGGATCCTACCAGTGTCGCAATGCTGGATATTTTTGATGCTGCCTGCTGGCTGGCTGCAGCTGCCAATGAGGCGTTTGCATTTGCTATCTGTATGAAGGCAAATACCAATAATGGGAGAAGCAGCGCTAAACCGAAAGCAAGGGTGACAAGCAACTCAAAACTTGCCTGTGCCCGCATTTTTCTGAACCGCATACTATTCTTCATCTAACCCATACCTGATCTTTCCAGACACGTTTTTCCTGCGCTCCGCTGCAGATTTTATTATTTCGTATAGCTTATTAGATATTTCCCTTATCCCTTGTTCTATGGAGTACCCTTCCGCAGAAGTCGATATGCGACCCTTGCCGGATAATTCAAGAGATGCGCGGAATAGGTAGGTCTTTGTTTTCTCACGTTTTATGTTGAGAGTTATGCGCTCTACCGCTACATTTGCAAACTTGTCGGCTTTGGCTGCGAGGGAATCCATCTCACCCTCTATAAATTCGTAGTAATCGCGAGTATATTTGTCTAATCCAGATATCTCTATATCAGGACCCTTTGACTCTATGTCCCCAGATAGATACCTGAAGACATCAGTTATTGTGAGTATTCCCACAGGATCCGACCCTTTTGTTACTACCAGGGATGATATCTTGTTGTTTATCATTTTCTTCAGCGCCTCGCTTGCGGGAAGCTGGTATCCTATTGTATATACATTTTTTTCGCAGATGTTTCCGACAGTGTTTCTCTGCGGGCTCTTGCCATTTCCATATTCCGGGTTTCTCGAATTAGAGTATAATAGCCGGCTTGCTATGTTATTCTTAGTTAGAATGCCATAGAGTCGCCCGTTCTCCATGACTATAAGCCTGTTGAGCTTGTTCTCTTCCATAATCTTCCTTGCGGCGCTTGCCAACATATCCGGAGGTATGCTTACAAGCGGATTTGCCATAAGATCTCTGACAGAGAGCTTGCTGACCATCTTCAATGAGAGTATGGCGCGTAATATATCGGATCTTCGTATTACCCCTGAAATTGCCTTGCCGTTATGGAACGGGAGCGCCTTTGCAGAATTCTCGTACATTGCCTTTATTGTCTCGCTTACGTCCATCTCTGCAGTTATGTAAGGCACCTTCCTTGCAAGTTTGCCGAGTGGATAGCTTTTGCTTACCTGTAACATGCCAATGCTTGAAATATCCCCGTATTCTACTGTGCCAAAATAGGTATCCTGCTTGGTTACTATCACTATCCTACTGTCCTGAAGCTTTGCCAAAGCCTCTTCAATCGGAGTTTTGTAATCATACATAGGCACCTTCGATATTAGTTCGCGCGGTATTTTTTGGAATGCGGGCATATTACCAACCTTTCATTATATTTATATTAACTAGGGGTTATAACTTATAAGTCCTGCTGCCGGGATGGCAGATTGGCCATGCGGTCGCCTGCAGAGCGACATAGGGGGGTTCGATTCCCTCTCCTGGCTGTATTATCGGGCGAGGTCTTTATGAGAGTAGTTGTTGGCATGTCAGGAGGCAGCGGGCAGGTATACGGCATACGCATACTTGAGTCCCTTAAGGCGATGGGCCACGAGACACACCTAATAATGACCAATGCCGCAAGGGAGACTATACGCGTAGAGACAGATACTACTCCTGAGAAAGTCGAGGGCATGGCTTCCGTATCTTACAGGATAAAGGACTTCCTCGCTCCGGTTGCGAGCGGCTCATTCAGGTTTGATTCGATGATAATCGCCCCGTGCAGCATGAAGATGCTTGCAGCCATAGCGAATGGGGTATCCTCGGATCTGCTCTCAAGAACTGCAGATGTCGCATTGAAGGAGAGAAGGCGCCTAATAATAGTGCCAAGGGAGACGCCGCTGAGCCTTATACACATACGGAATATGGAGTCCGTTACATTGGCCGGCGGAGTGATACTGCCTCCTGAGCCGGCTTTTTATACCAGACCAAAGAGCATAAGCGACATTGTCGATTCAGTAGTAAGCAGGATATTGGATCTTGCTGGAATAGAGAATGATATAGCACCAAGATGGAATGGAATGTAAATACGATATGGCGGATATAGTGATAAACGATCTCGGAAGCTTTTTGGAATATCTTGGGAAGAAGCACAGGCGGAGGATTATAAAACAAGAGGTCTCCAGGGACCTTGAGATTACAGAATTTTCTGACAGGGCGTGCAGAGAGCATCCAAATAAGGCGCCGGCAATGGTTTTTGAGGATGTATCAGGATTTGATTCGCCTGTTGCAACCAATATTCTTGCCTCTTCAGAGACGTTGTCCGAATTATTCGGAACGGAAAGAATCACGGGCCTTCTTGCAACGCTCTCTTCCAATGGAGAAAATCTCAGGATCTTTGATGCAGCAAGAGCGCTTATCAGCGCGAAGCCTAAGACAATGGGCTTCAATGGCAAAAAGTACACCAAGATTGGTGGATTTGATGAGCTCCCCATACTTAAAGTATGGCCAAATGATGCGGGAAGGTATATAACGCAGCCTATAGTTGTCACATGCGATCCTGAGGATGGCAGCCTTAACGCAGGGATATACAGGATGCAGGTATTTGACAATGAGAGCGCTGGCATGCATTGGCAGGCGCAGAAGGGGGGCGCCATGCACTTCGGCAAGCTTAAGGAAGGGGATATGAAGGTTACCGTTGCTCTTGGAACTGACCCTTATAACTTATTATCCGCGATAACACCCCTTCCAGAAGGCGTGAACGAGTTCTCCGCGGCAGGTATATTGAGGGGCAACAGGAGCTTGCTTGTAGGCAACGGCAAATACCCTCCTGCGCCGGCTAATGCGGAGACACTGCTGTTTGGCAGCGTATCGAAGGGAGATAATGCCATTGAAGGACCTTTCGGAGACCATACAGGATATTATTCAATACCTCAAGAATATCCTGTCTTCAGGCTTGAAGCGGCGTATTCGAAGAAGAATGCGATATATCCGGCAAGCGTAGTGGGTTTTCCATGGAACGAAGACGCAACGATAGGTCTCTTTCTTACTGAGCTACTTAAGCCGGTGTTGAAGTCGATGAACAAGTGCATAACGGATATCTACCTTCCCCCTGAAGGCCTGTTTACAAGCACATGCTTTGTCTCGATAAATAAGAGGGTGCCCGGAGAGGCAAAGAAGGCAATGTTCTCTCTTCTGGGCTTTGGGCAGCTATCCTTCATAAAGATAATGGCAGTATTTGATGATGACATAGACATACGCGATTCGAAGAAGGTCCTGTGGGCGCTCTCGTCCAGAGTGGAACCAGAGCGTGACATACAAATAATACGTGGCACTCCGCTTGATTCTCTTGACCATTCATCTGGAACGGTAAATTTCGGTTCCAAGGTGCTTATAGATGCCACCAAGAAGGGAAAGGAGGAAGGATATTACCGAGACTGGCCAGATGTAATATCAATGAGCGAGGATATAAAGAGAAGGGTTGACAAAAAATGGAATTCCGCGACGTACTGAGAAGTGTTGAAGAGCTCTTTGTGCTTGAGTTCACAGTCTTCAACTTATCGCTTGTTTATATAGGAATGCTTTTCGCATACGGTCTTGATTTTTATAAAGTCTTCTTTGTTACGGCTGCGTTCCTCTCCGCAAGACCTGCAGGGTTGCTGATCAACAGGTACATAGGCAGGGAATTGGACATCAAGAACACAAAAAAGAAGAACATGGCAAGCCTGAAGATACCTAAGGGATATCTTCTCCTTGCGGCTTTTGCATTCTCTGCGCTATTCCTTTTCTGCGCGTATATGCTGAACCCCCTTGCGCTGGAGCTTGCACCATTGGTGCTTGTTCTCTTTGTGCTTGATCCGGTATCTAAAAAGCACACAAAGAACAGGCATTTTGTAGTCGGTTTTATAGAAGGAGGGTCTGTGATAGCAGGCTATATCGGTGCTGCTGGCACCTTCCCTCCTTTCGCTGCGCTCTATGTCTTATGGGCTGCAATAGTCTTTGTTGGAGGGGGAGGAGACATGCTCTTTACAATAATACACATGGATTTTGACAGGAAGAATAGCCTCAAGACCTATCCTTCCAGATATGGCGCGGAAAAGACGCTCGGTTACTCGCTTCTCTTTCATTCTATAGGCGGCCTTCTCATAATTCTTTTTGGATATCTGAGCGGTTCGTGGATTGTCTTTGTAGGCTCGTTTATCGCTGCGGCTGCGCTCATGCTGGAGCATCTTAAGGTTGATGTGAAGAACGATAGGAAGGTGTGGAGGAAGTTCGCCGTCTACAACGCGCTTACAGTACTAATTCTTCTATTTTCAGTTGTTGTATCTAAGTTTGCCTTGTGATGAGATGAAGATAGCTTTCGTTTATGATGTTCCCTATCCATGGCATGTAGGCGGCATAGAGATGGGGAACTATAACGAAGCGAAAGAGCTTGCAAAGGAGAATGAAGTACACTTTTTTACAATGCAATGGCCCGGGATGGAGAGGGAGTTTGAAAGGGATGGGATAAGGTACCATGCATTCCACAGGGTAAATGACAGCAAGATATACAGGCATGGAAGACGATCAATAAGAGAGGCGATTATATTTTCACTGTCGATGGCAAGATTATTCACCAGGAGATTCGACGTAATAATAGCCAACCATTTCCCCATACTGCATTTGCCGCTTGTAAAGCTTTATTGCAGGCTTTATAACTGCAAGCTTGTGATAGAGGTTGCCGAAGTATGGGAGCCCGGATACTGGATGAAGTATCTTAATTCAAATTCCGGCTTTCTTGCATACGTATACTCGCGATTCCTAATTAGGGGTGCGGATCTTTACGTTGCTATATCATCCACTACAAAGAAAGAATTGAGGAAGATAGGCATAGACGGCTCAAGAATAAGGATTTTTATACCGATTGTGGACATGGATGAGATAAACTCTGTTGGGCATTCTAAGAAAAGAAAGCTCGTAATCTTCGCTGGGAGGCTGGTGAAGGAAAAGAGGCTTGACGTATGGGTTAAGGTATTCGCAAAGGCTTATAGGAAGGACAAGAGCATCATGGGAGAGATAATAGGCATCGGCCCTGAGAGGGAGAAGATATTGGGCTTGATTGGGGAGATGGGGCTTGGTAAGGCAATTAAGGTAACTAAGCCATTTGAGGATAAGCTCTCTTTGTACAGGAAGATGTCAGAGGCGTCGGCATTCATGAATACCTCCGAGAGGGAAGGGCTGAGCATAGTTTCCATAGAGAGTGCGGCTCTGGGCACTCCAGTAGTTATACCGGATTATTCGCCGATACCGCCAGAGGTGCGGAGGTTGTGCATAATTGATAAAACAGAGAATCTGCATGCGCGCCTTCTTAAGGCGATTGAAGGCAAGGAAACGGCAAGATTGAAGCCTGCAAACATCAAAGGCTTCGCAGTCTCTAGTGTGCTGCCTTTTTACAGAAGGGAATTTGAGAGGCTTGGGCTGAAGAGCAGGTAACTTTCTTACTGCAGTTTCTCATAACTCTCCGCTGCGCCAAGGGGAGTGAGCCGTATAAACCTGCCATTTCTGTGGAGTTCCTGGAGATTTGATGCGCCGCAGTAGCTCATTCCAGATCTTAATCCTCCTATAAGCTGTGTCACCACATCCTTTACCGATCCTATATGCGGGACCGAAGACTCGACACCTTCTGGGACTATCTGGGATATGTCTTCTGGATTTATATCCATGTTATCGAGCTGTTTTCTGGAGATGTTCGCCCCGAGCGAAGCCATGCCGCGGTATGCTTTGTACTTTATTCCTTTTCGCTGTATGAAATAGCCCGGGCTTTCGTCAGTACCTGCAAATAAGCTGCCGATCATCACTGTTGAGGCGCCTCCGACAATCGCTTTTGTTACGTCTCCGGGATTGCGAATGCCCCCATCTGCTATTATGGGAATGCCTTCCTCGCGTGCCGCCTCCGCGCACCACATCACAGCGGTAAGCTGCGGAACTCCTGCGCCTGTAACCAGCCTTGTACTGCACGCGGCTCCTGGACCTATTCCAACCTTTACAGCATCTGCACCTGCAGCTATAAGATCCCTAGTTCCTTCAGGGGTTGCAACGTTGCCTACAACCAGCTGAACTGACGGGAATTCCCTTTTTATTGCCTTTGCTGAAGCGATTACGCTTTCCGAATGCCCATGGGCAACGTCAAGGACAAGTACGTCGGCCTCTGCTTCAAGAAGCGCTTCTGTGCGCTCCATGTAATCGCCTTTTATTCCTATTGCTGCGCCTACGAGTAGACGCCCCTTGGAGTCTTTCGCAGCTATGTCGTGCTTCAAGACCCGTTCTGCATCCTTTGCAGTTACAAGCCCTACAAGCCTGTCCTTTTGGTCCACTATGGGCAGTTTCTCCACCTTGTGCCTTGCAAGAAGCTCTGCGGCTTTGTCTATAGATATGCCTTTATTTCCCGTTATCAGCTTTTTGCGCGGAGTCATGAGATCCCTTACACGCTCGTTGCCTGCGGCAAATTTCATGTCCCTCCCGGAGAGTATTCCGATAAGTCTTCCTTTGTCATCAGTAACTATAAGCCCGCTAACACCATTCTTTTCTACAAGTTCGCGTGCTTCGCTTATGTTGCTTTCAGGTTTTATAGTATATGGATTTTCTATTAGGTACCCCTCTGCCCTCTTGGCTTTCATAACCTCTTCCTTCTGCCGCTCTATGTGCATAAAGCGGTGTATTATGCCTATGCCGCCCAGCCGGGCTATGGATATTGCCATATGTGATTCAGTGACAGAGTCCATGTTTGCCGTGATTATAGGTATATTAAGTCCTATCTTTCTGGTTAGGCGTGTTCTTGTATCTGCATCTTTTCTTGATGCCACTTTTGACTTAAGCGGGAGGAGGAGAACATCACTGTAAGACAAACCGCCTGTAATCTTTTCGGTTTCTATTTTTGTTGCCATGCTACCATATGCCTTTTGTGAAAAAGCATTATATGTTTTACTAATCGCATTGCTAAGGCGCCCACGCAGAGCAAAGCTTATAATACTTGCATGGGAATATTAGTTTAACTTTAAACTAACATAAGCAGTATGGTCGCATTATTGTGTCAACACATAAAAACCTTCAAAGAGTTGCGAGGAGGGCTGATTGCGAGTTTATGGACTTGAAGATGCGCAGGAGAATAGTAAGCCTCGCCCTCAGGTTCATGATTCTGGAGAGAATAATGAAGGGGGATGCGTACCCTTATGAGATCTTCAAATCTTTGTGCAGCAACAAAAGGCTGGCGGCACATTTCGAAAACGAAAAGAACGAGATAAAAAATATGGTATACAACAATCTTTCCTCGCTTGAGAAAGGAGGTTACATTTCACAGAGGGCGTCATCTGGGAAAAAGGAGCATAGGAAGTATTATGTAATAACTCCAAAGGGCCGCGAAGCCGTTGATATAAAGATGAAGATGGTGCTTTCTTTCATAAAAGAACTGTATGAGGTAATTTCTTGAGCGTGCAGAGGAATGCGATAGAAGAGCCAGACAGCGTAGCGAGAGAATTTAGTTAGTTTGCTGGTGGTGAATGATGGTTGAAGAGTATGCAGTGAATATAGAAAACGTTGTCAAGAAATTTGGAGACTTCACTGCAGTAAACGGAGTGAATCTGAAGATAAGAAAAGGCGAGATATTTGGGCTTCTGGGACCGAATGGAGCTGGAAAGAGTACCACTATAAGCATGCTGCTTGGGCTCCTCCAGCCAACATCAGGAAGGATTTTGATAAATGGGGTGGACATGAGCGGGGATCCTGTGCAGGCAAGGACGCATATAGGAGTAGTGACGCAGGAGACCGTGGTTGAGCCTGAGCTTACGGCAGAGCAGAACCTCATGATATTTGGAAAGTTATACCATATACCCGGATCGGAGTTACAGGAGAGAATAGAATTTGCCCTGGAACTCTCAGACCTGGTCCAGTTCAGGAAAGCATATGCAGGAACATTCTCAGGAGGGATGAAGAGAAGATTGGAAGTGGCAAAATCGTTAATGCATACGCCAGAGATAATACTGCTTGATGAGCCCACAACAGGGCTTGATGTGCAGAACAGGGCGCAGATATGGAACCTGCTTAGGGATATAAACAAGAAGCAGGGAGTTACGGTTCTTATGACAACGCAGTACCTTGAAGAGGCGGATCAGCTCTGCGACAGGATAGGGATAATAGACCATGGGAAGTTAATAGCGCTTGGAACGCCAGATGAGCTTAGGAAGAACATGGGCCTCACAAACGTAATAGAGATAACTGCTGACAAAGAGGATCTTCAAAAGGTGGCAAGCATATTCAGAAAGGTTGGGCTGGAGCCTACCATACTTAACAGCAAGGTTACTGCACCGGGAGGAAGCGGGGCGACAAAGAAGATAGAATTGCTGCTATCTGCAATGTCTAGCGCAAAGATAAACGTGCGTAATGTAAGCATGCACGAACCGACAATAGATGACGTTTTCCTGAAACTTACAGGTTCTGAGGCAAGGGACACTTCGGGAGAATACAAGGGAAGGCAGCTTTTTACAAGGAGGTAGATAAAAATGGGAATCATAAACGATGCATATACCTTATACTACCGAGAGATGCTGATATTCAAGAAAAACATAGCAATGAATACGGTAAGGTCTGTTACATTTCCGCTCCTCTTTGTACTGCTTCTTGGAAGCTTCGGCAGCTCTCCAAAAAATGTTCCTGCGGTAGTCGTGAATTATGCTCCTGGGCCAGCATCCCTCAGATTTATAAACGCACTGCAGAGCGGCAGCAGCGTGATTATAGTCTCTCAGACTAACCAGCAGGAGGCAATGAGCATGCTTTCAGATGGCTCTGTGGCAGGGGTTGTAGTGATACCTAGCGGTTTCTCGACTAGTTACGGTTCACATTCCCAGATACAAGTGTATCTGGACAATTCGCAGCCACAATCAGCAGCAGTGCTTAATGAGCAGGTCAATGCTGCCGCATCGGAATTCGGTGCTTCTGCGCTTAATGAGCCCCCGATATCAGTTGTAACAAACTACGCATACGGCGCAAGCAGCAACTATATAAGTTTTGTCGTAGGCGGGATACTGGTAATGGTAGCTTCATTCGGGGCTATATTCAGCGCCGGGTTTACAATGATTGGTGACAGGCAGCTCGGCAATCTAAAGGCATTCCTTACAACACCAATAAACAACTTCTCGGTGTTGCTGAGCAAGATAGCTTACGGCACTTTCCAGTCTGCATTCTCCGCGTATGTGGGATTGGCAATAGGGCTGCTTTATGGAGCAACGATAGCGGCAGGCCTTGTGGGGTTTGTGGAACTGCTATGGATTATCCTTTTGGTAGGTTTGGGATTTGGTGCGTTGGCAATAGCCCTGGCAACCAGGGCAAGGGATCAGCAGACATATGCGCTGATAGGCCAGACGCTTGCTTTGCCATTATCCTTCCTTGGAGGTGCGTTTGTCCCAGTTACCCTACTCCCAAAGGTGCTCTTGCCCGTAGTTGAGATGGATCCTTTAACGTACGCAGTAAATGCGGTTCGGGACATAATGATAAAGGGCTTTCTACCATTACCAACGCTGATATCGACTTCTGCGATACTTCTGTTCTTTGCTCTAATGATGTCCGCATTGGCATTTATGTTATTTAGGGATACGAGCAAGCAAATATGATTCTTGATAATAGGTGTAAAAATGAAAATACAAGCAGTCTTTTTGGCTCTGGCCATCATGGCTTTAGTTAGCGGCGTTGCCAGTGCGCAATATGCTAATGCGGTATCGCTGACAAATGTATCTGTCTCTCCAAATCCAGTAATAGCAGGGGGGAGCGCTACGATAAGATTCCAGTTGTACAATACCTACAACTACTGGCTTTACGGAACAACCCTACAGCCGACAGGCAGTTATCCAATCCTGAATGTCTCGCCATTGAACAGCAATACCATAGGCATGCTGAATCCTGGATTAAATGCAAAGTATTACAATTATACAATAGCAATACCAAACACAACGCCCTCTGGCACATATACGCTCACACTTACAGCCACGTATATGCTTTACTCTACGCAAGCGACTGAGATAGCGTCATCGTCAATGCCTGTAAGCTTCTACGTGCAGGGAAACCCAGCAATAACCGTGCAGGCATCAAATCCTCAGCCTGCCACACTGTATACGGGATACAACCAGAGTCTAAGCCTCTCAATTCAGAATACAGGTTATGGCACAGCAAGGAATGTCAGCGTAGCGGTTAGCGGTTCGAGAGGTCTCAGTATACTAAGCTCTGTGAGATCTTTCTTTATATCGAACCTTACAAGGGGTTCGGCGGAGGTTGAACCAATACTGATATCCGCAAATGGTACGGATAATACGTATCTTATTGTGAACACCACCTATTACTCTGCAAGACTCAACAGGCGCTTCACTAACACGCAGCGGATAAACATCTCAGTTGCACCTTCGGCACAGTTTGCAATAGCTTCTGAAGGCCCAAGCCCAGGCATAAGTGCAACTGACGTTCCAGTAAATTTCAGGATAACTAATACCGGAACAAGCCCTGCGCAAGAGTTGCAGCTGAATCTTGAGACACCGTATCCAATAACACCAGTCGCAAGTTCTGCGTACGTAAATGAACTTCAGCCTGGCGCATCGACGAATGTCACCTTCTTTGTAAGTATAGATACCGCAGGAGTTCCTGGCAACTATCCTGTAACACTATATGAACAGTGGAAGCAACCAAGCGGCTCGGCCAGCCAGCAGTTTACAGGCTCAAGCAATTACTTCGTTGCCGTTGGAGAAACGAGTTCCGCAGAGAGCAAATATGAGACCTATGCCATAGAGATAGTAGTGGTCTTAGTAATAATCGCAATTATATACAGGAGACTCTCTAGTGGAAAGGGCAGAAAAACGCAAAAAAATAAATAATAGATTGAACCGATAGAGCAGGCAGAAATGCCGAATCTGGGGAAATAGTCATTTAGCGGAGGATAGCTTAGAATTGAGACGTTTTAATATTTTGTACTTCTCGAATTTCTCTATTCGAGCTCCTTCGACTATCTCTTCCATGGCTTTTATTACCGAATCGTATGTATCTGCGTTTATTGGAAATGGCGTGCCATCCTTACCGCCGAGATTGTATGAGTATGCCACAGGATCCCTGAAGGATACCTGCTTATCGTATATCAGGCTCCCTATGAATGCGAGAGACCTTATAGTCGCCCTGCCTATACCGCGGGCCATGAGCAGATCTTCGAAACTGCTGGCTTCTATCTCTGATGCTTTTTTTATCAGATCTTTTCCGCGTGGTGAGATATCTATTTCTTTTACCTCGTGCCTACGTGCATATCTCCTTATTATCTCCACGTCTGAAGATTCATGCGCTATCTCGGCAGCATTATTCCTGAACCACTTATTATCCAGCGAGGTCAGATCCGCTGTGCTTAGATGCAGAGTTGATGATATTCCGGTATGAGGCTCTTCTGCGAATGAATCAGGATTTACCGAATCCCTTGACCACTGAAACCTCACCGCTTCGTTTGCCTCTCTTTGCATCCCCTGCTGAACTATGCACCAATTTTTTCCCTTTGAGAATACGAAAGAGTGGTGATATATACCAAAATCATCGTATATAAGAGCCGAATCAACCTTTGCAGCCATTCGGCTTATCTCAGTAAGCTTGGCTGATTCATCGTCGATCCCCAATCGCATAGCGCCTTCTCTTATATCAGAAGGGGTCTTTAACCCTGCCTTGCCCTTGCCTCCAGCTATCTGTACTTCGTCGCTTTCCTTGAGCGCTTCCTTTAACGCGCCCATTGTTACGGTAGTTGTACCGCTGCTGTGCCAATCGTAGCCTATCGCGCATGAAAGAGCCTGAAACCAGTTGCTATCGCTTAGTCTGCCAATGAAATCGTCTGCCCCAAATTCATCTATAATTACTTCGGATATGGAACCTGCAAGCTGAACCATGCGCCAGAATAGCCACTTTGGGGCTTTTCCACCATGCAATGGCAGCGTAGTAATCTGCTTCATGCGGCTAATATTGAAAAGTATATTAGATAAATCTGGTGGCTATTTGAATATATTGAAGCCTTTTGGAGTTATCTCGAACGGCATAGTCGACTTCACATGATCCGAGCGTCGCATCTTCACCACCGATATTACATACTGTGAGCTTCCAGACACATTTACCTTATTAAGCCATACCGTGCCATCAAACATGAATGTGCCAAAAAGACCAGTAGTCTCTTCCGATACCATAGATGGCGTCTCAACTGTGATGAAGCTCGTTACACCGAGGTTCCTGAGGTTCTGGACCAGTAGTGCAACTGATCGCGTGAATATTCTGTCGCTATCCGCATACGGCCTTAGGCTGCTGATAGAATCTACCACCACTATCTGAGAATTATTCGATTTTGAATTTCTTGCTATCTGAGTTACGAACTTTTGCCAGTTTTCCGTTGATTTCAGTACTTCGGTTATGTCGTAGCTGTATACACCTATTGTATTTCTGCCCACGAGTTCGTCTATATCGTCAAATGCGCTGAACGCGCCGCCTGCATTTTCTAGAAGCGACGCCTTGCTCTCCTCGAGTGTTATGAAAGTACTTGGTATGTCTATTTTTGCGTTCCTGTACAATGCTTCAAAGCATAGGAGGGTCTTCCCTGTGCCGGCATCTCCGGATATGAGAACCTGATTGTGCTTAGGTATTCCACCATATATAAGCTCATCGAGCCCATTTATTCCAGTATTTACCCTTTCCAGTTCGTTTGACATATAACCAACCATGATTTATCTGATTAGACTCTCAGTGCTGCTCTTTCTCCAACAGCAACACGTTAATTCCAGAAGGGCTTATCTCATAAGGAACTGTATCAAAACTGTGGTTGGCGCCGCGCATCTTTATTATTTCCATTGATGGGGTTCTGCCGCCACCCCCGCTTCCGGAATACATGCTTATTATACCATCGTATATGAAAAACTCCGGCTGAAACATCATTTTTTCCTTGTCAGCAGTCTCCATTTCCATAGTGAGCATGCTAGTAACTTTCGCATCCCTCAGACTTGATGCGAGATTCATGGAAACGTCGCGGTATATGTATGTGTCCTTTATGAGGAGCTTAATCACAGAGACAGAGTCTATGACAACGCGCGTAGCATGGAGGGAGGATATTGCAGATTCTATGCTCGCAACAAGACCTCCAAACGTATATTGCTCTTTTTCACTGTCGTATGAGAAGTAATACCTAGTCTGGTCCCTGCCTAGTATTGTTATTGCCTTGCTCTCTATCAGTGCCTCCAGATCATTAAACTCGGTGAAAGCATCAGATGCATTTTGTATTATCATGTCAGTGTTCTCTTCTAGAGAGATCATAAGGCCGATATCGCCTTTCTTTGCATTTTTGTATAGGTACTCGAATCCGAGCAGTGTCTTCCCAGAACCAGGACCGCCAGCAACTATGACTTGATTAGCCTCTGGAATGCCGCCGTACAGCATATCGTCCAATCCCTGTATCCCTGTGCTTACTTTTTCCCTCATTAGACCATCAGGCTTTATTGTTAGTTGCTTTATTGTTAGTTATAAGTTTATATGTTTCTAACGCCTTTTGTGCAAGTGCCTTGTCTGGATGCACGTCCATGGCGCGAACCACATTTATCAGGCTTTCTAGGTCTGGATCCTTTCCTATCCCAATAATGAAAAATATGGCCACTATATAAACAAGGTGATTCTTGAACTTTAGGTTCGATATCAATGATCCTATACGCGGATCTATAGGTATCGATGCTGCTGAAAGTAGCTTCTTTATGCCATCCGCATCCACGTCTTTTCCTGAATAAGCAAGTGTTCCTGCTGCAGACAGATAAGGGGCAACATCCTTGAGGTGCTGTGCTACTGCCTGATCCCTTACTGCCCTATTAAGCTCCGACTCGACTATGAACTGTGTACTCTTAGCCACCGCCTCAACTATCTGTGACATTTTTGTGTATATCGCCTTGCTCTCCTCAGGAAGGTCGCTCGGTGCTTCTATTAGTTCATATTCCGAAGTCATACTTCAACCCCACATGCATGAAATATGATATAATTTACAAGGCATCATTTATAAGCTTAACCACAATTGCACGGGCAAGTTTCCCAGTTGCTATAAGAATGCAGCAGTGGGCCCGGAGAGATTTGAACTCTCGACCTCCCGATTATCAGTCGGGTGCTCCAACCAGGCTAAGCTACAGGCCCGTGTACCGTTGCCCATCAGTATCGTCTTTGCAATATACTTTTATAGACTTTTGGGATTGCATATGGGCGCAGTGCGATCTTATTGCCGGATTTTTTGCCTGAGTTGATATTTTATGCAAAATCAAAAACCTTAATAATGTATATGCTTAAATAAAATGTTCCATTTATGGAATTTTTAGTTGTAGTATTGCATTACTAATTTACATGAGGTACCGATATGAGCCCGATAAACCTTTACAACCCCTCTAATGTAGACTTTATAGCTGCTTTGATAATATCTTATCTGCTTGGCATAGTGCACGGGATAACTCCTGATGAGCATACCTGGCCAATAACATTCTCTTATGCAGTTGGGAGCGGTAGCACTAAAGGAGGCATGAAGGCTGGGTTGATATTCTCAAGCGGCTTCACATTGCAGAGGGCTGTGCTCTCAGAGGTTGCTTACTTTGCGCTTGCAGGAATATTCATGACAGCGTTTGCATTTGGAGTAACTTATGTCTGTGTCGGAATAGCGATGCTTGCTGCTGGCATTTATATAAAAAAGAAGGACATTTACCCACACTGGCATGCGATTGAGAATCAGCTTGGTGCCATATTTGGCGTGCACAAAGAAGGAAGTGAAGATCAGCGCAGGGAATTTGAGCACAGGCAGAATCCAATAGATTCTTCGGACATGTCTAATAAGCTTAAGCCTGTACCGAGCAGGCTTGCCTTTATCCATGGGCTTATAGCTGGGTTCGGGTTTGGAGCATTTGCATTGATAATATACACGGTCCTGTCCCCTTCGATGCCCAGCCCTTGGCTGGGATGGGTGCCAGGTTTCTTGTTTGGGCTGGGGACTATGACAATGCAAGTAACGTTCGGCGCGTTCTTCGGTAGATGGCTATCCAAGGCGAAAAAGCTTACAAAGCAGGGAATAACTTTTGTATCGCGGTCGATAAGTTCCGATGTTCTCCTTTATGGAGGCGCCGCATTTACCATAGGTGGAATCTTAATACTGGCATTCCCACAGCTCCTTGGATATGCAATAGTTACACCTATAAAAGTCCACAACCTCCATGACCTTGGAATAGGCTTTTTCCTTGTGATAATAGTTGTTGTTGTGATAGGCTTCCTATCGTACAGGGCTTCAATGAGAAAAGCAGTCAGGTTATATAGCCGCAAAGGAAAAAGGTAGGGGACGCTTATCTACTATTGCGCAGGATTTTCCCGAATTTTTCAAAATCAGATTCCATTATCTTAAGTATCTTCTTAAATCTTAAAGCGGCCGCAGGGTGGAAACTCACAAGGAATGTGCGTCCAGAAGAGGATATTCTTTTCCCATGAAGGAGCGCAAGCTTTCCCTGAGGAAAGAAAGCACCGAGAGGCACTCTGCCAAGAGTTATTATAAACTTAGGCTGTATTATTTTTATCTGATCCTGGAGAAACGGGTAGCACATCCTTATTTCCTCTTCTGTAGGAATCCTGTTGTCCGGAGGAAAGAACTGGACTGCGCTTGTTATATAGGCAGTGCTCCTGTCTATTGCGGATCTGGAAAGTAGCTTATCCAGCAACTTGCCGCTCCTTCCGATGAATGGGCGCAGGAGCTTGTCTTCGTTTCTGCCAGGAGCTTGCCCTATTATCATTACAGAAGCGTCCAGCGAGCCTTCTCCCGGAACTAGCCTTTTGCTTAAACTCCAGCCTTTAGCATGCATTGGGAGCATTGCGTATGAAGAATTAAGCTTTTTTATCCTTAGGTATTTGTATGCATATAGCTCTGCCTTGGAAATAAGCGTGAGCATATTCTTATGGCCTATTAGTAACTTTGCTTCATCTTGAGGGACCCATCTGTATCCTGCATGCTCTTCAGATATCTTCACTTTAGCAGTATCCGACTCCGCAAGGAAGAATATCACCCTTTTGTCAATTAGCTTGCCTTCCCTCTTGAACCTATATGAGGTCGAGACCCTGAACCCATTGACAATCTTTGGCCTCAATCCTGTCTCCTCGAATATTTCTCTCTTTGCGGCCTCTTCCAATGTTTCGCCTTTTTCTACATGCCCCTTCGGCAAGTCCCACGAGCCGTTTTTCCTACGGAGCAGTAGGAATAGAATTTTGTTTCTGGAAGAGCGGAATATGAACGCGCCTGATGATGTTTCCCGCATCATCTTATCACCTTGCTTGCATAGCAATAACCCCATTCCAGCGCTCTTGAGACACTTTCGTTATGCAAGACGTATTCCGGGAAGCCTGCTATGTAGGAATACAGGTTAGAATCGCCCATCATGCAACTGCCATTTTCAGATGCGTTGTAAGGTGTTATTAGTATTAGCTCTGCGGCTGCAGTATCTCCTCCTGCAAGCCCAACCGGGCTTTTTGAGGAATAGATAATGAACCTTGTCCCATTGGATATCGCATATGCAACAGAGCCGCTTATACCGTTGTTGTTTATGAAATTCAGCTTTCCTAGAGTCTCAGACCCATTCATTATATAATATTTAACAGGGCTGCTTTCCGAAGTCACAAGCAGTATCGATTGCCCTACTGATGAATTTACCGCAGCCATAGAATATATGGCGCTTATTCCTTCTGATGCGTTTGCACGTAATTCGGAGTAGTTTGCAGCAGAGATGAAGGTCGATGGATTGATTCCAGACCCATTAATGTTCGTATTTAGCAGAGATCCGCCCCCTGACTCATATGGCGCAACATACGGAGCTGAGACGTAGATATAAGAAGCGTAGAAAGCCATTATTGATGTTATAATTGCAAGTGAAAACCCGTATTTTGCATATCTTCCGTAATTTGCAATAGGAGAACGCGGAAGCTTTGGAAGATGCAGCCGATACCTTCCAGCCAGGATAAGCATCAGTATCATTGAAATGTAGAAGAGCAGCATGCCGGCAAAGGCGTGCACGTAAAGTATAGACGTGCTTGCCCCATAATAGAATATAAGCATCGTTATTGAGACCATCCTTATTATGTTAAGTGCAAATAGCAGGATTGCGCTGCTCGCGATCCACAGCGCCTTGTCTTTTATCCTTCCATCGTAAAAATACGCAATTGGGATCATTATGAATATTATTGCAATGATTGCGCCTATGTCGACGCATGCGTTTCCTATCCCTATATATGACCCATTCAGCCCTATCGTTATCGGGCTTATGTAAACCGCATTCCTTGCGAAGAGCTTTATTATCTGGAATACTATGGAAGTGTTGAATACCACAAATTGGTTATTAAGGGTGATTAATGGCATTAGGATTGCAGAACTGCCGAATATGGAATACGCAACCTGGCTGCCGAATCTCCTTATGTTTTTTATTCCTACGGTAAGCGATATTATTGATGCCAGAAGCAGAGGGTAAGTTATGAAGATTATCCCGTAACTTATGAAAAGGAAGGAGAACGCCGTGAACAGATATGTATCTGAGAGTATAAACAATATAAACAGTGCTATGCCAAGGATTATGCTATTGGTATCGATATCTGCCTTGAACTTCTCCTTCAGCCCAAGCAGAAAGAATAATGGGAGAAGCAGAATTATCATTGATGTATAAGAATATGGGTTTGTATCGCTTATGTAAAATGGCGACACTAGGATTATGTTAAGAAGGGTTAGAAGCACCATTAAGGATATCAGCATTATTACGGTACTGTTTCTCAATCTCATTTACAACATCTTGCCCTCAGACGATATGGACGTCATCACATTTCAGCAGTTACTCTTTTCTTCACAGGACAAGGCTATATCCTTTGTTAAGTATATATAGATTGTGTTATCGAATACGGATATGGAGCGCGGCTTCAGAATAATTTCCCATACTGCAGATATAGGGTTTATAGCACGAGGAAGGACCTTGAAAGAACTTGCGCAGAATAGCTCCGATGCGCTCCTTGAAGTGATGTTTGAAAGGGCAGTGGTATCTTCCTCAGGCAGCAAGCATGCATTATTACGCATAAATGTTACTTCCACAAGCAAAGAACTGGCCCTCTGGAAGTTTCTTCAGAATGTTCTCTCCGAAATTCAAGGCAGGGCGACGGCGTGCGAAACTGTGCTTGTTAAGAATTTCGGAAGTAGGGGAGGAAAGTTTGAGGTAGATGCAGTAATCTCACTGAAGAAGCCAAAAGAGCATTTTACTAGGCTCGACGTAAAGGCAGTCACCCCCCACAACCTTAAGATAACAAAGAGAAAAGAGGTTTTCTACTCTAAGTTCATATTGGACATATGAAGATTTGCGCACTTAGGTTATTTTGTAGTGTTGAATTCATATAGCCCGAATGCATGCCCGTCGCTGGTGTTGTATGCAAGTGTCCTCCAACCATCAGATGAATTGTAGCCCTTGCACATCGTGTTGTCATATGGAGGGGTATTGCACCAATACCCGTAATCGAATACAAAGCAGGTGTAGTTGGACATGTAGCTTTGATTCTCAGGGGAGATGCTGTTTGCGTAGCTTATCTGCGCTGCGCTGCGGTTTACATCGTACCATATCTCCGGTGTGAAGCTGAATACCATGCACTTCGCGGGAACCGTATCGTAATTTTTATAGAAGAACTGCATTGCCGGATATATCAATGACTGCTGTGGCATCTTAGATGGTGTCAGGGTTATCAGCGGGAGGAGAGTATAAAAAGGCGCTATCGCGCCGATTATGAGCAGAAAGAAGAGCACAATGTTGGACATTATTTTTTTCTTTTGAGTCTGCATTGCCTTCGCGTACATTGATCCGAGGGAATCCGAGAGGGACGAAAATCCGTATGCCCCGAGTATGCATATCCCAGGAAGCAGCTCAAGCATGAAACGTGAATCAACACCGTATGTGGCAGAGCCTGCATAGAAAGATGAATAGAAAAGGAAGTAGGCAAGCACCCACATGGATATTCCAAGAAGCTTCCATAGATCCTTTCTCCTGCACAATATTATGGCGTAGGCAACCCCTGCCACTGCGAATATAGTTACCGTGCCCGAGAACAAGGCAGGATAGAATGAAACCTGGTTAAGTCCTCCGAATAGGAACTTCAGGTTTGTTGAGCCATTGCTGACAAGTGAGGAATACGAGAACAATTGCGTGCCTGCAGCATTCTGCCCGTAATGCGGGTTCAGCGCAAGCGTAGATACGTACAGCAGTTCAGGATACATGAGCAGCATGAAAGACAGTGCAATGGCGATGTTAAGCTTTTTGCCTACCAATGACCCGAACAACTCCCTGACACGGTATTTTGTCTTGGACCCGGAAGGATATGTCAGCCACAAGAATGCAAATATGGGCAGCAGCAGTAGGGCTTCGGAACGTGTATATATGGTCATAGTAAGTGCGGCTAGGAATGCGGCAGTAATGCCTGCCTTTCTCTTCTCCATAGCCAAAAAGAACAGAAGGAAGGATGCTGTGGAGAGCATCATGAACGGCAGATCTGGCGCAGCTTGGGTCCTTGACCATATTATAAGGATCGGGGAAAGTGCAAATATAAGTGCAGCAGTTAAAGACGTCCGCATGCTTCCGTAAACCTGCTGCGCAAGCAAAAATGTAAACGCTATTGCAAATACGCCTACGGCAAGCTGGAGGGCGAATGCGGTCTGAGTGCTTATCCCGAATATCATGAATGCAATGGCTATTATTACGGACCAGCCAACAGGGTCATGATATAGGGAATTTGAATAGCAGTTCTTCAGATATCCTGTGCCTATCTGGCACCAGAGCGCATTGCCATGGGAGAGTATGTTTACAGCTATGCCTTGGTATATGTTTTCATCGAAGTATAGCTGCTCTGTCGCGCTTACGAAAAACAGGGAGAACAGGAGGAAGAATGCTATTATCGCAATGAGAACGCCAAGCGGTTTCCTTGTGCGCGCATCCGATTTGCCGCAGGCGAAAGCTTTACGCGATTTTATCAACGAAGCGCATAATATTACAAGGCTGATCAGCATGGAGATGGTTACGGCATAGCCTATTAGCATCATTTCTTACCCTCTTTGTTCTGTATGAGATAACCGTTTATGAAAAGGTATTTAGAGCCTGTTGCCTTCATCGTATTAATCGCGTCTTCAGGGCTTTCCGCTATTGGCATTCCGTGTATGTTGAAACTAGTATTAAGCACAACGCCATAGCCAGTGCTTTTCTTGAGCTTCTTTATAAGCATCGAGTAATCGGCATTCTCGCTGCCCACCATTTGAGGCCTAGCTGTCGCGTCAACATGCATTACAGACTCCATGTGGCTTCTGCACTCTTCCTTTACCATATACGCCATGGTCATAAACCTGTCCGTGCATTTTACCTCGTCGAAAAGCCTTTCCGCCTCGGCTTCGAGGATCGATGGGGCAAATGGCTGGTACCATTCGCGCTTCTTCACTGATATATTGAGTGTGTCCTTTACTTTCTGCGAATCGGGCCTTGCGAGTATGCTCCTGTTGCCCAATGCCCGTGGCCCGTATTCCATGCGGCCGTTAAACCACAGTATATAGTTGCCCTTGCCTATCAGCTCTGCAGCGTGTCCCGGTGCATCTTTTTCTTTCTCGTAGCTTATCCATTTGTGCTTTCTCAGCTCCCTTTCCACCTCGTCTTCGTGGTAGTCCCTACCGAGATAAG
This sequence comes from Microcaldota archaeon, assembly GCA_021835105.1. The sequence continues at coordinate 23,362 of JAKBQS010000007.1, forward strand.
CGCTGTTGAATTCGTAGCTCGATACCCCATTGCTTATGTAGTTGGCGTACATTGCGGCGCCAAGCGCTATGCCCCCATCCCCCATGTGCGGGAATATGTACAGGTTCTTTGTATTTTCCAGCTGCCTTATTTTCATGTTCGCTTTTATGTTGGACGCCACTCCGCCTGCATATGCCAAATCGTGCATGCCAAACTTGGCTTCGGCTTCGGAAAATAGCTTCACCACATTCTCTTCCAGCACCTGCTGGGCCATATATGCAAATTGTTCCCTTGGAATAGACCATGAGAGCCTGGAAAGCCTGCGGTACTGAGATACAGGATTGTATCTTGCCCTTATATCCATATCTTTGGTTGTAAAAAAATCATTAAGTTTGTTATCCTTGGGTTCAAATGGGTATGAATAATCAGCCATTGCCATTATTTTGCCTTCATCCTCAAGCTCGCGCATTCCGAGTATATTGGTTACCTGCTCGTAGAATATGCCTATGGAATTGCGGGCGCTTATTTTATGGTGCCTTGTGAGGATTCCCTTTGATACTGTGCTCACTGATGCA
>JAKBQS010000058.1 GCA_021835105.1 Microcaldota archaeon
TCGATGCACAGGCCGATATGGTGGAGCGCCTATGCCTTGAGAACGCTCTTGACGCAGAGGCGCACGGTGCCCTTGTATTAAACCACGCAGAGCTAAACGGGTTTAAGACGAAGGACCGGAAAATAATTGCTGCGTCTGTATATGTTGCGCATGGAGAGGCCACCGTAATAGAACCAAGAATTACGATAAACGCTACAGGTCCTTGGCTCGATATTTTCCTGGCAAGCAACGCGGGAGTAGAGGGCAGAAATCTGACAACAACGAAAGGCGTGCACATAATATCAGAGGGCAACAGCGAGTGCGCCCTTGTAATAAATTCCCAAGAAGACGGAAGGGTAATGTTTGTAATACCGTGGATGGGAAGGCTGCTGATAGGCACAACGGATACAAAATACGAGGGCAAACCTGAAGATGCAGCAGCGAGATCCAGCGATGTAAGATACATACTGGACAGACTGGAAAAATATGCACCAGGAATACGTATAGACGACTCTATGGTGTATTCCGGTCTAAGACCGCTCGCAAGAAAAGATACTGGAAATCCATCAAAGATATCAAGGGATTACAAGATAATTGGCCATTCAGCTGAAGGAATAGACAACATGATATCGGTAGCAGGATCAAAGATTACAGAATACAGGAGCATGTCTGAAAAGGTCGGGGATATTGTATCGAGCGCTCTCGGCATCAAGTCAAAATCGCATACTGCAGAGACTCCGCTTCCCGGATCCGGCATACTGCCGGCAAAGCCCAGTTGGATGGATTCTGCAGCCTATGATAACCTAATATATCTGTACGGATCCCGTGCAGAAGGCGTAATCGGGATTGCACACTCCAACCCCAGATTGAGGGAGAAGATATGCTTGCATAACAATGATATACTCGCACAGGTGCAATTCTCCGTCAAGAAAGAACATGCAACGACCCTGCAAGACTTCATGCTCCGCAGGTCCGGGATTGGCTACAGCGCCTGCAGGGGGATTGACGGACTGGATAAAGTGGCAAGAGAGATGGCATTAATATACGGGTGGAGCGAATCAAGAATAGAGAAGGAGAAGCAGGCATATATTGCATATATAGGTACAAGCACCTTGATAAGAAACTGAGTGTATAAATGCACATCCAGACAAATAAGATGGCAACAAAGCAAAAGAAGGGAGACCTGACTGACAGGATTGCCGAAGCCGTGCCCGGGTGTCTGGTAAAGAATACTGATAAATACAGAAGCGACTGGTGGGTGGCATACAGGATTGACGAAAGAATGCGCGGAAATCCTGTTGCAGTGGTGGAACCAAAATGCAAGGATGACCTCTTAAAGATACTGAGGTTTGCAAGAGATGAAGGTATCGCCATACTGCCGAGAGGCGGAGGCAGCTCTGTCACTGGCGCGTCAGTCTCAAAAGGAGGTATAGTGATAGACATGTCCCAGATGTCTTCACTAATATCAATGGATACTGACAACCGTACCATAACCGTGCAGTCAGGCGCACGCCTCGAAACTGTAGAGAAGGCGCTCAATAAAAAAGGATATACCCTTGGGCAGTTTCCGCAGTCGTTTGAACTGGCCACTGTTGGAGGTTACATATCCACAATGGGTACTGGACATTTCAGCAGCTTTTACGGAGGAATAGAAGAATCAGTCCTGAGGCTTGAGATCATGCTCCCAACCGGGGAGCTTATCAGGACAAGAACCTATGGCGTTCCAAGGTCATCTGCCGGTCCTGACCTATCCAAGTTATTCATAGGCGCGGAAGGCGCGTTCGGCATAATAACCGAAGCCGAGCTAAAAATCTATCCCGTCCAAAGGCATTCGCAGGCTGCAGTATACGGGTTCGATACGTTCGAGGAAGCGGTAAATGCTGTAAAGTTTCTAAACGATATCGATCTCAAGCCGCAGCTGTGCAGGGTATACAATGAGACCGAATCTTCTTTCTATTTCGGCACAGGCAAATCAATCGTGCTTCTCTCATATGCATCAAACAACCTGGACGTGCTTTCCTCGACAGTATCAGAGCTGTCAGAGCTTATGGAATCTGCAGGAGGCGCAGAAGAAGACCCGAAGTTTATGGACAAAGTAATGAGATCAAGATTTGATTTCAGAAACCAGCTGGATTCTTTCCAGAAAATGGGGCTTGAGGTGGAGACCATAGAGGTTGCATCAAGATGGACCGATGCAGTGCCCATGTACAAGGATTTATTGTCCAGGTTCTCAGCCATAGAAGATGTTGCAGCTTCAGGTGCGCATCTCTCTCACATATACCAGCAGGGTGCCTGCACCTATTTCACTGTAATATTCAAGCCTAACCTTTATTCCTATGAAAAAATCTGGGAAGCGGCTGCAGCAGCCGCAAGAAGAAACAACTCATCAGTATCTCACCACCACGGCGTCGGAATACTAAAATCAGAGTACATAAAGGAAGAGATTCCAGTAAGCCTGCTATCCGCAATAAAGAGAGCGCTCGATTCTGACGGGATAATGGGCAGGGGCCCGGAACCGGTGCAGGGAGGCGAGGATCCGAAGCAGGCAGCAACCTAGGTGCAAAAATGGCAAATAAAAGCAAGGCTCTGTATCTTGTAAAAATAGGGGGCAGTGTGATAACCAATGCCAGCATCGAGAGATCAGCCAATATTGCCGCAATAAAAAGGCTAGCAGGTGAGGTTAAGGCAGGGATGGGACAGAGGCGCCTCATAGTAGGCCACGGTAGCGGATCATTTGCACATATACCCGCGCACAGGTACAGAGTAAACGAAGGACTTGTAAACGGAGAGAGCCTGTACGGATCTGCAGTAACGCATAACGTGGCAGCGGAGCTGAACCGCATAGTGGCATCCTCTTTTATAAGTAGCTCAATACCAGCGATAACGTTCTCGCCTTCCACAGGAGCAATAGCGGAGAACGGCAAGATAATATCATGGGATATAAGTGCCATGCTGAATTATCTGAATAACGGATTCCTTCCCCTTACATATGGGGATGTCGTCTTTGACAAATCGAAGGGGGTCTCCATCGCCCCAACCGAAGAGGTACTGAGGCACATAGCCTCGATAACAAAGCCGTCAATGGTGATAATAGGCACGGATGTCGACGGTATATTTACTTCGGATCCATCAAAAGATCCTGATGCAGAGCTGATAAGATACGTGGATCGCTCAAATATAGGTGATGTAATCAATGCGGCAGGAGCGTCTAACAAGGTGGACGTGACAGGTGGAATGCGCACAAAGGCAGCTATACTATACTCCATATCCGAATCGACAGGCGCAAGATGTCAGATACTTAACGCAGGCAAGCCTGGGATACTAAGAAAGGCGCTGCTAGGCGAGGGCGTAACATCTACTCTCATAAACGCAGGCAGCGGATAGCATTACTTCTTCTCCACAATATAATCCCCGATAGCGAGCGTATCAGCGCCTGTATTGAGCATTGTCCACACCGCATCCTCGGGAGTCATCACTATCGGGTATCCGTGCTTGTTCAGGCTTGTATTCAGCAGCGCGCCCACTCCGGAGAGGCGCTTAACGTGCTTCAGAAGGCTGTAATACCTTTCAGAAGTCTCAGTTACAACCTGCGGCCTTGTTGTGCTGTCTACATGCATCGCCGCAGCCATATCCTTCCTATGGTGCCCGTCTACAATATAACCTACAGTCATGAATCTGTTTGGGCGCCTGTAGGGGCTCAGCACTCTCCCGGCATCCTCGTGCAGGATACTGCTTGCGAAAGGCTGGAAATACGGCCTCCTCTTTATTATCGAATTGATCCTGTCCCTGTTTGCCTCATCTCCAGGATAAGCCAGCACGCTTCTGGAACCAAGTGCCCGCGGGCCATACTCCATCTTCCCCTGGAACCATAAGACTATCTTATCCTTATCCACAATCAGTTCCGCAACATGCTTCTCTATTTCTTCTATCTTATGGTAAGAGATATGCCTGCTATTCTTCTTAAGTGCCTCCTCTATCTCCCTGTTCCCATACGAAGGGCCGAAGCATATGTTCTCAAGCTGCCTGCCTTCAAGCTTTCCTCTTTCCTGGAAGTCAACATAATACGCTGCTCCAAGCGCAAGCCCTCCGTCGCCCATGTGCGGGAATACGAAGAAATCCTTCACTTCTGGCATACCGTCTATTGCCATATTAAGTTTTATATTGGAGAAAACGCCTCCTGCAACAGCAAGATTGTGAATCTTGGTTTCCCTGATATGTTTTCTGATTATGCCCATGACCTGCTCCTCAAGGTGCTTCTGCACCGCATAGGCGACAGCCTCCCTGCCATACTTCCAAAGATACCTGCTCCTTATCCTCTCAGCAAGAAGGAACTCGTACTTCTCTCCGGATATACTCTGAAGCGAGTCTGAGGCGGGATCATATCTGGCGATCTCGTTAAGCTCCTCTATATCAGTCGGATAGGAATACGCTGCAAGGCTCATAAGCTTGCCCTCGTCTTCCCCATATCTGAAGTCGCATGCCAAGGTGGCTGCGCCGTAGAGTATGCCCAGGCTTGCAGAGGCATTGAAGGAGCATATCCTTTCTATGGAGCCATTATCGCCTACTGATATGGTCCCGGAAAGCCCATCTCCAGCTCCATCGAGGGTTACTATAAGTGCCTCGTTGAATCCCGAGCCGAAATATGCCCCTGCTGCATGGGCAAGGTGATGCTCCACGAAAACAATCTCCTTATTTATTCCTTCATTCATAAGCCGCTTCCTTATAATCCTCCCTCCAATCCCCTCGCCTGCAGCTTTCCAGGCCGCGCGGGGATGCTGGTTCTGTATAAGTTTAAATGCAATGTTGCGGAGCCGCATGTTCAGCGCGCCAGGTCTTCTGCACTCATGCCTCCAGAGCATCCGACGCTCCCTCTCAAATCCGGGAAAGAGCCTGGATATGAGCGCACTGCCACCTATCCATGGCACT
>JAKBQS010000008.1 GCA_021835105.1 Microcaldota archaeon
ATACCAGCCCCACGCATCCGAATCCGTAAATACATATATTGGAAGCCCTTTATCCGCAAGCTTCCTTATTATACGTCTTGTTCCCCGCGCCGCCTGGCCCTGAGGAGTTATCAGTATCGCATTTTCCTTCTTCCATAGCCCGTCTTCGTTTAGCCTCTGCCAAAGGGCATCTTTCTCAACCACAAGAACGTATTTGGCGTCTATATCCACGAATTCTATGTCGTTGTCTACGTCGCTCGGTATAGCCCATCCGCTTCTCCCCTGCTTTGAACAGTCTATCTCTGTCTTTTCGTCCCCGAAGCGGTCTATCACCTTCATCCTGCCGGCTAGAACCCCTTTCCTGTTTGCATTTAGGTTAAGGTTTTCCCTGTTTACTCCGAGTGCCACCTCAAGATCCTCTATAAGTGGATTTGACTCGGATTGCTCGCTGAATATATTCTCGTCAACATCCTCGCCAAGAGAAAATTTGAGCTGGTAATAGAGGCCCCTTATCGTAGTATGCAGGTTCTCGTTCAGGAACTTGTGGCATTTTGACGCTATGGCTATTGTCTGCATGAATCTCTTTGACTGGGAGATATTCAAGAAATTACGCTCTTCTTTTGCAGGACCGAGTTTCAGGTAGCCCTTGCTCTCGTCGAATATTATATTTGACCGCGTCCTCGCAGTCGTTGTGAACTTTGGAGGGGTGCCATTATTTATGTCTATGAGCAGCGAGCGGCCCATTGCCTCAAGCCTCTCTGTAGCATTGTCTTGCATAGACGCCTCTGAAGGCGCTTTTTTTGTATCTTTCCGTGCCGCCATCCTATCCCTGTTTCTCTTCAGGCCTTTCTTTATTATCTGCAGTTATGTATTTCCTGAGTTTTTGTATTATCTCCCTCTTCCTTGAACTGTCTTTGAGGGCAACCTGTAAAACGTCAGCTATATTTGATGCCTTGATTATCTTTACCCTCTTCATCTGATCCTTTTCGAGCAGTATGTCTTTTACGTTTGATTCGGGCACTATTACTGATTTTATTCCTGCGGTTATCGCAGCGGAGACCTTGTTTGTCACTCCTCCTACAGGAAGTACATCGCCCCTTACGGAAAGGGACCCCGTCATGGCGACTTCCTGGTTTACAGGTATGCCTTCGAGAGCTGAGATTACAGCAACTGCAACTGATATGCTTGCGCTGTCACCCTCGACGCCTTCATATGTCTGCATGAATTGCACGTGTATATCATATTGCGTTATGTCCCTCTGCATGTGCTTCTTTATTACTGCGCTTATGTTCTTTACCGCTTCCTGTGCTATCTTCCCAAGCTTGCCGGTTGGTATGAGCTTGCCTTCTGTCTTTGAGCTTGCAGGCGTTACCTCTGCGACTATAGGAAGTACCACCCCTGATGATAAGTATGACGACCCGACTATCGCAAGGCCATTTACACGCCCTATTGCAAAACCGCTTGTCCTGAATATCTGATAGTCCTTCCTGTACTCCAGCGACTGCTCGACCAGCTGCGCTTCTATTGGCTTTGCAAGAGTAAGCGCTGCTTTTACATCTTTTTCCGATACCGCGCTCTCCTTGTTCTCTTTGGCTATATCTCCCGCAGCCCTTATCAGCCCGCCTAGATCCCTTAGTGCAAGAGTGAGCTTGCCCTTCCTTCCGCTTCTCCTTCGTGCCTCATTTATTACTGCCATACAAGCCTCGTATGTGAATGGAGGTATCTTGGCATCTTTTTTTATTTCCTGGGCTATGAAAGTAACGAGCTTCTCCCTATTCTTCTCCGTATCAGGCATCGTAGATTCCATGTACACTTCGTACCCGTATCCCCTTATCCTTGATCTCAGTGCAGGATGCATCTTCTGTATGTCCTGCAGGTTCCCAGCAGCTACGAGTAGAAAGTCGCATGGCACCGGCTCAGTTCTGACGAGCGCTCCAGAGCTTAATTCGCTCTGCCCTGTTATTGGATATTTCTTTTCCTGCATTGCCGTAAGGAGTTCCTGCTGCGATTTTGGCTCCAAATCTGCTACTTCGTCTATAAAGAGAACGCCTTTGTTTGCCTTGTGCACAGAACCGCTCTCGACTCTCAGATGCGGCGGTGTTCCTAGCCCTCCTGACTGCAACGGGTCATGCTTCACATCTCCGAAGAGGGACCCTGCCTTCGATCCGGTAGCATCTACAAACGGGGCATGCGCCATGCCAGTGTTGTCGACTATCAGTTTTGCCTCGTTGGCCTCGAACACCCCAGGCATTATCCCTACTCTCCTGAACCCGCTTATGAATAAGGCCATAGAACCGAATATCAGCACGCCGAGTATTATTGCGCTGAGGAGGATTATCTGATTGCCTTTTACAAATGGGGTGAAGGAGAGTATCGCAAGCGCAACTACTATTATGAATATAATTGGTATAAGTAGGCTTCTTCCCTGCGAGGGCTGCATCTTGCCCTTCATGCGCTCTTTCTGGACAATCTGCCTGCCCTGACCGTCTGGAAGTGGTTTTCCAGCCTCGGGCGGCTTTGGATATGTCTTTACGCACTTTACAATGGGCTTATTCTCGTCATTTGGATTCTTGTATACTAAGACATCCTCAAGATCGGCTGAAGGTAGAAGCTCCGCTATAGCCTGCGCCAGCATCGTCTTGCCAGTTCCAGGCTCGCCTATAAGTAGGACATTCCTATTCTGCTTCGCAGCTTTCTTTATTATCTCGACTGCATTTTCCTGGCCTATGACCTGGTCGACTAGCCTTGATGGTATCTTTATGCTCTCTGTTGTCTTGAACCGCTTCATGGAACCAGTTTTTTACAAATAGCAAGATAATCTGCATGTATAACTATAAAAATTTGTGGCATTTATTTAGGGATATTGAATATATGGCTGCACTTCGGCTACATCAGTGCAGCAGCTGTTTTATGTATAAAAAAGCGGCGTTTAGAGGGTGGGGAAAATGAATAGAATACTCTAAACGCACGAAGCATTAAATAGAATATAGCAGTTTATAAACCTTTCTGAAAATAGTTTTACTTTCAGTTCAAGACTTCCCTGACGAACCGAGGCTCTTCTGATTCCTTCCCTTTTGGTCGCCTCTCGCCGTAGATATGTAGTCTATAAGCTCCCTGTATAACTTCAGTCGTTGCGCTTCTGCCCTGTGGTCGTTAACCCTGATTATTACTGTTAGCATGTAAGATGAAAGCCCTGCATACTCCACCTTTACCGTATCTTCATAGAACTGTATGCCGTTATCCGAAAAGAACTTCCTTATCTTCTCCTCGATCCCAGTCAGCTTTACCTCATTTGGCACTTCTATGAGAATCGTCATCGGATGATCTTTTGCGCGTTTATGGTTCAGGACCAGTGACTGGTTTATTATGTTGTTTGGTATGTATACAGGAGTGCCTGACTCGTCTATTATTTTTGTATACATAAGGCCGATGTTGTCTATTGTTCCCACATATCCGGGGACGAACTTTGAATGGCTGAATGAAGGAGGCTGGGCCCCGTATTGCCATGTTATTATAGTCACATAGTCATCAGGATAGAATGGTCTTGCTATCAGAAGGGAAAGGCCAGCTATGAAATTCCCCAGTGTTGATTGTGCAGCGAGACCGAGAACTATGCCAAGGAATCCTGCGCTTATCAGGAGCCCCGTTACGTTTATGTTCAGGATTGAGAGTATTATCAGCGCGAGTGCGGTATAAGCAGTGACCCTGAATAGATTGGCAAGTGTCTTTGCTTCTGATTTTATTATGGTTGTACGCGAATATTTGTAAAGCAGGTATGCTACTACCTCTATTACCCCTATGCCGAATATCCCTGCAGATATCGCCCTTGTGAGCTCGTCTATTGTTGCTGTTGCGTAATCAACAAAGACATAAGTAAGTATAATGACAAGAATTATCATCAGCAGCGCTACGCCTAGATACTGACCGAATTTATTATTCCTTCTTGATGGGCCACTTCCTGTTTTCTGATCCATAGCTATAACCTTTTGCATTCATGCGCCGCATGGAGCGTTGGCAATGATTTGTGCGTGGTAGCAATGCTCTTCTTCCTGCCAATGTATATATATTTTGCCCCAGTGAGATTAAGCATGGACAGCAGATATCTTGGTTATGCTCTCTTTGTATTAGGATTACTTCTTATACTCCTTGCGCTGCTGCTTGGATACGGCCTTTATATAAGCCTTAGCAGCTATTCGCAGGTTTATGCACCCCTTGCAGGCTCTAATTCCAGCATACCTGCAAGCATAAATAACTTCTCATTCTCGCTGTCATCGCAATTCTCAGTGATATTCGTTAGCGCAATAAAAGTCGGGCTTTTCTTCCTCTTTGCCAGCGTAGGCTATAAATTTGCCACAATAGGCATGGAATTGGTGGAATCCGAGGAGAGGCGCCAGAAAAAAAGCGGGAAGAAGGATAAGGAAGTGGATGAAGGGTAAGAGTTAACTGGTACCTGATAGCGCAACCCCAATTGCTATCAGCAGCACGCCTATTGTGCCAAGCAAGGTTGTCGCCTCGCCCAGAAACAGGTATGCAAGTATCCATGTGAAGATGTAACTTAAACCGCTAAATCCGTATACCCAGCTGAGGTGCTCTCTCCCGAGAGCGTAGAAATAAAGAAGCGTAGATATCCCGTATGCCACAAGCCCCGTAAGTATCGCAAGAATCATGTAGATGGGCTGAAGCTCAAGGAGGCCAGCCTTGAATAGGAGCTGTCCTAGGCCGCCGAGGAAGGTACTGAGTATAAGGACTTCTGCAAGATAAATCTTGGCGTTTTTGTTTGGCATTTGATCACTGCGCAAGGGCAATCAGGGTTATCCCCAAGACTATAAGCATCATACCGGCTGCACGCCGTGCGCTTATGCGTTCCTTGAGGAAAAAGGCAGAGATAAGCATCACGAATATAAAGGAGCTGGAGAATGCAGGATATACAAAAACCAGGCTAGCATGCCCGAGGGCAATAAGGTATATTATAAAACTTGCGCCGTATATGAGAAGCCCAAGGATTATCTGCTTTGTGAGCAAAAGGTCCAATATTCCAGCAATGCTGAAGCTAAAGCGCTTCATGTGAAGCTTGAATATATATTGTGCTATTGCAGCGAGCAAGGCTGCAAGAGCAGTAAGAGCCAGTATCAGTATAACCACTGTCATATACTCACAAAGAGCGGTTTAGCGCAATATTATTTAATATTAACTATTTAAAGAGATTGAGATAATGGATGCAGAGGAAGATGTAAGGCAGGAGATTATGTCTGTCTTAGTGGTATTCCTGAGCATTCTATCCCTTGTCGCATTTTTTACCTTAGGCCCAGGAATAGTGTTCTATATACTCATTATTGCCGACTTGGCTGCAGGATTTTACATGACAAGGTCGCTTGCGAGGGAAGATATCGAAGCCCAGGAGAAGGAGAAGAAGGACAGGAAGTATAATAAGGGCAGGCGCAGTTGATGTTTACTGGTTTTTATGAATAAGCTTATAATAGCGGAGAAACCAAGCGTGGCAGTCAGGCTTGCGCTTTCTCTCGCGGATGATGGGAAACCGAAGAGACTCTTTTCCAATGGAGTCTCATATTACCAGATAGAAAAAGACGGCGACTCACTCTTCGTTGTCGCGGCAGCAGGGCATCTTTTCACTGTCAGGCAGGCGGAAAGCGCAACATTCCCAGTATTCAAACTGGAATGGGTTCCCTCGTATAAAGCAAACAAAAATTCATATTTTACCAAAAAATATCTTGATGTGATAAAGTACGTTGGGGAAAAGTGCACAGGATTCGTAAACGCATGCGACTACGATGTTGAGGGCACGGTAATAGGGACCAACATAATAAAGTATGTAAGATACGGCGATGCAAATAGCCCTGGCGAACTGTCTGATGTAGGCAGAATGAAGTTCTCGACAACCACAAAGCCAGATCTAGTCAGGGCGTATGAAGGCATGGAAGGAATAGATATATACAATTACTATGCAGGGGAGAGCAGGCATATGCTCGACTGGATGTGGGGAATAAATCTCAGCAGAGCGCTTATGAGTGCTGTGAATACAGGGGGCATAAAGAAAGTGCTCAGCATAGGCAGGATACAGGGCCCAACGCTCTCGATACTCGCGCAGCGGGAACTCGAGATAAAGAATTTTAAGTCAAGACCATATTGGAAGGTCCTTGTGCTTATAGGGGATTTGGAGCTTGAGAACCGCAAGGGCAACTTTTTTGCCAAGGAAGAAGCTGAGGCTGCTCTCAACGCAACATCTTCTTCAGAGATGCTTGTAAAGGAGATAAAATCAGAGGAGAGCAGGCTTTTCCCGTTCCCTCCATTCGACTTAACATCTATGCAGCTTGAGGCTAGCAGGGTATTCAGGATAGACCCATCGCGCACTCTTGCCATAGCCCAGAGCCTTTATGAAAAATCTTATATATCGTATCCTAGGACAGCGTCGCAGAAGTTGCCACCTACGATAAATTTCCAGAGGATAATAGCCGGTCTCTCGAAGATGGATGCGTACGCCAAGGATACAGAGGAGATATCGAAGAGGGGAGCATACCGCCCGATTGAGGGTGCAAAGAAGGATGAGGCTCACCCGGCAATATACCCTACAGGAGAGGTGCCATCAGGACTTGGAGAGGAGGAGATGAAGGTCTATGACCTTGTAGTGAGGAGGTTCCTGTCATGCTTCCGCGAGGCTGCGGTGCTGCTTAAATCAAGCGTTGTTCTTTCCGCAGGCGGAGAGGAGTATACGGCGCAGGGGCTTTCTATAAAGGAGCGTGGATGGCTTGCCACGTATAGGCATTACTCGCCAAAGGAGGCTTCGCTGCCTGAACTTAAAGAAGGTTCATCTGTAAGGCCGGACAAGGTGCATATGAAGGAAGGCAAGACAGAGCCGCCTAATAGGTATTCGAAAGCGAGCCTGATAGCGCTCCTGGAGAAGAAGAACCTAGGCACCAAGGCAACAAGGACTGAGGTTATAGATACGTTATTCAGGAGAGACTATGTCAAGGGCTCACGAATAGAGGTTACTGCGCTTGGCATGAGCATATATGAAGCGCTTAGCGGATACTGCAAGGAGATACTTGACGAGGAGCTTACCAGAAAGCTTGAAGGGGACATGGAGGAGATAGCCAGGGGCAAGCTCAAGGAAGGCGACGCGCTGAAAGAAGGCATGGATCTTATCTCAAGGATAATAGATGAGTTTAAGGCGAATGAGAGCAGCATAGGAAAGGAGCTGGCAAAGGGATTCAGGGAGAGTGAGCTCTCGAAATCACTTGGGAAGTGCAAGTGCGGAGGAAACCTGATGCTTAAGAGATCCAAGACAGGAAAGAATTTCGTAGGATGCACCAACTGGCCACAGTGCACTATCACATACCCTGTTCCGCAGAATGCACTCATAGTTCCCACCGGCAAGATATGCGAGATGTGCAATACCCCAAAGGTAAAGGTATTTCGCAGGGGAAAGAGGGTCTTCGAGATGGACCTTGATCCGCTGTGCAAGAGCAAGGAAGGATGGGCGACACCTAAAGCAAGCGCACCGAATGAAGCGCAGGCTTCAGTGCAGGTGCCTGCTGCAGATGCAGCTCCTGCAAAGGCCAAGGCCTTAAAGAAAAACCGCAAGACTTCCCTTAAGAAGAAGCAGCGCGCAAGAAAGAAGGCTTGAGCATGTTCATTTACCCGCCGTTGTATAGGAAGCTTAGGAGAGGCCCGCAGGTGATACTCCCAAAGGATATAGGTGCCATAATAGCTTTTTCAGGAGTATCCAGGGAGAGCGTATGCGTAGACGCAGGGCTGGGCAGCGGATGGCTGGCGCTCAGCCTTGCCAGGATATGCAAATTCGTATATGCGTACGAGTTGAGGAGCGAATTCATAGAGATAGCAGAGAGAAACAGGAGGACACTGGGTATAGAGAACATAGAGTTCAAGAACAAGGATATATTTAAAGGCATAGACGAACGCATGGTAGACTTCATCTCCCTTGACCTGCCCTCTCCGGAAAAGGCCCTGAGGCACTGCAAAAAGGCGCTGAAGAAGGATGGGGTTGTTGCTGGCTATTCACCCAATACTGAGCAGGTAGCTGCATTTGCTAAAAAGCTTGATAAGCTGGGATTCTCTGATAGATATACAATAGAGGTCATTGCCAGGGAAATCATGGTAAGGGATCAAGGCGTGCGGCCTACGACTAAAGGGATATGGCATACAGGGTATATCACCTTTGCCATACTAAGATGAAGCATGCCGTTTTGCGCTTCCTCTCTCGAGATAATAGAAGTATGCCATCGCTACCGAGTCGATGAGACCTGCGAACTGCCCTAAAAGTATAGCCGTGGGGCCTGAGCTTGAAGGAATAATAAGTCCTGCGGCAATTGCCGGAAGCTCTATGATTATTATATTGGAAAGCAGAAGCATTGACATTAGTATTGCAGTTTCCTTTGCGTAGCTCCTGCCAACTATTATGCTCCCGTATATCGAGCCTGCAGCGTCTTTTCCGCCTATAAGGTTAGCTGCATTTACCTGGAATAGCATTATCTCGACTATCGCGGCTATGGAGAATATTGCTATTGCGGATATTATCACTGCCGGCACGGCGGCGCCTTGTGGAAGCATGCTTATGACGTATGAAAATGCCAGCAGGGGAATGGAGACTGATACCAAAAGTATCAGTATTGCGGCGAGGTTTGCGGCAAGCAGGCCCGTGTACCTTCTCCCCGCCTGCTCTGCCGCTGATTTTATCGAGAGCTTCTGCCCCCTTCTCTCCTGAACGACTATGCAGATATATGTACCTGTCATCAGAAGGCCGAGCAGTTCGCTTATTACAAAATAGAGAAGATCCATCAGTGCGTATGCAACCTCTGAATTTATGAACGGGGAACGTGCGCCAAGCACATACGATATGGACTGAAGTATAACTTCATGCAAGGAGGGGTTGTATGGCGCCAGTAGCAGCGTATCCAGGAATGCCAATGCAATACCTAAGGCTAAAGGAAGAATAAGTATCCTTGGCTTTCTAACGAATAAGCCGAATGTCTTTCTGAATATATCACGTGTGCGCACGGCATCTACTGCGTTTTTTTGGTTTTTCTCTTAGCCCGTGTAGCTGCCTTTCGCGCAGGCATCTTGTCAGCTGCGCTTTCCACTGCAGTCTGCCTTCCCAGAGAGTAGTAGAAGAATACTGCCAAAGCAGTAGAGAACACTGAGAATACCTGACCCAGTATAAGAGTTGCAGGCTGGGAAAGGGAGCTAGATATAAGACCCAGTATTACGGATGGTACGCTGACAAACACTACGCTTATTATTGCGAGAACTATAAGTATTATGAACAGCGCTATGAAGTTTGCCCTGCCTATCTCTATGCTCTGCATTATTGAATCCCATACCCCCCGATGTTCTAGCAGCCTTATCACTGCCGCCTCGAACAAGCCGATCGAGAAGAGGATTACGAAAACAATAACTATCAATACCAGAAGGCCCAGCGCAAGTATTGCTACCGCAGCTGAAGAAGATGCAGCAGCGAATAATCCTGCAAATATGATTAAGAGCAGCACGGCAATAATTGCTACAATAAGGAGTATTCCGAGATCGAGGAGGAGAAGGTCAAGGTATCGCTCCTTTCCAAATTTGAATGCTTCTCCCAATGATGGCTTTTTCCCATCTGCCTTTTGCGCAGCGAAGCTGATATACATGCCAGAAAGGAGTACGCCTACAAGCACCGTTATTACTATATATACGAATTCTGCACTTATAATCCCCGTAAGGTTTACGCTTGAGAGGAATTGGCTTGCTGTTGTCTGGTTAGTGCTAAGGAGAGCAGATTCAGTGCCTAGATTGGTTACTAGAGGCTGCAGGAGGAGAAGATACATTAATGAGAATATTATCCCTGCCGCTATTGGGGCGTAGAGGATTTCCGGAGATTCGCGTATCGTCGAGTATGAATCGCTAACCAGTTTTCCTATTGGAGCGGGCAATATCATCACGTTTTCTTTATTGTAATTATCGGTAGGGAATATTTATAAATGGTCTTGGTAGAATTATCAGGATATGCACTACGACAGCAAAAATATTGTAATTGGCGAGCTCATAGGCCTGCACGTGGAGGTTGCTGATGCGCTTGATAAGAAGCAGGTAGGGATATCAGGAATAGTTGTGGACGAGACTACCCATACGATAAGGATCCGTAGGAGCAGTGGATATGTGACAATAATAAAGCACAATGCATCATTCAACTTTTCCGATGGAAAAAGCAACTTTTTTGTTGAAGGCGCGGAGATAGACTTCGCTCCAGAGGACAGGCTCGAGAAATCGCTGAGGTATTACTCGCGCAGGAGGGCTTCTGCAAACAGAAAACTATAATAAGCTAACACCTCAAATATATTTGATTTTGCCTTCTTAATTTGCGATAGGCTGATATTTTGGAATGCAACGACACTAGATGCCCCGTTCACGGAGGCATAAAAACAAGAGGCTCTAGAATGAGCGGAGTTGTGGTCAGTAATAAGGCCAAGAAGACCGTTATTGTCAAGGTTGATTATACCCGTTACATATACAAGTTCGAGAGGTATCTCAGAAAGAGATCGCACATACCTGCACATAATCCAGAGTGCATGGGAGTTAAGCAGGGAGATACTGTTGAGATAGCAGAGACAAGAAGGCTCAGCAAGACAAAGTCTTTTGTTGTGACAAACGTAATCAAGCAAGGGTAATTTTTATGAAGGGCTTCTCAACGCATATAACAAAGACACTCGTCCCTGGCGCTGTCATAAGCTGTGCGGACAACAGCGGGGCTTACGAATTCAGGATGATTCATATAATAGGCAAGAGCAATGGCAGGCATGGAAGGATGACAGCGGCAGGAATAGGAGACGTAGTATCCGCAAGTGTAAGGAAAGGGACTCCAACTTATCTGAAGAAGCCTGTCCGCGTAGTAATAATCAGGCAGAGGGCCCTGATAAGGAGGGCAAACGGCTTGAGGGTTAAATTCGAGGATAACGCGGGCATAATGATTAACGACGAAAACCTGCCCATAGGGACTGAGGTAAAAGGCGCAATGGCTAGAGAAGTAGTTGAGAGGTTTGTAAAAGTGGCAGGAATAGCCTCAAAGATAGTGTGATTATGCCGAGTGGTAAACCAAATAAGCAGAGGAAAGCAAGATTCCAGGCACCGATGAGCGTCAGGCAGAAATACGCGCATGCGCATATCTCGAAGGAGCTCGCCGCAAAGCTTGGCATAAAAAGGAGGAGCATCCAGCTAAGGAAAGGAGACAGCGTAAAGATAATGGCCGGAGACGGAAAGGGAAAGACCGGCAAGATTGACGAGGTAGATGTAAGGAGAGGCATAGCATACGTGGATTCTTATCTTAGAAAGAATGCAAAGGGAAAGGAGATACAGATACCGATAAGGATATCCAACCTCTACATAACAGACCTTGGGCTGCAGGACAAGCTTAGGTCAAAAGCAGTAGAGGGTATGAAGAGCACTACGAAAGGTTGATTATCATGTCAAAAAAAGGAGGAACAAATCATTTAAACAGGCTTGCTGCGGGAAAGTATCCGCAGGTTAGCAGGAAGTTCTCCAAATATATAGCAGTGCAGAACCCGGGAAGGCATACCGCGGAGATGAGCCTGCCTATAGGTGTACTTCTCAGGGATAAACTTGGCACGGCAAGGACGATGTTCGAGGCCAGGAAGATACTTAAGGATGGGCTGGTCTCCGTAAATGGCAGGAAGGTAAGGGATCCGCATTACCCGGTGGGCTTTGGAGATGCAGTATCATTGGGCGAGGATAAGGCAAGATACGTAGTAGGAATAAGCAGGAACGGAACTGTATCGATAGGAGAAGGCAACAGGCATGTCTTCAAGGTGGTGGGAAAGTATCTCGCACGTGGCAAGACACAGATGATAAGGCTTCACGATGGAACCAATATGCGGTTCTCTGAAGACGTAAACGTAAATGATTCGGTAGACCTTTCAGGCGGCAAGGCGAAGGTACTTAGGCTTAAGGAGGGAGCTGGATGCGTAGTAATCAAGGGGGTACATTCCTCAGGAGAGGGTACGGTAAAGGAGATAAGGAAAGGTAATGCGCAGAGAGATGCACTTGTCCAGATAAATACTAAGGACGGGAAGGTAATAGAGACCCTCCTTGATAATATAATGGTAGTATAGCTGAGAATAATGCCGGATAACAAGATGAGAGAGATAAGGCTTGAGAAGGTAGTGCTTAACATAGGCATAGGCGATACCGAGTCCAACTCACAGAATGCGAAGACTCTGCTGGAAAAACTTACAGGACATAAAGCAGCATTCACAGTCTCAAAGCACAGGCAGCCGGAGCTCAATGTTAGGAAAGGGCAGATAATAGGCAGCATGGTTACCCTTAGAGGAGAAGAGGCATCCGAGATGCTCAAGAAGACCCTTGATGCCAATGATAACCTGATAAAGGAAGGGGCTATAACAAATAATTCGCTAAGCTTCGGAATCAAGGAGTATATCTACATAGCAGGTGTAAAGTATGATCCGAAGATAGGCATGCTTGGGCTCAACGTGAATGCATCCTTCTCTAGGAGAGGCAGGAGGGTGGAGAAGCGCAAGAGGAGATCAGCAAGGGTGCCGCTCTCGCACAGGACCATAGGTAGCGAGGAGATAGAAAGATACTTAAAAGACAACTTCAAAGCAGGTATAGCGACAGAGTCTTAGGTGATTTTATAAAGATGAGTTATGATCTTAAATTCAAGGGAAGAGGCAGGAGAAAGTGCAAGATATGCGGGAACGCACGCGGCCTGATAAGGTCTTATGACCTCTATATATGCAGGAGATGCTTCAGGGAAGTAGGAAGGCAGATAGGTTTTGAAAAGTTTCAGTGATTCTTATGGTAGACGTATTCGCAGATGCGATAAACAAGATAAAGGTGTACGAGACGGCTGGCATGCGTGAGTGCGTGCTACCGTCAACTACAATAATAAAGGCAGTGTTAAATACAATGAAGGATAATGGTTACATATCAGGATTCGAAGAGTACGAAGATGGAAGGTTCAAGAGGCTCAAGGTTGCACTGGCAAGGAAGATAAACGATATAGGAGTGATAAAGCCAAGGCACGCGGTAGCGATATCCGATCTGCAGAAATACGAGGCAAGGCATATACCAAGCAAGAACTTCGGGATAGTGATAATATCAACCCCTTCTGGGATAATGACAACGAAGCAGGCAATGGAGAAGAGGACAGGAGGAAGGCTGCTTGCATATGTATATTGATGTGATGTTCCATGTACGAGCTTAATATACCGCAGGGCGCGAATTTGTCTCTTGACGGAGACTTTGTAGTAGTCAGCGGCAAGCTCGGAACTGCAAGGAAGAAGATAAACAGGAAGCTGATGAGCGTGAGTATCGAAGGCGGCAAGGTAATAATAAAGGAAAAGGGAGGAAAGAAGCTTGAAAAATTTGCTGCGCTTGCCATACAGTCCTTCTCTTCCGGAGTGAAGAGCGCTATGGAAGGCGTTACTAAAGGGATAGAGGTAAAGATGAAGGTGGTTTACGCACACTTTCCAATGTCAATAGAGATAAAGGGCAGGGACATAATCATAAAGAACATCTTCGGAGAGAAGATACCAAGAGTAACGCACACTGTCGGTGATACCAAAGTAGAGGTAAAGGGGCAGGACGTTACGGTAAGGGGCGTTGACAATTATGACGTAGGCCAGACTGTTGCGAACATGAGGAAGGCATGCGCAGCGCGTGGATACGATACCAGAGTATTCCAGGATGGCATATACGTGGCTTTAGAGGAATGAAAATGATAAAGAAGAGGCATCCCAAATTCAACGTGCCGAATTACGGCGCAAAGAAGAGAAAGAGGGTAAGCGCAAGATGGAGAAAGCAGAGAGGGGTAGACAACAAGAAGAGGATTTACAAGAGCGGATACGGAGCTGTGCCTAACATAGGGTATAAGAACAGTGAGAAGGTAAGATTCAGGAAAAACGGCGTGGAGCTCGAGAAGGTAGTACATAATGAGCGCGAATTGCTGCAGGTTGAAGGCGGCGATGTTGTAGCGAAGTTCGCCCACGGGGTTTCATTGAGGAAGAGAATTGCGCTTCAGGAGATTGCAGACAGGAAAGGTATAAAGATTTCAAACAGGGTGCGTTGATGGGAGTTAGATTTGCAAAGAGGACCGCAAGCAGGATCATGGGCAGAGGTATAAACGCCATACGCATAAAAGGTGCGTCGTTGCAGGAGGCGGAGAAGGCCCTTACAGCAGAGGATATACGCAAATTGGTCAAGAATGGCGGAATATATGCCTTGCCTCAGAAGCACAACCTGAGCATGAACTCAAAGGTGCTGAAGAGGAAGCGCGATGAGGGAAGGCGCAGAGGCCCTGGAAGGCGCAAGGGAACGAGCAATGCGAGGAAAGGGGTAGGATGGGAGAAGAAGGTCAGGTCGCAGAGGCTTTTCCTGATGAAACTCAGAGACATGAAGAGAGTCGATTCCAAGACATTCAGGAAGTTTTACAGGCACATAAAGGGCGCATCTTACGAGAACAAAGCAACTCTGCTGCTTCACCTCAGGGAAGAAGGGGCGAAGATAAGCGACGAGGACCTGAAGCAAGTGAACGAGTACGCAAGGAGCAGGTATAATAAGTGACAGAGATGGAGAGAGCGATAAAAGATTTGAAGTTTAGGAGGAGAAGGGAGGCCGTTACTGACTATAAGAGGAGAATGAAGCTCGTCAGGGGCGGATTTGAGAGAGTAGTCGTAAGGAAGAGCAACAGGATGGTGATGGGCCAGGTAGTAAAATACGATTCTAGAGGAGACATGATTATAGCCCGCGCGGATTCTAAGGAGTTGGCAAAGCTTGGCTGGCCTGCGCGTGCAAACAGGGCCACGGCATACCTTACAGGATTTCTTCTCGGGAGAAAACTTAATGGAAAGAAGGGAAGCTACATATTGGATATAGGCCTTGCACGGTCTTCGCCGAGTTCGATACCGTTTGCGTTCGGAAAGGGATGCGTCGACGGAGGCATGGACATAAAGGGCACCTTTTCCATAAAGGATTCTTTCTACAACTGCACCGAACTGTCCAAGTATGCTGCTGAGATGAAGAAGGAGAACCCTGATGGCTACAAGGAGAGGTTCTCATCTTATATAAAGGAGGGAATTGACCCTGCATCTTTGGGAGCCAAATTTGCAAGCGTTAAGGAGAAGCTATTGAAAAATGAGTGATTGATTGGATTTGGAGAGTGAAAGCACAAGCGTAATCTGGAAGCCAAGGACAAAGATAGGCGAGTTGGTCAACAGCGGCCAGATAACAACCATTGAGCAGATATTTGCAACTGGAAAGCCGATAAAGGAGATAGAGATTGTCGACAGGATACTACCGGGGCTCAAGGACAATGTGCTTGAGATAGCGTCAGTGCAGAGGATGACTAAGAACAACAGGAAGCAGAAATATAGGGCAACGGTCATAATAGGGGATTACGCAGGGCATGTAGGATTCGGATTCGGGAAGGACGTGGAGGTTAAGCCATCTATAGAGACAGGAATCAGGGATGCCAAGAAGAATATAATATCCGTAAAGCTCGGCTGCGGTTCGTGGGAGTGCAACTGCGGCACAGCCCACAGCATAATGCTCAGGACATCGGCAAAGTGCGGAAGCGCAGAGGTCATACTAAAACCGGCTCCAAGAGGCGCAGGCATAGCTGCAAGCGATACGGTGAAAGCCGTTCTTGAGCTTGCAGGAGTTAAGGACGTATGGACATTCTCAAGGGGAAGGACGAGAGACGTTTATAATATGGCATTTGCCACATTTGAAGCCTTAAAAAACCTCTCGAATATAAAGAACGTGGAGGCGCTTGACGCACACGCACCAAAATAAGAGCACCATATTTACAGCTGCGTGTACCTGAAACAGGAAGTTATATGGTCGTTTACCATACCTGTTGCTTGCATATGTGCATAGCATATGGTACTCCCTACGAATTTGAATCCACGGCGTCTCATATCCATGCTCATCTTTTCAGACTCTATGCTGCGTGATGGTATCTGGCTCGTATCTTCCCAGTTGTTTCTTATCGTCTTGTGCCCTACAAATCCCCATATGTAAGAATCGAAGCTCCCGAACTCTTCTTTGACTCTTAGAAATGCTTGTGCATTTGATACTGCAGCCTCAACCTTTAGGCGATTTCTTATTATTCCTTTGTCAGAGAGGATGGATAGTACTTTATCTTTGCCGTAGGAAGCTACCTTCTCAGGATTGAACATATCGAAGACTTTACGGTAGTTCTCGCGCTTTCTCAATACAGTAAGCCAGCTTAGGCCTGCCTGGGCACCTTCCAAGATTAGAAATTCGAATATCTTCCTGTCATCGTGTACAGGGACGCCCCATTCAGTATCGTGGTATTTTATATATGCTGAATCCCCTGACGCCCAATCACATCTTTTTATTGCGCCGTTCATCTGCATAGAATGCTCTCTTTGGGCTTCACTTAACGGTGGTGCCGTTGTGCTCCCTGCCTTCTATTGCAGCATAGAGGTTTTCTATATTATCGTCAACGAAGCGTATCTCTATCTTGGATCTCTTTGCCAGCTTGCTTGCTACCAGATCCAGTATGAAATGCGAGCCAGCTTCTCTCTGGTCGTATTTGTATGCAAGCTCTACAAGCTGCTCATGGGTCAGGTTCTTGAGCTTCTTTGCGCCTTCCTCTGATGGCGGCTTGTCATATACGTAGGATGTGGCGCTGACATTTATCAGGAGCTTGCTGTTTGTAACCTCGCATGCTAGTACCGATACGGCATCGGTAGATATCCCTGGTAGCAGTCCCCCGAGTACCACTATGTCATTCATGCTAAGAGAGTTCTTCAGCTCTTCCAGGCTAGTTATAACGTTCGGGTATACGCTGAGATTGCCAAGCAGATCCTTGAGTATGAGCGCATTTATCCTTGTAAATGCTATTCCGACTTGATCAAGAAGGGAGTTGTTCTCTATTATATTCTTTGTTGACTGTATGTATAAGCGGCTGGCATATCCGCCTCCGACAACTATTATAAACTTGTATTTGTCCCTGAAGTGATCTATAAGAGCTGAGAGCTTCTTGCTGTATTCAACGTTAACGCCTGTGTCGCGGGATATAATGCTCCCCCCGAGGGAGAGGCACATTATTTTCTTCTGGGCCATTTAATCAACCATTATTTTGGGAAAGATGGATTAGGATAGCACCTTCCACTATCATCTTGTTCCTTGCCTGAAGGGCAACTATGCTCCTCTTTCCATCTAGAACATCAGATGTTATCTCCTCGCCCCTGTGGGCAGGGAGACAATGCATCACTAAAGCTGTCTTCTTTGCATAAGAGAGCGCACGGGTATTAAGCTGGAATTCCCTGAATTCTGCTTTCCGCTTCTCTGCCTCAGCCTCCTGTCCCATGCTCACAAACGTATCGGTATATATGAAATCGGCGCTTTCTAAGCCATGTTGCATGTCTACAGTGACTTCCACGGTACCCCTCTTCTTCGCTATCGATAGATACTCGGCGTTTGGCTTGCAGCCTTCAGGCCCCACCAAGGTAACCTGCATACCCATGGTCGTGCATCCTACCAGAAGCGAGTTTGCAGTGTTTGCGGCTATATCACCTACAAACGCAAGTTTTTTCCCTCCGAGCGCACCTGCCTTCTCCCTCATCGTGTACATATCGCTTATGGCCTGGCATGGGTGCTCCAGATCAGTAAGCGCGTTTATTACAGGCACTGTGGATGAAGATGCAAGATCTTCCAGATCTTGCTGCTTATACATCCTTGCAGCTATGAAATCGACATACTGGCTCAGCACCATTGCAGTATCGCCGATAGTCTCACCCCTGGAGAGCTGTGATGTATTTTTGTCTATGTATATTGAGCTTCCGCCCAGCCTAGCCATCGCAGCCTCAAAAGAGACGCGGGTCCTTGTGGAAGGCTTTTCGAAAAGCAGAGCCAAGACTTTCCTTTCCATGGCTGCCGTTTGCCTGCCAGATTTTATTGCGTCGGAGATGTCGAATATATTATTTATCTCATTTGCGGAGAGCCTTGTAATCTTGGTCAGGTTCATCCGGCACCGCCTAACCGAAAATAAGGCCGAGGCCGTGCTCGCTCATCGACCTTTCCTTGTCCAGTTCTGATACAATCCTGTCCGTTAAGGCAGCATCCACCTTCTCTATGCTTGGTATCTCCTGCTTGAGTTTCTTATCTGCTTCTGAGAGGAATTCGTCTGTTGCTGATATATAAAGGTAATATTTCTCCCTGTCAAGCCCAAGAGATACCCCATCCTTGAGTTGATAATCCTGCCTGGCAAATATGACATTCGCAGAGTTGTCCTTTTTTATCTCACTTAGCTTCTCAGCGGAGATGGATTTGTCAAGATATGGGTCGTATGAGAGAATATGCCTGAGCTTCTCCGCGTCTGCCGCGCTGCAAGAATAGACAACTGCGCTTATTGCATCACCTTACTCTATCAGCCGCGCGTTTATTACTGCACTGCTTCCGGGCCTGCTAGTTACCACAGCCTTGCCTAGATCCGTATCTATTACAGACCCCTTGGTTATGACGTTGAGCCTTGCGAAGTTGCGGTTGTCTTTTGATTCGACTACTGCTTTTATCTTGGTCTTCTTATATCCGCTTTTTGTAAGCAGGTTTACTGTTGCCGCGTATTTGAGCTTATCCTTAAGCGATCCGCCCCTTCCTCTTACTTTCTTGTGGCTGTTCTCTGCGCCTAGCTTTGTAGCGGAAAAGTATCCCCCCATCTCATGTCGCTTTTTATCCTTGTTCTTGTTCCTCTTCTTCCCGCTCCCTGACAATTTCCTTGAGGAGCTTGAATGGAGTTGTGATCCGAACTGGCTCATAATATACACTATGGTGTTTTTAAAATAAGATATGTATGGGAAAGATTTTAAACCTATAGCTGCAGCGCACGATTATAGAGCAGGTTTTTTAACTTAAGAATCCAAGGTAATTTTGTGAGTTGATGGATCCCGTTGGCCCAGGATGCGCTGCAGAATGCACTTCCGAGGTTGATGCTGAAAAGTTGAAGGGAGCTGCTTCTTCTTTCGGAAAAGGGCGATTTATGCTGCTCCTTAAGAACAAGGAGGGGTTTCTGGAACGCCTTCTGCCATCGTATCTGAATGCATATGTTAGGCTTAGCGAAGGCGGAATGGCTTCTGGTAACGTAAATATAGAGATGATGCTATTCATAAGCGGAAGCGACAGGATAGATGAGGCCTTATCCGAGTGTAGCGTTAATGACGCAGGAGACTTCCTGGTCTTCTCTGACAGAAGGGAAAGTATTGAGACTTTTGCAAGAGAGAACGGTGTTATTATACGCCGATTCTTGGATCTTAAATTTCATGAGGGCAGGGCCGCAGATGTGGCGCTGCTTGGGGTTAATGCGAAGTAACCCAAGATGGGAGAATGAATCTTGACAATATAAGAAGATATTACATATCTTTCCTTCTCTTCACATTCTCACAGGGGATAGTTGGCGTCTTCCTTAACCTTTTCTTCTTCTCTTCGGGATCATACGCTGCAGTCCTGTATTTCCAGCTCGCATTGACCGCAGGGCTCTTCCTGATGTTCACTCTCTCAGGATACCTAATGAACAAGTTTATGCCAAGGGACTTATTCATTGCCGGGGAAGTGTTCAGGATAGCAATACTGATTGCACTCATAGTGGCGATAGGGTATTTTTCAAATGTACTGATATTCGGATTCGTATACGGCCTTTCTAGCGGTCTCTTCTGGGCTGGAAGCAACAATATCCTCTATGACATAACACTGAAGAGGAATAGGTTTGCGCTCATCTCAACCATAAATGCGCTTAGCAGCGTAATAGCCATGATCTCGCCTCTTTTAGGAGGAACGCTGGTTCAGTTTGCAGGTACCACTGGCAGCAGCAGGTTTATAATAGACTTCGCAGTTGCGGCTGCGGTACTGCTCTCTTCTGCGCTTGCGATACGAAAACTTGATGTGCACAACATACAGCAGGGTAGGAAATTCAGGCTCAGGGACACCATGATAAAAGTTTATGGATACTCTGACTTCAAGAGCCTCTTTTTCTTCAGCCAGCTCTTCGCGGTGCCGTTTTCTATAGTAATGCCGATATACGTATTCCAGATAACTTCAAACTACTTTCTTGTAGGAGTTTATGTAAGTTTTACGCTTC
This sequence comes from Microcaldota archaeon, assembly GCA_021835105.1. The sequence continues at coordinate 20,126 of JAKBQS010000008.1, forward strand.
TAGTTTCCACAGTCTCTGGGCTCATTTTTAGGAAAGGATTCAAGAGGTGGAATGCTTTTGTTAGGATAGGCATTGTTGCTACGATAGCCTCCAGCTTGTTTCTAGTCTTCCCGGCTTTCATGCCGCCGCCTATAAATGTATTCTTCTTCTCGTTCGTATACGCCCTTGTTAATGCGCCACTCAATAATAAGGCTACGACAAATTTCCTTGTCCTTGTGGAGAAGGAGCATGGAATAGACAGATCGCTTTTCTGGATAAATAGGGAGTATTACCTAAACTTCTCAAGGCTTGGGATCTGCCTACTGCTTCTTGCCATCGTTGCGTTGCCCGCGGGAACGTTGCTAGTTATATACCTCTTCCCTCTGCTCTCTTTCTACGGGGTCTCTTACTTAAAGACAGCTAATGAACCTTCTCCTAAAGTGCTTGCCATAAGCTATAATGGCATGTTTACTACGAAGATAAACAGGTAGGCTATGTCAGGCTTTGCTGCGTTCCATGGGATTACCTTCTCTCTCATAGAATCCTTTCTTTACAAGCTTGGCCTCTATTCTAATATAGCGCCTGATTGCAGACCTTGCTGATGAGAGCACTTCATCCCTGCTTACCTTTATCCTTGACAATCCCTGTGATACTGTTGCCTCTGCTACTGCAGCGGCAACCTTGGGCGCTACAGAGGTCTCGAAGCCTCTGTCTCCGATCCTTGGCAGTATGTGTTCTGCAGCTAGATTCTTTCCTACCGAGTGCGCTATCTCTTCTGCTGCTGCCAGTAAAGTGTTTTCCGTTATTGCATGTGCCCTAGTCTCCAGCAGCCCCCTTACGATTCCTGGAAAAGCGAGGAGGTTGTTTACCTGGTTTGGTTTATCGCTTCTTCCAGTAGCTACTATGAAAGCGCCTGCGTCTACCGCATCTTCATAGCTTATTTCTGGGTATGGATTTGATAGGGCAAACACTATAGGCCTCTCGGCCATGCTGCTTATGTTCTCCTTTGTTATCTTGCCTTTTGATGAGACCCCAATGAATATATCTGCACCTTCCATTGCGCTGTCAAGCGAGCCTGTGAACATTCCCTTGTTTGTGGCCTCGGCTATTCGCACCTTTTCTGGAGTCATGTCTTCCTTGCGGCCTTTGTATATTGCACCGCTTGAATCTACAACAATTATATTACTGAAGCCACGCGTGAGAAGCAGCCTTGCAATTCCATAGCCTGCGGCGCCCGCACCGAGTATTACAATCTTTGAGCCTTTTCCCTTCCCTGAAAGCTTTAGTGAGTTGATTATCCCGCCAAGAACAACTGCAGCGGTACCCTGCTGGTCATCGTGGAAGACAGGTATATCGAGCTCCTTCTGAAGCCTCTCGAGTATCCTGAAGCACTTTGGTGACTCAATATCCTCTATGTTTATTGCCCCAAAAGACGGGGAGATGGCCTTTACCAGACCTATTATCTTCTCTTCGTCCCTCTCTGCTATGCATATCGGCACGGCATCTATCCCGCCAAACCTCTTAAATATTGCAGATTTCCCTTCCATTACTGGAATTGCTGCTTCCGGACCTACATTTCCAAGGCCAAGGACCCGCGTTCCGTCTGATACTATTGCGACCATATTAGATTTTGAGGTATACTCGTATGCTTTCTCAGGCTCTGCGCTTATAGCGTTTGATACTGATGCTACACCAGGAGTATAGAACTCGGAGAGTTCATCTGAATTGCTAAGTGGCACTTTTGGGATTATCTCTATCTTGCCCTTGCTGCGCTTATGTAGCTCGAGCGCTTTATTGTTTGTATCCATAAGTATTCACTCTATCAATGGGAATTTGCAGCTGAAAAGTTTGCGTTGGAGGCTATTATCTCGGCTGTCTGCCGTATCGGCTTCTTTAGATCGTTGCGCATGTTCTCCTTCTTTCCGAAGAAGCCGTTTATTCTGTTGATTGTCTCCCTGCTTGATGAATACCCGAAGTTTTCTATATACCTGCCCAGCATATGAGTGCCGCTGGCGTAATTACTCATTAGCGTCTTCCAGTTCTTAGTCTCCCATACCCACAGGAGATCAAGGTTTGAAGGATCTGAAGACACCGAAGCAGGTATGTATATCGAGTCCTGCTTGCGAATCTCATTTGATGTTGATAGGTATAGTGCCCTTTCGAGGAGCTTCTTGTCCCTGAATTGGCCTATTGCACCGAGTATCCTGAGTTTCTCCTCGGGCATTCTGGCCTCCTTGAATCTGCTTATAAATCTTGAGAATTCCTTGCTACCGCCATACATTGCATTTATGCTGTATATGGAACCCATTAGGTTAGGGTCTGCAGCGGGGCTCTGGTGCATGTACTCCCCAAAAAGCTTCTTCGCTTTAGATATGACTTCTGCGTTGCCACCGAATGCCGATGCGTAGATGGCGTTGCCCCTTAGCATTGTGCTTATTATTGACTCGCCCTTTTTCTTGGACCAGCCGAGCTGCTTCAGGATAGAGAAACCGCACTCCGCGGTGAGTTTGATGGCCCTCTTTCTTTCATCACCATCAGGAAGCATTTTTGAGAGCCATATCATATGGCGTAGATTTGCAGAGTTTGCGGGGTAGCTGAGCTCTTCATGGTGATTTTCCGCGAAATCCAAGTACTCTTCAGCTTTTATTCTTCCAGATCTTGCGAGAGCGAAAAGGTCGCTTATTATCCCCCACTCTTCCTTGCCGCTTAGTTCTTGTTTAGCCATCCTGCCAGATAATTCTTCTAATATACCTTTTGAATACCTGACTCTGTAGAATCCCGTCCTGTCTCCATTTATCAGCCCATCTTTTGCATCGCGTATGCTCCCGCCTCTCTTTTCGA
>JAKBQS010000059.1 GCA_021835105.1 Microcaldota archaeon
AGAGAGAATATTGCTACAGCTAGTAAAATCAGGCATGGGAAGGGAAGAGGCGTATAAGCTTACTAAAGGCGCAGCATTCTCATCTTACGAAAAGAATGTGCCATTTTCAGATGAGTTATTGAGAAACAGCAAAATATCAGGGGCGCTTGGCAGCGAAGCAATAGCAGAGCTTACCAACCCTGAGAATTATCTTGGTTTGTCGGACAAAATAGTGAAAAGCGCAGTAAAGGATATAAGCGCCAATCTGCGCATAAAAGCGCCTCCTTATGCCGCTTCCAGAGCGCGCTACAAAAAATGATTGTGCATGGAGCAGAGAGAGATAAATGCGGTATTCGACAGGATATACCGAAGATATGACATAATGAATCATCTCTTCAGCCTAGGGATAGACTATAGGTGGAGGGCAGCTGCGGCTGAGGCTGCAATTGCCGGGAAGCAGGATGGGCTCAGGATCCTCGATGCAGGCACTGGAACTGGGGACATGCTGCTTTCTACGAAGCGCGCAGCTGACAGGCATGGCATACAAGTCGAATTGTATGGGATAGATCCGAACAGGAAGATGCTCGGGCTGGCAAAAAACAAGCTCGCACATAAGAAGGTTATTGCCGAGCTTTCTGTAGGCGATGCACAGAGAATGCCTTATGGAAATGGCAGCTTCGATGTGGTCTCAAGCGCATTTGTCCTTCGCAACATAACCAATCTGGATGCATTCTTCTCAGAAGCTTACCGCGTCCTTAAAAAGAATGGCAGCGTGGTATTTATAGACATGGCTCTTCCTGATGAGAAGCCATTGCGTCTATTTTTCTCAGGGTATATGAAGATTATAGAATATTCGGGAAGGATCCTCGGGAGAGGATCATACGAATGGCTCGCGCACAGCATAAAACATTTTGATAAAAAAAACCTTCTCAAAGTCGCGAGGAAACACGGATTCAAGGACATACGCATAAAAGAACTTGCTACCGGCATATCCTTTATTGTCACATGCAGGAAATAAGCTAGCGCTTCAGCTTAACCTTAACGAAATGAGAATAGTCAATGAGATTTGAGCATTTGAACTCCTGCAGTTCCTCTCTGGCCCTGTCTACATATGTGTTGTTAAGTATTGCCGCCTTAAGGAGGGCCTCATTAGACCCAAGCCCTTCGGAAGTAACTATGGCCTTTACTATATTCGGCCTGTATCCGTTTCCTTCCCCTCCTATAAAGTCTATTATGTCATCCCTTATCTGGAACGCAAGCCCCAGATACTTTCCGAATCTGCCCAACGCCTCCGTGCTTCTGCTCTTTGCGTATATCGCAGCAGAGCTGCATGAAGCCGAGATAAGCGAAGCTGATTTAAGTTCGGCAAGCCTTATGTAATCATCTATGCTTGGAACTATTCCAGCCTTCTGATACTTGCTATCAAGTATCTCTCCCGCACACATCTCCATCGCGGAAGACGCTATTGCGCTTATGACATCCTTGCCATAATTTGAGGCCAGCATTATCGATTTGGAGATGAGGGAATCTCCAGCAAGTATTGCGGCTCCAGTTCCGTATTTCATATGCACCGTTTCTATATCGTTCCTCGTTGCATCTCCATCTATTATATCATCATGTATCAACGAGGATACATGCAGAAGCTCTGCGGATAAGGCAAGTTCTATGTAATCTGATGGCCTCTCGCCTATCGAGTATGCTGACAGGAATACAAGCGTAGGCCTGAGAAGCTTTCCCCTTCTTGCAAGCAGATGCACAGAAGGCCAGTAAAGCTCAGGGACTACGAAATCCTCCTGTGCTAGGCTCCCTATCTTTACTGATAAACTATGCAGGCTTTCCATCACGCTCTGCGGCAGCTCTGGTATCACAATTTCCTCTACCGAAACGGACCCTAAAGTGCCAGCCATCTGCCCATCCTCTAGTACAAACAAATTATTACACATTGCCCTTTTAACCTTATCCTTATCGGAAGGCAGTAAATAATTAACGGCCTTTAAGCCATTTGGGTATTCTGCCACTACCAGCTACATCCGCGGTTCTGTAATCCTTGATGGAACTTATTGTCTCTTCCTTCTCATATTCAAATACTACCCAGTACTTCTTCTCTACTTCTTTGCCGTAGAAGTCCGGGATAAAATCAGTGCCCTTCTTGCATACGGCTGTCGCGGTAGCGACATTTATGCTGTTAAGCATCCTTATTCCCCTCACCGCCTTTTCTAAGGTGTAGCCGCTGTCTGATATATCGTCTACTATAAGAAGGTAATCACTCGCTTTAAAATTCTCGGGCATGTCCGGAAACTGCATGTCAAAGTTCTTCACTTTTCCGCCCCTGCCGGGATAAGATGAGGCATATATGCAGAACATATTCGAGACTCCAAGCCTGTCTGAGAGCAGACGTGCAAACACCATCCCGCCTCGCTGTATGTATCCTATCCCGAGCGGCTTGCCAAGCTTTCCTGTTATCCTACTGGCCATCAGGTTGGCATAGTCCGATAATTCGGAGAAGCCTATATAATAGTAATTTTCAGCTTTATCTGGCATTTTATCAACAGGTATGCGCAATGAGAAGCGCACTTACTTATGCGTAACAGATAATTAATATATTTTATTGCGTGCAATCTATCAATAATTTAGCAACTGCAACAAAAGCCCATGTGAGATATTGCCAAGCAGCATAAATCATAGATTATTATAAGTAATGTTCGAATTGGTAATCCGATGGCAAAACCACAAGACAAGAAAAGGCATCTTTCCAGAAAGATAAGGCATATAAGCATGGAAGTCAGCAGCATTGATGAGCTGTTCGAATCCTTCTCCTCCATGGCGTTTCAGTCAAGGAACCTGCACCGTGCTGCAAACATATACAAGGCAATGCTTAAGGACAAGAAGAACACTATAATACTCTGCCTTGCTGGATCAATATTTAGCGCAGGGCTGAAGAGGCTTGTTTATGAGATGGTCCATAACAACATGGTGGATGCAATAGTCTCAACAGGCGCACTCATAGTAGACCAGGACTTCTTCGAAGCGCTTGGATTCTCACACTACATCGGCTCTCCCATGGTTGACGATGAGATGCTGCGAAGCAACCACATAGACAGGATATACGATACGTATATAGACGAGGACGAGCTCCGCGTCTGCGATGAGACCATATGCAAGATAGCAGATGCGATAGACAAGAGGCCATACTCATCGCGCGAATTCATAGTAGAGATGGGCAAGTATCTCGATAAGAATTCAAGGGTAAGGGATTCCGTAGTGCTTGAGGCTTATAAGAAAGGGGTGCCAATATTTGTACCTGCATTCTCCGATTCAAGTGCAGGTTTTGGACTGGTAATGCACCAGTGGAAAAACAAGGAAACGCACATCTCTATAGACTCGGTAAAAGATTTCCTGGAGCTCACCAAGATAAAGATAGCATCCGGAGACACAAGCCTATTCATGATAGGCGGAGGAGTGCCAAAGAACTTCGCCCAGGATATAGTTGTCGCAGCAGACATACTGGGCAAAAACCCAAGCATGCATAAATACGCCATACAGATAACCGTAGCCGATGAGCGTGACGGTGCGCTTTCCGGATCTACCCTAAAGGAAGCCCACTCATGGGGAAAGGTAAAGGAGGAAATGGCGCAGATGGTCTTCTCAGAAGCCACTATAGCCATGCCTCTGATCCTCTCCCACGCGTATTCATCAGGCGCATGGAAGGAAAGGAAGGCAAAGAGGTTTAATGACCTCCTCGGGAGCGGCAAGCAGTAAGCTGATAGGTCTAAGGCAGAGTGTATCCGCTCTCCCAGGAATTGGTGTATATGGCGTTAGCAGAATAAGAGGTATGGTTATTCCCGCTATAATCGTTAAGATTGCCATTCAGGGGCCACCAACCGACAAGGTTCTGCAGGTCCAACGGAGCTCCTCCTATCCCCTCGTTATACATAAATAATATCTGATTGGAGGAGAGGGAAGAGTTATATGCCTGGAAGTTAGATACCTGGAACGCACCCTGGAAGTATTCCCCAGCATAAATAGTATTAAATGCACCAAGCTCCATCCTGCTGTTAACGGTTATTGGAAAAGTGCCATAGGTTTCTCCCTGGTAAACGCCGTTTACATAAAGTTTCAGATAAGGCTTGCTGTAAGTTACTGCGACAAAATACCATTGGTTTAATTGAATAGGATTCAGGGAAGCTACTACTGTCTGGTTTGTATAATGGACTACGTCACCTGGCTGGTTTCCAAACCGCTCAACAGCTACATACCCCTGAGGCAGATACGATATCTGATTGCCTGCAATATAGACATCATATCCGTTCCTGTTATAGTTGGTGCCGTCATTATTGTCGCCATATGAGTCGCCGAACAGCACATGGTACGTTCCTGAGAGGTTTCTGGCCTTCACCCAAATAGTATAAGTGATGGAATTTGTGCCCTCTTCCTGCATCATATCGCTTATCTTGAGCAGGCTGCTGTTGCCGGCAAGCGTTAGCGTGTACTGCGGCAAGGCTCCGTTGCATCCGCCTTCCAAGCTTGCGGATAACTGGCTTCCAGGCCCGTAGGGCCTATAGACGTAGCATGATCCAGGAGGCACCTTCGGCAGAAAAAATGTGCCGCTGAATACGCCTAACTCAAAGAGCGCTCCCAGGACTATCGCTATTATCAATATCGCCCATCCGTACGTGGTAAGGTACTCCATTGCTGACTGGGCACTGATCTGCATGCTTACA
>JAKBQS010000060.1 GCA_021835105.1 Microcaldota archaeon
TCTTCCATACGAACTGGCTGACGAGGTTAGCATACTCTTTCTTCGCTTCCTCATGGTATCCATACACGGAGAAGAATCTCATTGCATTTGCATCAACTCCATGGAGCTTCGAGTAAAGCTCAGCTACGCGCTCAACCGAATACCTTGCCTCCGTATAATAGTCGGTCACCGGAGGATGCACGTCTTCATGATGCGGCGGCTTTATCCCGTTGTACAAGGAAGAAGTAGAAGCGATAACAACCTTCGCTCCCGAGGCCTTTGCGAGTTCCATGACGCTTACTGCGCCTGAGACCACTTCTCCAACCAGCCTTGGATTCTTCTTGTACATAGGGGAGGATGAGTACATTCCAAGGTGGAATATCACGTCAGGTTTTAGGCCAAGTTTATTTATGTCCTTCACATCCCTTCTGAAAAGCCTTACTCTGCCATTCTTCATCGATTCTTTCAGGTTCAGGATCGAGCCTGTATTCATATTGTCAACTACATATACTGTATTCAAGCCGCTAAGCTTCTCTACAAGATTGCTTCCTATGAATCCAGCCCCTCCTGTAACTACTACCTTGAGCCCTGAGATATCGGCCATAAAACCACGATTATCTGATGACTTCACTGCAAATATAAATCTATTGCAGAATCGGAGCAGGAGTGTTCATATGGCGTGCGTCTCCCCAATGCTCGGCACGCTTACCTTATACTTCAATTCCAGATACTTCTCGAGTGATATCTGCTTCCCCGCTTCGCCATGGACTATGAATATCTGCTTAAGCCCGCGTATCCTTCCAGGCAGCTCCTCAAGGCTTTTCCTGTCAGCATGCGCCATGACCCTATGCTGCTCCACCTGCATTCTTATCGCGAGCTTCTTGCCCTCGAATTCGACCTCGCGCGACCCTTCAAGTATCTCCCTTCCATGCGTCCCCTCGGCCTGGTAACCAACTATTATGAGCTTGTTGCTTGGATCCTCCGCAAGCTTCTGCATGTAAAATATTATCGGACCTCCCTTCATCATGCCGCTCGTGGAGACTATTATGCAGCTCCCTCCTTTCACTATCCCATCCCTCTCCTTTCTGCCTACGAATTTTATGTTAGAATCCCTCTGGACGCTCTTTCTCGCGCCTTTTCTGCAGTAAGCCAGGTTCTGCCTGTGTATCCTCATTATCTTCCCTATTGAGCCATCCGCATATATCGGGACTTTCTGCAGCCTGCCGCTCTCCATGGCGCTCCTTATAAGGAGCAGCACTTCCTGCGCCCTTCCTACGCCGAAGCTTGGTATAAGCACCTTGCCTCCTGTCAACAGAGTCTCGTTTATGCTCTTTATCATTGCGTCTCCACGCTCGCTTCCATTGGGATATATATCTTCCTCTGCAGCATATGTGCTCTCCATGACAAGCGCATCAGCCTTAAGTCCGTTGAGATCCGCTCCATTAAGTATGAATGTGCTCCTCAGGTTCAAGTCACCTGTGTAAAGCAGGCTCTTTCCTCCGTAAGCTATCCTTATCAGGGAGCTGCCTATTATATGGCCTGCGTTTACGAATTCTATATTCATGTTCTTGAAGCGCATCTGCTTTCTGTAATCCACAACCACGTAGCTCCTGTTCAGCTTCTTGATCACCTCCTTGGTTATCTCTTCCGGCTTTGATATGCGTATATAATCCGCTATCTGCAGCTTCATTATCTCTATAGTGGGCTTTGTTGCATATACCTTTCCCTCGTAGCCCCTTGCATACGCATGCGCTACAAAGCAGCAATGGTCAAGATGGGCATGCGTTATGAATATCCCATCTACTGTTTTGAGCAGCCCATCAGGCAGCTCCGGCATCCTCATACCTCCATCAGTCCCACTCACCTGTTCGTTCGTATTCCCAAGCCCTGCATCAAGCAGTATCCTAGTCTTCCCTGCGCTTATGAGCATGCAGCTTCTTCCAACTTCACGAGCCGCTCCGAAGAACGAGATCTTCATTCCTGTATTTTCCTCTTCTGCGTGGTACTCAAAAGTTCCCCCGCGCACATGTATTCCTTTCATACTTTCACTTTATTTTATCTTATTTATCGTATTCCAGTTAGGATAAGAACCTGCCATTCCTGCATTTCTTGCTTCAAGCGCATCACTTCTGATGCAGAAAATCCGTGTAAACATCAAATCCTGCTTATATTCCATTGCCTTTTTGCTGTAAAGAATAAGCGCACAAAAGTGCAAATTCATTAGCTAACCGCAATCAATCCTTTTCAATAAGTATATTATATACCTTCTAGTATTTAACTTTTTGCAATTTAGGGGCATGCTAAGTAAATGCGCGCTTTATTCATACTGCATACTGTACAAAAATTTTAAATCGCTATCCCCAAATAGTAACTCATGCAAAATAATGCTCATGCGCAGAGGGCAGAGGGAAAGATGGCAAAAATGGCCGATTCCGCAGTCTTCCGCGCCATCGGCAGAAAGATAGCAAAAACTAAAATCTCGGATACCGAATCAGCAGCACTTGAGTCTGGAGACGTAGGTATAGAGCGCGGGTATTTCAACGGGCGAGTCGAATGGGATGCACTCCGTTCCCTCCCAAGCGCAAAGCTCTCCCAGGAAGAAGAAACATTTATGAATAACACAGTGGCAAGGATAGCCTCACGCATGAACAGCGCAGAGATCCTCGAGAGAGCGGACCTTCCTGATGATGTATGGAGGTCAATAAAAGACGAAAAGATATGGGGCATGGTGATAGGCAAAGAGTATGGCGGACTTGGGTTTTCTCCCACTGCGCATTCAGAAATGATAGTGAAGCTAGGGTCGGCAAGCGCAGCTGCTGCAGTTACGGCAATGGTGCCAAATTCCCTGGGGCCGGGGGAGCTTCTTATGCATTATGGGACCGAATCCCAGAAGGAGAAATGGCTTCCAAGGCTGGCAGATGGGAAAGAAGTGCCGTGTTTTGCACTCACTTCACTAACTGGCGGATCCGATGCCTCTGGAGGGATGCATAACACCGGGACCGTCTTCGCAGGAGAGGATGGAAAACCAAAGATAAGGCTCGAGATATCAAACCGTTACATAACCTTGGCTCCTGTAGCAACACTTGTAGGGGTCTCTTTTGTACTTAAGGATCCGGATAACCTGTTGGGAAAGGGCAAGGATCCGGGGATAACGCTCGCCGTAGTCCCGGCCGATACTCCAAATCTCGCAATCGGGCCAAGGCACAATCCAATGGGCATACCATTCCAAAACGGGACAGTGCGTGGGAGTGGGGTCGTCATAGATGCAGAGGAAAGCATAATAGGCGGCGTATCTCAGGCAGGGAATGGATGGAGCATGCTAATGGAATCACTTGCAGTAGGAAGGGCCGTCTCACTCCCGGCGCTCTCGGCATCAGCGGCAAAAGTTGCAGCTATGTATGTAGGCGCATATGCACGCATAAGGGAGCAATTCAATACTAATATAAGCAACTTCCAGGGAATAAAGGAGCCTCTTGCCCGCATAGCCGGCTACACTTACATAATAGACTCCGCAAGGAAGACAACCCTGCAGATGCTTGAAGCTGGCAAGAAGCCCACAGTCCCATCCGCTATAATAAAGTATCATCTTACCGAGATGATGCGAAGCGTCTGCAATGACGGCATGGACATAATGGCAGGAAAAGGCGTGATGAATGGCCCTAAAAACATACTTTCCGAACTCTACAAAGCAGTCCCTATAGGGATAACGGTAGAGGGCGCGAACATAATGACAAGGTCGTTGATAATATTCGGACAGGGCCTAATGAGGGCGCATCCAAACCTATACCCCATGCTCAAGGCAGCGCAGGCTGGGGACGAAAAAGAGTTCAGGACCCTATTTGTCAAGCATGCGAAGGACATCGTACGATACTTAACAGACAGCGAGCTGGGAATATCAAGAAACCAAGGAATTCCGGAAGGACTTCCAAAAGAACTGAAGGTTTATTACAGGCAACTCAACCGCCTCTCTGCCGGCTTTGCCTTCTCAGCCGCACTCCTCTCAGGCATCTACCAGGACAAGCTCAAGTTCGAGGAAGACATAAGCAAGCGCTTGGGAGATATGCTAAGCTACCTCTACCTCTCCACCTCCGTGTTAAACAACTTCGAAGCGCAAGGCATGCAGAAGGGCGACCTCCCACTGGTCCACTGGTCGATGCAGCACCTTCTTAACAAGTTCAAGGAATCATACGATGATCTTGCAGATAATCTTCCTATCAGGTCTGTCTCATTCGCCCTCAAGCATGCAATGTTCGCTGGAAGGGCCAGCTATAGAAAACCTGCAGACGGGCTTGGCTACGAACTCGCGGCAATAATAACGGGCAACGGCGAGACAAAGGAGCGCCTCGTGAGTGGCATATACAGGCCATCAAAAGGAGAGCGATTCACAATCATGGGAGACGACGGAGTAGTAAGGGAAACAGAGGAGATAAAACCGCAGGCTTTGGTTGAAGAGGCGCTCTCCGCATGCATAGCGGCAGAACCTATAGAAGCCAAAATAAGGAATTCATTAAAGTCCATCACCAGACCACGAAGAGGCGAGGCTACCAAGTTGTATACAAACCTGCAGCTCCTTGCAAGTGCCGGAAAGGTC
>JAKBQS010000061.1 GCA_021835105.1 Microcaldota archaeon
GAGCGTAGGATGAGTAAAGCATTATAGTTGCCTAATTCAAGGAGCACAGGCGCATTTGATTACATTTAATAATTTGCAGGAGCATATTTTTTAGGTTGTATGCAGGCAGGGATCCGTGCACAGTCGGCAATGGAGTACCTGATGACATACGGATGGGCGATACTGATTATCGCAGTGGTTCTCGGCGCGCTCTTCGAGCTCGGCGTCTTCAGCGGAACCTTCTTTATGCCCCATGTGCCTCCCGGATCGTGCCATGTATTCAGGCCTTACGGGCCAGGAACCGTCGGATCGATAAACCTGGAGGGAGAGTGCCAGGGTGCGCTGCCGCAGTATGTTGCGGAGTTCGACGGAACAGAAAACAGCTATATAGAAATTTCTAATCCGATGACAATAAACGTAAATCAATACAGTTATACTGTAAGTGCTTGGGTGTATACTACAAAGATATTATCAAGCTCCGCAGAAGTAATATTTAAAGGGGTTTCCAATAATTATGGTGCATTCGGATTAAGTTTAAATGGCCCGGCTCACGATGGCGTATGCGGTTGGGTAAATGGCATATGCGGATCATCAGTCTGCGGGTTTGAAACACTAGTCAGTCCAAATCAATGGTATTTTGTGACAGGCGTATGGTCAAAAGGAACAGCATATGCAGCTATTTATGTGAACGGTAAATTTATTGGCAACTGCGCCGCAGCAACAAGTCCGTACTCCGGGACGTATAATCCTGAAATTGCATCAGGCCCAGATATCAATGGTTATAATACTGCTTTTCAAGGAGATATATCCAATGTCCAAGTCTACAATGCCTCCTTATCATCAAATGATATACAAACCTTATATCAGGAGGGAATAGGAGGCGCACCGCAGAATCTGCAGAACCTGGTTGGGTGGTGGCCTCTGAATGGAAATGCAAATGACTATTCAGGCAATAACAACGATGGGACTGCTGCGAATGTGATATATACCACAAACTGGGAGAGCGGGTATACGCAACCTTGACGCATTGTATTGCTTCACCATGCTTGGCAGGTTCTTCATGAAAGGCATCCGAGATAAGGCCCAAGGTAGCAGTGCGCCCAAATTTATTTATGGTAAGTCATAATACCAGTTCGCCGGTATTGTCAGTATCTACGAGTTTAACGTATGAGTAAGCTATCGCAGCCTTTATTATCTCTGCGCTGCTGTCGTAAGACGAGTAAAGCTTCCCGAGGAACTCTTCCTTGGCTTCCTCATTGAGGAACGCTATAAGTGTCTTCTGTCTGCTGCTTACAGCAAAAGGCCTTATGTATGATTTCTCTGAATATATCACCGCATTGTACTGTACGCCTGACTTTATTATCACCATATCGGCCTTGTCGCTCTGGTCGAGTTCGGTGAAGAGCATAGCCCCTGCCACGCAGAAGTCCCTCAGCTTCCTGAATACAACTAGATATTCAATATCGTGCCTTGACTTCTCTTCCCAGGATACAGGCGCGAAGTAGTCGTCCATTCCAATGACAAGGCCTGCGCTCTGGAGAGCCATAAGCACGGTATATGCATTCTGCTGGGTTATGGATATCGGAACATTGTCATGCCTTACTCCGTTGCTTATCCCGTACCTGAATTCCTCAGTGGTAAGAGGCATGTACTTCCAGCGGTATCTTGCGTTTATCGAATCGAAGACATTTACAAGAGTCTGTGGCTGCTCCTTTATCCTGGCCTTCTTGGATGCCGTAAAATCAGGCAGGTCTATGTAGTAGTCGTCAGGAAGCTCTGGTCTTATCATTAGGTTCAGGAACACTACAACTATTATTGCTATTCCGAATTCTATGTAAAGCGCATTCCCTCCAGAGGTGGGCGCGCTGTACTGGCTTATGTAAGTGTATGTCTTTCCCATTATCTCGAATGCAAACGTCTCGTTGCCATGGCTGAGTATGGTTCCCTTTGGAAGGTCGTATGCTATTGTGCCATTCCTTATAGTCCCGTTCTGCTCGAAGAGATTGTTCAGGGAAATGGAATATGGCACATTGTTCAGGGTTATGTTGTTGCTCTGCGTGAAGAAGGAGAATGTGGCATTCTTGAAGTCTATTGCCACTGGAGTTATTGTCGTGTTGTCAAGATAAGTTATCCCTGTTGCGTAGAGGTTGTTGTTGCCGTTAAGGAGTTCTATGAAATAATAACCTGGTGCGAAGTTGAATGCCTGGTCGATGCTTACCGCAAATGGTTTGTTGAAATCGCCCACAAGCCCCGTCGATATCGGATCCATGCTGGAATTCAGGAGAACGGCCCTGAATGTATTGTATGCGCCTGTCAGATTGTACACGCTCAGATCTACCGGTATCGTCTGTGTCTCGCCTACAGAAGAGGACATCCTTACCTCTCCGTTGAAAGAGAAATTCATCCTGAATGGGATATTAAGTTCGGCGTGTGTGCCATTGTTGTAAAGGCGTGCGGTAAGAATTGCGTATGAATTGTTGAGCTCGGTTGTGGTGTTGTTTCCCAGGGCTACCTGTTTTTGGCTTGTTACTATCAGGTCAAGCTCCCTGCTGTTGTTAAGTATTGTCAGGTTTGAGTAGCCTATAGCTATCTGATCCAGCCAGTATCTTGTGTCTATCACGTTCGCAATGTCCATTGCCATAGAAGACTGATTTTTCCATGCAGTTGAAGGGTAGTTGCTGAATGCTATTAGCGTGCCGTTTAGGGAGTTTTGCGTTGCTATGTCTCCGTAGAAGTAACCATCTTGAAAGCCGAAGAGCGGCGAGTTGAATATTATGCCGTTGATAGGCTGGGCAGACGCATTTACTGATGTGGTATTCAGCCTGGCTAGGAGTATATCTTTTGCGACGCTCTGGTTGTTTATTACGGCTATGCCCCCAAAGGTCACTGATTCGGTAAAGTTATTGCCCACGTATATTATGCTGTCGCCTCTGGAAAGCATGTTGAGTATCGTAAAGTTATTGCTGGCTGTGCTTGGAGTAAGAGGGAGGGGAAGGAGCCCTGATGGTATTATAACGATGGAATTATCTGGTATCTGCCTTACATCATTTATATTTATGTAGCTGAACATGCTTGAGTTGCGAAGCAAATCGTGCGCCCGCAGATCTGCGCTTATCTGAGAGTAGAGCGTCTGCTCGTTGAAAAAGCATTTGTAGCAGTAATTCTCGATGTTTATAAGGTATATGGACGGCTCAGGCGGCTTCGTATATTCGGCAAGGGTTATGTTTGCATTTGATGCGTTTGCGAATGAGTAGTTGATCAGTGCAAATCCATCGACGTACTTTGCGTTGTCTGAGAAGGCATAGCCACGCGAGGATATGCTAAGCGTAGGCAGGATGGTTACGCTGATATTTGCCTTCTGCTGGTGAAAGCTATGCGATAGTACATTAACTGTTGCGGATATGTAGAATAGCATTATTGCTATGAAGATTACAGCTACAATGACAACTACAAGGATCAGCTTGTTATTCTTCTTTTTTACTGCTGGCATAATTTACACTTCATGTTGCCCCTTTCTTGGAAAATTTCTTGTCTATCCAATTTTGCAGAGCACTGGATATTTTTTTGGATATATCGTTCGCCTCCCCTGCCTTCTTTATTATTCTGTATACCTTAACATACGCGAACTTCTTGTTTATCGTCACATAATATTTTCCGGGCATTTGCGCTTCAACTCTTTAGCTCCAGGTACCCCATAGAGACCATCTTGTCCAGTATCTGCTCCACCCTTGATGGCGGAACCGTATATGCCTTTGAGAACTCGTTTATATCTATCGAACTGCCATGCACCTGGATCCAGTCCTGTATAGATGCCATCAGGGATTCGTCCGAATATTTCTTGAGGCTGCTCAGCTGGTCCTTGAGCACCTTGTTCTCCTCGTTTAGGGCTGCGCTCTGTATTGTAAGGTTCCTGTTTGACGCGGAGAGCTCTATGTTCAGGCGCTTTATCTCCTTGTATTCAGATAGAAGCGCATCGTACTTGTTGAATATTGAACTGTAGCTCTGCGAGAGGGAGGAAATCATGTTGTCTATCACTGAATCGACATACTGGAAGAATGTTCCCTCCTGTATCTTAAAGTCAGAATATATCATTGAAAGAAGCGAGGCAGTATTCTTTATCACAGTTGCCTTTCGCAGGTTCTCGCTGGTGTCCTGCGGGACTGAGAAGGTTATGCGCAGTTTGCCCTGCGATATCTTTATGATATAGAATAGGTAAGGCTTCTTGTTTATGTTCCTGCTCTCGACATTGACTAGCGTTATCTCGTTGCCATCGAATGTTATTGAGTAGTAGGGTATAGACTTTATCTTTGGCAATATGGCATCTAGGCTTGTAGAAACAGTTCCGTCAAACTCAATCTCTTCCACGCGCGGTAGTGGAGGTGCTTCATCGGGCAAGT
>JAKBQS010000009.1 GCA_021835105.1 Microcaldota archaeon
CTATCTCAGGGGAAGCAACAACGTTCCTTATCCTGTTAAGCTTATCTGAAGACAGGCTTACTCCCTTCTCCATTACATTTCTGAGCCTTCCGGCCTCTTCAGCGACAGAATCCTCTATAAGCAGCCTCTCGAAACCTTCATATCCGCCGACCCCTCCAAGCTGCAGGAACCTCTGCCTGCTCTCGCCATTTACGCTTGCTATTATGCTCCCGAAGAAGCTGAATGAAGGCACGTCCGCACATATCTCTGTTCCCTCAGAATTCAGGTAATAGGATTCAGACCTTCCTAATGAAGCGTAGAAGCTCCTGTACTTCACGAATCCAAGCGATGACACGCGCTTCTCTGCCTTGTCTAGTTCATCAAGAGGATTGCCATCCTCAATAGGTATGGACTCTTTTACAGAATAAGATGCATTCTCCCTCCTTTCCTTAGAGAGCGAGGTTACTGCCGCCTTTCCGCCAAATTCCCCCATCCTTGTCAGGCAAGAGCGCAGGTTCTGCATATCGACTTTGTCAGTGGATACGGTATAGAGCCGCCCCTGCCTTATGAGCCTTACTCTAAGGCCAAAGCGCTCCGTTGCCCCTGATCCATTTGCCTCTCCCTGTTCAACCGCAGCGGATACAGAGCGCGACTTCTCAAGATAGGCTTCCGCATAGGCAACGTGCGGCAAGGATAAAGCCAACCTAATGGCACGCTCCGCTATCCCTGTATCCTCGATCATATCGGGTATTATCCGAACAGGCTTGCAAGTCCTCCTGCTGCTGCCTCCTCGCTTACTTTCTCTTCCTTCTTCTCCTCTTTCTTATCTTCCTTCTTGGCTTCAGCATGCGCAGGCTGCGCTACGGAGACATTCTGTGCGTTCTTTATTACTTCCTTTATGTCGACGCCTTTGAGGGAATTGGCAACAGACTTCGCCATAGCCTCGTCAGGCTGCATTCCTGCCGCCTTTACCACTTCGGTAAGGCTCTTCTCGTTTATCTCTTTTCCAGCCGCATCCAACAGGAGGGCAGCGTATATATATTCCATCTTCTTTCACCATTTAGCATTATTCCTTTTTATCAGCAGCCGACTTCAGGCCAAGGGCCTGCAGGAACGCCTTGGAGACGATCTTGTCTATAATCTCCTTTTCGTATAGGTTATTCTGCACTCCAAGCGCCACTGCGCCTATAAACGCCTTGCTTATGAAGCCATCTACATTATATGCAGTAACATAATTTATCCTTATGCTAAGCTCGTTGGCAGCAACGAAATCAGCGGTAAGCTCGTCAAGCGCCTTGCTTCTGTTGAAGTTAAGAGCTTCCCTTCCAAACGTCACGTTGCCCTCCTGCGCAGCCTCCACAACAGCCGCGGCTTCAAATGGCATTATCTCAAGCATCTTCAGCGCCTTTGATACCGCATGTGATATCTTATCTCCTTTATGCACGAGCACCTTGCCCTTTCCTATCACTACCTTGCCCTTCTGTATCTGCACGTCTATTCCTGCAGCCTTAAGATCGGTAACAGCCTGCCCCGGGGCTATGCTGGTCTCTCCGGCCTCTATCCTTATGTCATCAGGCGATATCTGATTGGGCTTCGCTCCAAGGCGCAGCTTATTGCCGCTTACGAAAGCATTAACGTCCACTGCGTCCTTATCCGACAGTACAAGTGCAACATTACCTTGCACATGGCTTGCCAATTTCTCGAATCTCTTGTCGCTTCCCAGCGCCATGAGTATGAGGTTCTTCCTCGCAACTATGAACTTGGCATCAGGCTTCAGCCCGTTCCTTACCTTCTGCATGAGCCTGTCCGGAACCATCTCCAATGGCACTACTGCCACTGTCTTATGCCTCTTCATATCCTCGGAAAGCTTCTTTACGAATTCAACTTTCTGCGCTTTTAGCATAACCATAAACACACCTCAAACGATCCTCAGCGGCTTGCTCATGCTCAGTTTCACGTAAGCAGACTTTACAGAGCCCTGCCCTACCTTTCCATATACCCCGTTAATTACCTCCTTTACATTCTCAAATACCTTCTTAGGATCCATGTCCTCGCTTCCCACAACGCAGTGAACCGTAGGCAGGAACTTGCCCTTGCTCTTCAGGCTTACCTTCTTCTTGAGTTCCTCGTTGACTATGCGGAGATTCACGCTTCCTACAAGCGGCTTTGGCATCTTACCCCTCGAACCCAGGTACTGCCCCAGCTTCTTCGCTATAGTAGGCATAAGATTCCCCTGTGCCACCAGATCATATGTAAGGAGCGCCCCAAGCCTCTTCTGGTCAGATGCTATCTGGTCTATCTCGCTGCCAGGTATGACATCCATGCCTGCCTTCTGCGCCTCTTCCACCAGTGCCTTATCATCAGCAAAGACTGCCACCTTGCGCGTCTTGCCTTTGTCGTTCGGAAGCAGCACCTCGAGATTAAGCCTGTTGTCCTGCTTTGTGAAGTCTATGCCCTTGAAATTTATGGCGAGCTCCACGCTCTGCTTGAATTTCCTCTTGCCTTTATTCTCTTCAATGAACTTCGCGAAGTTCTCGTAATCCAATGCCATTTACACTCCCTCCTGCAATATGCAGTCCATGCGGGAAAACAAGTATACCTTCTTATATAAGTAAACAAATAAAAACCTTTTTAATCCGCCTGCTGCCTAATCAATCATATACAAGGGTAAAGATATGAAAGAAGCTCATGGAATCTGTGCATCAGGGATTGCATTATTCTGCATTCTCATCTCGGTGTCATTCGCCTCTCCAGGCCTGGGAACATCAAAGATCACCTTTAACCAGAGTTCGCTCTCCATCGGAAAGAACGCTACAGCATATCTTCAGTACAACCTTAGCATAGCAAGCGGCAATTCATGGGGCACATACATGAACATAGTAAACAGGGCAGCGCTAAAGTCGTACGGGATATCCCTAAACCTAAGCGAAAATTTCTCCACCTTCCCTCCTTTTTCAGGCGTGCTTACCGTAAAGACTTCCGCAGGCGCAGAGCCAGGCAACTATACTGCCATATTCAATGGCACAGGGGACGATCCGACCACATCAAATGCAGAGATAAAAATAATGGTAATTAACGAAACGTCATCCTCAAGTCCATCCACACCAAACCTCCCTAAGACTTCACAAAAAGGCACGCCGCCTCTTGACACCGCATTACTCGCAGTAGTATTCATTGCATTCATAGCGCTGCTAGGGTATAAATCATACAAGCTCCTATAAACTTGCACATACCGGCAATAGGATGATACCTGCATACGCGATACTGATTGCAGTATTTGCTGCCATAACGGTGCGCCAGCTCCTTGAGCTAAAGATACAGATATGGAAAATAATGCTAGCTGGCGCAGCGCTCGCGCTGATTCTTGGCGACATATCCGCACCTGCGGCTTTCTCGTCGATAAATTTCGGTATAATTGCATTTCTAATAGGAATGTTCATAATAGGCGAGGCCATGCAGCAATCAGGCTACCTGGACTACGTTTCCTCCAGGCTTTTCGGCAAAGCCGGAGGCGCATATGCCACTCTCTTCATCCTAATATTCGGCGCAGGGCTGTTATCCATGCTCTTTATGAACGACACGCTTGCAATAATAGGCACGCCGATAGTCATCTCTCTCGCAAGGAAAAGGGGCATGCGTGCAGAGCCATTCCTGATGGCTCTTGCATTTTCAATAACAACCGGGAGCGTTACAAGCCCAATCGGAAACCCGCAGAACCTTCTCATAGCCGCATCCAGCCGCCTCGGCGATCCTTTCCTTGCATTCTTCGGATATCTGCTCGTTCCAACCATGATAAACCTGCTCATTACCTATGCAATGCTCCGCCTTGTGTATAAGCACGACCTCATAAAAAGCAATTCGAGCAAAGCCGCTCGCGGATTTCCTGCAAGAAGATCAGAAAGCCATTCTGTATGGTGCGTAAGGGCATCTGTGATCCTGCTAGTTCTTGGCTTTGCGGCCTACATAATATACTCGCTTGCATATTCCGCTCCTCCTCCGGAATACCTCTTCTCAATACCTCTATTCGCATCAATCCCGATACTATTATTCTTCAATGGCAAAAAGGCAATCATATCCAAAATGGACTGGGGCACCATAATATTCTTCATCTCTCTCTTCATAATAGTCGGCAGCGTATGGGATTCTGGCGTTCTGCAGAGTCTGGTATCTGGCTCATCGTCAATTATCTCATCGGCCCTATACATATTCCCGGTAAGCATACTATTCAGCCAGCTCATATCAAACGTTCCGCTTGTTGCCCTTTACCTTAAAATATTAGAGACTGCTACAAAAGGGGCTATTCCACTAATGGCCCTCGCAGCATCAAGCACAATAGCAGGCAATCTATCTATCCTTGGTGCAGCATCAAATGTAATAATAATTCAAGGCACGGAAAAGAAGGGGGAGCGCACTATAAACATGAAAAGCTTCATGAAGATAGGCATACCGCTAACCATAATTGAATCGTTGGTGTATGCCGGCTTCTTAGGCATGCTTTAGCCAAAGGTTAATAATCTGTTACGCTTTAAAATGTTGCACATCAACAAACTGATTATATGTCGAAAATGCCCGAACAACTTAAGGCTAAAATGGCAAAGCAGGGTTACCATTTTGTAGGAGACCACTCCGCAGTGAAGATATGCGAATACACTGCCAATGGCCTGCAGGGCAAGACACTATGCTACAAATACTCGTTTTATGGGATTAAGAGCTGGCAGTGCATACAGGCGACGCCTGCAGTAGGCTGCGATCTTTCCTGCAATTTCTGCTGGAGGCTAATACCGGAAGAGCATGGATTCAAGTGGAACGAGCTAAATGCTGTAGAAAAATGGGATGATCCCGTATACATCGTTGAGAACATGATAAAGGAGCAGAGGCGGATAATAAGCGGATACAAGGCCATGGCCGATACAGATGCAAAGATGCAGAGATGGAAAGAGGGAAATGAGCCACGGCACGTTGCCCTGAGCCTTACAGGCGAGCCGCTCTTCTATCCAAGGATGTGTGAGCTGCTGAAGGAGTTCCACAAGCGTGGCATAAGCACATTCCTCGTCCACAATGGCACGCTCCCCGAGGCGCTAGAGAAGCTAAATCCACTTCCAACACAGCTTTACGTATCCCTTCAGGCGCCTGACAAGGAGACCTACATAAAAGTCACAAGGCCGAAGATACCAAATGCATGGGAACGTTTCCTAGATGCGCTAAGCGTCATGAAGACGCTCAACACGAGGAAGGTCTTGAGGATGACACTGGTAAAGGGCGTAAACATGCTTAATCCTGAAGGCTATGCGGAGCTGATAAAACTCGCAAGCCCTAACTATGTCGAAGTAAAAGGGTTTTCCTACATAGGCGGCGCAAGGGAGAGCGCCAGGAACCTGCAGTACACTAGCATGCCCAGCCATGATGAGATAAGGGCATTTGCGAAGAGGCTCTCAGAGCTTACCGGATATATTCATGCCGCAGAGCATATGCCCAGCAGGATAGTTCTTCTATGCCGCGACGAGGAATCGAAGCGAAATAGGATAATAGACTTCAGCAAGATAAGCAGCCAAGATGCATAATTTATCAGCGCCTCTTCTTTCCATCCTTATCAAGCATCTCCTCCTCGCGCCTTATCCTTTCCTCATCGCTTGCTTCTTCCACTGCAATCCTGTCCTCAAGCCCTTTCCCTGCATTCTCTCCGTGTATGTACCTCTTTCCCCTCAATAGGGAAGCAGCCGCTGCAATAACCGAGAGTGCAGCGCCTATGTAAAAAGACAAAGATAGGGCGCTGCTAAAGGCAGGCGCTATAGCATTAGGGAACCACGTATTGCTGGTTATATAGCTCACCGTGCTGTTAGGTATGCTTGCCCTTGTCGCGTTTGGCAGCTGGCTGAGAACGGTACTTACGGGATTATAACCAAGAAAAGCCGCAAAAAGTGCTTCCGTAGGGGGAACGTGCTGGAATGCCGATGCAACAGAAGGCGCCCCTGCCTTAACCAGCGCGGAAGATAGCGCGGCAGGAAGCGAAGCCGACAAGCTGATTATTATGATGGTAAAGAATATTCCTATGCTTGCCGTAGTGCCGCTGTTCCTAAGGGTAGCCATCATTCCAGACGCTGCTCCCCTGTTCTCCGGAGGCACCGAATTCATTATCGATGCCGTATTCGGCGAGGCAAACATGCCGCTTCCCATGCCCATAAGAAAGAGTATGGATCCGAATTCTATGTAATTGAAGTCGTAAGGGAGCGAAGCCAGGAGCAGAAATGCCACTGCGCTTAGAATCATGCCAAGCGTGGCGAGACCGCGCGCCCCATATTTATCCGATAGCCATCCACTCAGAGGCCCCATTACTACAAATCCTACAAGCATAGGAGTTATGAATATACCTGACCAGAACGGTGTAGAGCTGAAGCTGTATCCATGCAGGGGCAGCCATATGCCCTGAAGGAGTATTATCAAGATTATAAATACGCCTCCTCTTCCTATAGAGCTAAGCGTGCTTGCCGCATTTCCTGCTGAGAACATTCTTATCTTGAATAGCTCAAGCTTGAACATCGGATCCTTAACCCTCAACTCCACGAACGGGAAGAGTATCAGCATAAGCGCGCCCAGTACCATAGTCGCAATAACAAAAGGGCTCGACCATCCCATCACGCTCGTGCCGTAAGGCAGGAGTCCGTATGTAAGGCCTACAAGAAGAAGCGTAAGGCCTGCAGCAAAAAGAAGATTGCCTGCTATGTCAAGCTTCTGACCCTTCTTCCTTACGCTCAATTCCCTGAGCTTCTTATACGACCATACCGTTCCGATTATCCCAACCGGCACGCTGACGAGGAATACAAGCCTCCAGTCAATCACAGAGAGTACGCCGCCTAATATAAGGCCCACCAACGATCCCACCAGCGCAGCCACCTGATTTATTCCAAGTGCCTTCCCACGCTCATTATGCCCGAAGGCGTCTGTAAGTATGGCGGCGCTGTTAGAGAACAAAAATGCACCTCCTATCGCCTGCACTATCCTGAATATCACTAGCTCAAGAGCTCCGAGAGTCCCTGTATTTGGCGTGAGAAAGAGCAATATGGAACCGAAGGTGAATATCGCAAACCCAAGGTTATAGAGTCTGACCCTGCCGAAAATGTCCGAGAGCCTGCCAAACGTAACCAGGAGCGTTGCCGTTACTATGCTGTACCCAAAGAGCAGCCAAAGAAGATACTGGAACGCGCCAGGGGCAAGTGGGTTAAGCCCTATGCCATTGAATATCGCCGGCAATGAGATTAACGTTATATTTGCGTTTATCGAGGCCATCAGCACTCCAAGTGTGGTATTTGAGAGTGCAACCCATTTGTAATGAACCATTAAAAACAGCTCAATCGCAGTTTGAATTTAAACTATAAAGGTATATAAAAATGATGCGCGCAGTGCGTATAAACCATTACAAACTTAACAATGCGAGCTGGAAATACCACATGCTTTAGCAGCGGAAGGATGCCAAATGACAGGATTCTTACTAGCTTGTTCGACCTCAAATTCGGACGTTGTTTTTGTTCAAATTCGGAAGTTGTTTTTGTTCGTAGACTATACCAAGATCATACTTTGCAATAGGTTGCATTGGACATACTGCCTAACCTTTCAACGAACTGAGCTTCTTGCGAATCCCCTAAGATTACCTCACTATAAGTCTCCCTGGGGTATTTCTTTATTTGCTTCAGTGCCTTAACCACCGAATTTCTTAGTTGTATCGTAGTTATTTCATCAGAGATATAGCGTAGATTTTGCACAATTATGCGCACGTCAGCTAAAACCCTGTCATAGAGCCGATCTGCCTGCCTTTTCCAATATTCGGTATCGTTTGTCATGTGGGTGACGCTGTGCCATAGATGGATATTTATGGGTTGTCCTGCTGGAGCAGAACCTTAAGCGCATCGCCCGAAGCAGGCATCAGCCCTGGGGTTTCTGCTTCTTCTGCGCATCAGATGCGAACTTTTCTATTCCCGCAACTCCGAAGGGGGTTGGTATGCTGAATCCTTTATTGTCCGTGGGTATGAAGACAATGAGGTTCTTGCCGTTAAGGCTTATCTCGTACATCATGTTAAGGGATCTGAGCTGCATTGCATACATGTCTTTCTTGTATTTTGCAGCTGCTTCAAGCATCTTATCCGCTGCCAGTGACTCGCTCTCAGCAAGCTTGACCCGCGCCTGCTTCTCCCTCTCAGCCGTAGCAACCCTAGCCATGGCACTCTGCAGCTCCGGGGGTATAACAACATCCCTTATCTCCACGGATATCGCTTTTATCCCCCAGTCATTTACCCTTTCCTGTATAAGGTCCTGTATGTCCTTGCCTATAACATCCCTTCCAGCGAGCATTATTGATAATTCGCTCTTCCCTATAACATCCCTCATTGCCGTCTGTGCTGAGAGCTGCACTGCATTGAGATAGGACTGCACGTTCAATACCGCACCCTCGGGATTGACCACCTTCCAGAATAATATCGCATCTACATCGACAGGGACATTGTCTTTCGTGAGGGTCTTCTCAGCCTTAAACGGCGTACCAAGAACTCGCGTGTCCAGAGTTATAGGTGTAGACTCTATCAAAGGCACTATCAACCTCAAGCCCGGGCCTATTATACCTACATAATTGCCTAGGCGAAGCACAGGCATCCTGTTCCACTCATTTATTATCCTTATCGATAACATCGCTACAAGAATTATCGCAAAAAGAATGCCAACAGCAAGCCCCAATGCGCCCGCAACGAGGGCCCCTCCTATTCCCAGAACTAGAAATATAACTGCATCGGCAAGGAATGCTACCACTACTGGGTAATTCTCATTTATCCCATCTTCTTCAGCAGGTTTCTGCGGCGATGCTAGGGCCGAATTGCTGCTACTGTCTTTTCCTGCAGCCCTGTTGTTGTCAGAAGGATCTGGCATAAAATCCCAATTGACTAATTGCATCAAGGCAATATATAAAGCGATGCAATACATTCTGAGATGCGCTATATGCCCCCCAAGTCCAGGATGCTAATTGTGCAGCTTCTTATCCTTCCTTTATCATCTTGCACGAAATCAGCGTCGAACCGCCTCCTGTTCAACATAAGCCAAAACCAGAATCTGTCATCCTCCCACATCGCATCCCACGGAAGGTTGCTTATAGGGAACCATCTCAGCACACCTTCATCTGTATCCTTCTGGGTTCCTGAATACTCGCTTGTAGAAAAAAGATGCACATTCATTATGCCCCTTCCCTTCGTATCCCCAAATCGCAGGATTCCATGATAAAAAAGGCCGCCGATATCAAGGCCTGTCTCTTCTTTCACCTCCCTGCGTGCGCTCTCCTCTGCAGATTCGCCCTTCTCTATCTTGCCACCAGGTCCATTCCACTTGCCCTTGCTTATCCCCCTTGTGGCTTCTTTCAGCAGCACAAGGTTCCCGTTTATTATGTGGCACAGGGTTGCTTCCTGCACATCCGAATCACCCATATCGCAGCACCAACATCCATTGTAATGCAAACCAAATATATACAAGCATCCTGTACAAATGCTACCGAAAGGACAATAACATCAAGTACGAGAGCTCCGCTGCGAATTCAGTTGCAACCTTATTTTTCAGCTAGCTGCTTTCTTAACTAGTGCCGCAATCCTTGCTTCTTCTACGGTAGTCAGCTTCTTAAGTGCATAGGAATTAGGCCACATAGAACAATCATCAAGGTTCGCCTTGTCGCCGAAGCCTAATGTCGCATATCTGGCCCCAAACTTATAACCTCCTTGGAAAAAGCATATGATTTTATCGCCCTTTGAATAGGCGGGCATACCGTACCAAGTTCTCGGAGTAAGAGTTGGAGCAGCGGTTTTTACAATAGCATGTATGCGCTTTGCCATAGCGCGATCTGGTTCTGGCATCTTGGCTATGACGGCAAGTACGGCTTCTTCACCATTAACCTTCAAATTCTTCTCTTTAAGGTAATCCTTCATTGCAGCTACTTCTTCCTTACTTAAGCCTTTATCACTAGCGGCGTAAAACCCACACTCTTCAGGGGTGGGATATAAGCCACTGCAATGCATATAAACTTTAATGATGTAATAACTATGGTCATCTTGAAAAAGACATACAAATTCAGGGCATATCCTTCAAAGGAACAAAAGAATATTCTTAATCGTCAGATGCTTCTCTGCAAGGAACTCTACAATCACCTTCTTGAAAAGGCAAAAGAACATTTTCAAGATACTGGAAAGACCTTCTCAAAATATGACATGATAAAATGGGTCACCAAATTCAAGAAGGAGCATCCAGAATACAACGAAGTCTATTCGCAGGTATTGCAGAATGTTCCTGACAGGCTCTCAAAGGCATATAAAAACTTCTTCAGGAGAGTGAAGGAGAAACGCACAGGAAAGAAACAGAAAGTAGGTTTCCCACGTTTCAAGAAATTTGTATCGTCATTGACATATCCCCAATCAGGGTTCAAGATAGAAAAGAAGAGAATTGAATTGTCAAAAGTAGGCAAGATAAACTTTGTGAATCACAGAAATATTGAAGGTGGCATAAAGACATTCTCAATTAAGAAGACAAAATCACAAGAATGGTATGTCACCATTGTAGTTGAACAGGAAGATATAATTCCATTCTCAAATGGAAAGGAAAGAGTCGGAATGGATTTAGGAATAAATAAATATGCAGTCCTGTCAGATGGTTCAATACTTCAGAATAAGCATATTTCAAAGTCAGAAAGAAATGCACTTAAACGTCTTCAAAAGACAATATCCAGAAGACAAAAAGGTTCACATAAAAGGCAGAAAGCAATATTGAAATTCGCAAAGAAACATGAACATATAGCAAGGCAGAGAGAAGACCATCTGCATAAACTTTCATACAATCTCGTCAATTCATACTCATTCATTGCATACGAAGAACTGAAGGTTGCAAACATGATGAAGAACCATCATCTTGCAAGAAGCATAGGCAAGGAATCTTGGGGAAACTTCACCCAAATGCTGCAATACAAGGCTGAAAGTGCTGGTTGCGTGGCAGTTGGAGTGAATCCTAAGAATACGTCAAAGACGTGCAGTGAATGTGGAAACGTTCAGGAAATGTCTCTGAAAGAAAGGACATACAACTGCGGAAAGTGCGGTATGTCAAAGGACAGGGATTTGAACGCATCAATAAACATACTCAAAAGAGCTACTGAAGGACATTCGGGAAGTCACGCCTCTGGAGAGAATATAAGACCTCATCGTGAGGCAGTTCTCGCTGAACGAGGAACTATATTTGGTGTTTCAAGATGACCAATCAAAAAGCACCATTGGAAGCCCACACGATTTATCGGTGGGAGGATGTCACCTATTAGAAGGCATTGCAATGAAGAAAACTATATTCCTAGATATAAACACCATGATCTCGGAGAAGAAGAACGTGGACAACTACATAGCCGAGGCGATAAAGGACGTCTACGGCATAGATGCCTCATCCACTGTGCAGGGGTTCATAAGCGATACCGCACAGGCCAGCGTCAGGGCGATACTCTCCTCGAAGGGCATACCAGAAGAAGAGATAAAGCCTAAGATAGGAATGGCCATGGAATTCCTTCAGTACTCCTATTACAATACTGCCGGGCATGACGGAATCATACTAAACCCCGGGGCGAAGGACCTTGCCACGAAGCTCTCCAAGGACTCATCCGCCTTATATGTTGTCTCCGGAGAGCCAGAGAAGATAATCGAGAACAAGCTCAAGAGGGCAGGCATGGAGCGCATCTTCGCAGGCATGGTATCAGGAACGAACAGCGCCACGTTCTCCGACCTATGCTCCGAGATGCTTAAGGTCGCAGGATCCGCAGGCGTGCAGCCTGAAGGCGTATGGCTTCTTACTTCTATTCCAAAGCTAATAAGCGCAGCGAGCGGCCTCGGGATATCCGCGATAGGGGTATCTGCGATACAAAACGATATGGATATTCTCAAGGCTTCCGGAGCAAAGTACATATTCAAGAATCTAAAAGAGAGGAAAATATACGGGCTTCTCATGGAGTAAATTCCCTGCCAAAAACATCCAAACGAAACTACTCATCCGCGCTTCTCATGTGTCGCCACACGCATCCTTGCGTCTTTATAGTTCCTCAGCGCGGCCTTTATGGTTCCAGAGGTGGCAATGCTAAAGATGCCTCCCCACTCCCCCCTGGCGAAGGATAGCGCAAGTATGAACTCCTTCTCCTGCCCGCGGGCAACCCTGGCTACGAAAGCGTTTCCTTCGACCCTAGAGATGAACTTATAGCCCAGCCTTGAATATCCAACGCTTCCGAAGAGCTTCAGCAGGCAGAGCCTGAGGGATCTCTGCATCTCAGGGGAGGAGATGTCTACATTGCCTGAGCACTCGGCAACAATATACCTGCGCTTAGCCTTAACTATCAACCAACTCACCAAATGCAGACACGGATTTTTCGTAGCGCCCTTTTTCTATTCCTATAAACTCGTTCATTGCGGCAAGCTGTGCCGCAGACAATAAGCCTTCTCTGGATGGTGCCATGGTTACCGCACATGCATTGGCATTCTCGCGCATGCACATGGCCGCTGCTTTCCTTATAGAGTAGATCCTTCCAAAATCTCCTGAGAGCATTGCGCTTACTATATCCGTGCAAGGGAAAAGTATTACCTTTTCCTCCCTAGCGCAATCTTGTATGGCGCGCAACGGCATCATCTCCCTGCCTTCAAATATTATGCCTGCTACGCTCGGGTTCTTCACTGCTCTTGAGAGAATCTTCTGGTTGCCGCTATTCACAAGGTACCTCTTTCCCAAATCAAATGCGGCGCCCTCTGCCATGTGCACATCCCTT
The DNA here is from genome assembly GCA_021835105.1 of Microcaldota archaeon. The sequence continues at coordinate 12,782 of JAKBQS010000009.1, forward strand.
CCCAGCACTAGAATGCGGTCAAGCCCAAGCCTCCCGATCAGGCCAAAATCCTCCTCGGCATATGATAGCAGGTCAAATTGGTAATGCATACAGGCAACCTCTCTCTTAACAGAAACAGTCCTACGGCAGGAAGCCTCATGGAAAAGAATGGGCTTATTGCGATTGCTTGTAAGCCTTCATTATCCTGTCTCCAAGCTCCTTCTCCTTGCTCTTCAATTCATCATACTGCTTGTTTGCGGACTGCATCCTTACTCCATTCAGCTCCATGCGGTCCTTAAGATCGCCAAGCGCTTTGTCCTTGGTGGTCTCCACTATCACTCCTCCGACAGTGAAGTAGACCTTGCCGGTGGCCTTCTCCAGCTCCTCCATCGCCTTCTCTGCCTCAAGCTTCTGCCCGCGCAGCTGCTCTATCTGTATAGCAACTGCCTTCATCTGTTCCTGCAGGACCTGGTAATCCTTAAGCATGTTCTCAACATCCCTGCCGCTTTCATGTTCGTTTGGCATAGTGACCATCGTTAAATATAACTGTCTCAGAAAACCATATAAAACAGAAGCATAATATCTTATTGCAATCCTACGCAGGCATCATATCATGGAAATAAACGAGGCCTCGCTCATAGAGAAAGAGATGACCATAAGGAACATGAGGCTTACGAAAGAGGTGCTAGAGACAAGGAGGTCAGCAATCAGGTGGCTAGCGCTGACCCTCGGCATAATAAATCCGGGAGAGTCTAGGCTGGGCGTCATATCAGTGCTTGATGCGCTTGTATACTTCCAGTTTGCAAAGAAGAGGGATCCTTCAGCCAAGGAGATCGAGGCATACATAAATTCAAGCTACGGAAATATAAACGAGAAGACCTTGAGATACCATCTCCTGCGGATGAAGAAGATGGGGCTCATCAAGAACGAGCAGGGGCGATTCTACTTCTCTCCGCCCCAGAAGGGAGAGAAATTCGAGGCTGAGGACTGGATCCGCTCGGTCTTCGATTCAAGTGTATCCCAGATAGTAGGAAACGTAAGCGAAGTAATAAAAGAACTTAACAAAAAATCATTAATCGGCGAATTGAAATGAAGGAAAGATATCTCTGGATAATATTCATAGTTGCCGTAGCCGCAGTTGCGGTATACTACAGAAGCCTCTCGTCAAACCCGCAGATAGGCATATCCGTTGCATTCTTGAGCCAGAATCTCTCGCATAGCATGTACCAGTACCAGCAGGTCTCCCTGCCGATATCCGTAAAGAATACAGGCTCCGCAGAGATAAGCAATTTCGATATAGGCCTTTTCGTAAACGGCACGCTTTACAAGACATATTCGATAAGCAACCTTCCACCCGGGAGAAGCGCTGATCTCTTCCTCAACTACACCTTCCAGGGATCCGGCCAGTATTCCTTCTCCGCGATAGCAGACCCTGGGCATCTCTACAACATACCAAACAGGACATCAACGGCAGCATATGAGAACTTCAGCGTATCTGCCGCGGCACAGCCGAACCCGCTCTCCAATCTGCCTACCGCAAACAGGAGCTTCTACTCAACATACTCATACCGCACTCTTGGGCTGATACTATCAATATACCTATCAAAGGTTTACAACCAGAGCGCATTCTCCATCTCCGGGATATCGCCTTTTAACAACTACATATACCCGCTGCTCAACACGACCTCTCCGTATGTAGCCAACCTAGACGCGGCATATGCTGGCTATAAAAACGGCTCCTCAATAATGTCCTTCTGGATGGACGGCTATCTCTCTCCTTCGGTATTCAGCATAGCATCACAGGCCAAGGGGCTCTATAATACAAATTACACCATAAATAACTCCACAGTCTCCTTCTCCCGCATAAACGCAACAACAACCCTCTGCACAAGATACAGCGACGGCTGGATAAAAGGGATAGTATACGTTGGCGGAAACTGCATAGCGGAGCTTAACTACACAAACACTACGCAGAGCCTTCCTCAGCGCCAATTCCCAAGGCTTACATACCCTACCAACTCCGAGATAGAATCCATCTACAACTTCTCCAACGGGACGGCATTCGTACTCGGCCTTAACGGGTCATATCTGGGATACCAGATAGAGAAGGAGACGCCGAGCAGCGCCAACCTGACATGCTTCGGCATAATAAGCATATCTGATAACCGCTCATATTGCAGCACGTACCTGCAGCCTTACGGAAGCAAAAACTACTCATATCTGCAGAACCTCTCAATGATAGAGACACAGGCATACATAGGCAACTACAGCATAAGCATATTCTCCCCTGTGAACAAGGCACTTATACTCGCGCAGCCTTCAGAGAACATAAACTACATAAATGAACTGGGAATAACCGGCAGATCAGAAGCATTCTCCTCAGGGTTTGCTAATACCTGCTCTTTTGGAAACCTCTTCGCATGCACAAACGCCTCTCTTAGCGGAAACACCCTGTCCATAATCCTATCATCAAGCCAGAACTACACCATCGTATCCGCATCGTGCACCCTGTACGGCAACTCTACGATCGAGAAGGAAGATTACCGCCCTCTTGGAAATGCACCGCTGAACATCACATGCTACAACCACTCCAAGCCTCTGGAGGGCATACCGCTTGGCCTTACGCTTGACCTGCAGCTCAACTATACAAAGTCAAACGCGACAAAGCAGTACTCCGCATCAGGAAATGCCTATATAGTATAATCCGGGTCAATGCATACGCATAATTCATCTCTGTCGCTTTCGCAGCGCATAGATAAAGCGCGAATGCGCGGACAAAGCGATATAAACATGAATACGGATATTCATAAAATGCAACATAAAGAGGCGCATAAGCGGTGGAATCATCTCTAAGCACAAGAAGCACTGCAGGCAAACGCCAAAATTGCCTGCACACGGGATTGCTCTCTCAAGAGGCATAATAAAATGAAGCAGCCAAAGAAAAGAATCCGGAGCAAGCATAGCAAAACAAAAGGCATCGCAATCTTTGTTCTGGTTGCACTAGTTGTATCAATAATATACCTCTCCATATCAAGAGGTGCATCCTCTTGCAATGAGAGGGCATGGAATGCGAGCGTGCAGGAGTACCCCGCATACGTGCTATTCGGCCCCGGATGCAGGATATATCTCAGCAACTTCGGTACAGGTTCCGTATCAGTAATCTCACCTTCAAATGGCTCAGTGATAGATGCCGTAACGGCAGGCTTAGGACCGGAAGGAATGGCCCTCTCCGCCAATGGTTCATACCTTTACGTAGCAAATTATGGATCCAACAGCATCGCGATAATCTCCACATCGAAAGATAGAGTTATAAGCACAATAAGCGGGATACGCACTCCAGTTAGCATAGCTCTCTCAAAGAACGGCAGCTACATATATGCCACAGACAATCAGGGTAATTCCGTATATGCCATATCTGCCGCCACCGGAGAGATTGCGGCAAACGTGAGCATCGGCCCAGATCCCAGCGGCATAGCGGTCTCAAAGAACGGCAGCTACATATATGTGGCGGAGAACGACCAGAATGCAATAGCTAAGATCTCGGCTGAGAATTACACTGTTATGGGCTCCGCGCCAGCAGGAATAGGCCCGGTGAACATTATACTCTCCCCGGATGGAAGGCTGATATACGTATCAGATAATCTGGGAAATACCGTTTTCGTCCTGAACTCGTCAAGCCTCTCTACTCTAAGGGCCATAAGCGTAGGCCCTGCCCCAGTGGGGCTTGCGCTATCCCAGAACGGCTCAAGCCTTTATGTATCGAGCCACGTTAACGGCACGGTATCTATAATATCCACGTCAAACTATACCATATCAAAAACCATAGATGTGGGCGACCTTCCCGTAGGCATAGCTGTTTCTCCTGACGGAAGATACCTATACGCAGCAGACTACGGGTCAAGCGAACTTACATCATCTCCTATTGCAGCAGGAAATAGCAGAGGCACCTGAGATGAAGGATCCGTACGTGCTCCTGGAAGAGAGGTTTGGCAGCCTGACCGGGATACAGAAGATGGCATTTCCCGTAATAGAAAAAGGCCTGGACTGTCTGATATCCGCACCTACGGGAAGCGGCAAGACTGAAGCTGCGATAATACCAACACTGAAAAAAATAATAAGTACGAATTCTTCGGAGGATGCAGAAGGGATATGCGCCATATACATAACCCCTCTGCGCGCCCTTAACAGGGATCTGCTATCAAGGCTGGAGTGGCTCTCAAAAGAGACTGGAGTAAGCATAAGCGTGCGCCATGGGGATACGACCCCCCAGGAGCGAAGGGAGCAGGTCAAGAAAGCCCCCCAGTTCCTGATAACCACCCCTGAGACCCTTCAGAACATACTGCTCTCAGGCCTGCGCCCAAAACTGAAAAACCTCCGCACCGTGATAGTGGACGAGATGCATGAACTGTATTTCAACAAGCGCGGCGCGCAGCTTGCCGTAACTCTTGAGAGGATAGAGGAGATATCCGGCGACTACCAGAGGATAGGCATAAGCGCCACTTTTGCAGACAGCAATGAGGCAGCAGCCTTCCTCTTCCCCAAGGGCGATTATAGGGAGATATCATCAGGCGCCTCAAAGAAATACTCGGTTAGCGTGGAGATGCCCATGCAGCCAGGGGAGAAAGGCGCAAAGCTTAAGTCGATGTTTGCAATAGACCAGAGCTCCATCGCAAGGATAGAACGCATCAGCAACCTTATTAGGGAATCCAAGGCATCAATACTCTTTGCAAATACCAGACAGGTAGTAGAATCCCTGGGGAGCAAGCTGCTCTATTTCAGCAAGGAGGACGATTTCGGCAAGGTCGGCGTGCATCACAGTTCCATAGACAGGGAAGAACGCGTAATTGTGGAAGACGCATTCAAGAGAGGCGAGATAAAATGCATAATAGCGACAAGCTCGCTGGAGCTGGGCATAGACATCGGCGCGATAGACCTGGTAATACAATACGGCTCCCCGCGCCAGGTTGTGAGGCTAATCCAGAGAATTGGTCGCGCAGGCCATCGCGAGGGTGCGGTCTCCAATGGCATCATACTGGTTGCCGGAGTAATGGAGTGCATAGAGTCATCTGCAATAATAAGCCTCTCGGAGGACGGTGTCCTTGAGAAGCGTACAATAGAGCGGTCTGCAGCAGACGTAGTTGCAAACCAGGTAGCCGCAATGGCTCTGGAGTACGGCGTGCTGGAAGAGAAGAAAGCATACGACATAATCAAGAGGGCATCCCCATATCTCGACATTGAGTATGGCTGGTTCAAGTCTATGCTCTCCTTCTTATCGGATAACAGGATAATAAATTATTCAGAAGGAAGAATCTCAAGGACAGGGAAGGGGAGGCAGTATTTCATAAGGAACATAAGCATACTACCGGATAACAAATACTTCAGGGTAAGGAATACGTCATCCAACAAGATAATCTCCCTCCTAGACGAAAAGTTTGTCTATAACAATATAGACTCCGGCTCCACGTTTATAACAAAGGGGGTTCCGTGGAAGGTCATAACCATAGAAGAGGATACGATATATGTGGAACCTTCAGCGGAGCTTGAAGCCGCGATACCAGACTGGGAAGGAGAAGATATTCCCGTCTCAAAGGAAGTGGTGCACGCATGCGCCTCGGCGTTCTCAAAGCCTGTGGCGATAACTAAGTCAATGCACGAGAGGGAGACGTTGAAAGCAGCAAAAGATTTTATAACCGCCCAGAATGCCGCATTCATTCCTGATACGTCAGAGGTTGTAATAGAAGAGAGCGAGAATCTTGTTGTAGTCACCACCTACCTCGGCACGCTTGCCAATCAGCATCTATCAAAGCTTATATCGTCATTCGCCAGGTCCTATATGTCAAAGGAGATTACAACAAGGGTAACTCCATACTCTATAGTGATCGACATAAGCAGGCTCCGCACCCCGCCAGATTTCGCTGATATGCTGAAGCGCATAGCATCTGTAAGGTACTTTGAGAGCAGGGAAGCGATAACATCATCAGAGATATTCAGATACAAGTTCGTTCAGATTGCGAAGACGTTTGGAGCGGTGAGCAAAGATGCGACAATAACAAAGAGCGCAGCAGAGAAACTAATCGCTTTCTACTCAGGTTCGATAATAGAGGCGGAAGTGATGCGAGACCTCAGCAAGAACTACCTTGATTCGGCTGCAATATCAGAATTCATGGAAGGCATAAAAGCAGGGCGAATCAGGATAAAGTACATTGAAGGCAAGCTCTCGCCAATGGCCTCTGAGATAGCAAGCAGCGCATACCTTTACAAGGAGTTCCTCATGCCAAATCTGCCTACGGACAGGGAGATTAAGGACTTCAAGGGAAGGCTCTCAGGCAAGAGGATAACAACGATATGCACATACTGCTCATTCGAATCCCCTTACGAGATATCGTTCGGCGGATCCAGCCAGATAAAATGCCCCAACTGCGGCAGCCCGCTCCTTGCAATATACTCGGAGGAATATCGCAAGATCCTCTCGAAAAAGAAGGCCGGGTCGCGCCTCTCCTCAAAAGAGTCTGCGATATATTGGGAGATGGTGAAGGAATCCGGGCTCATAGCGTCATACGGTGAGCGTGCCATAGTGTCGCTCTCAACATATGGAATAGGGCCGAACACGGCAGCAAGGGTGCTCAGAATGCTGAGAAAAGAGGAGGACAGCTTCATAATGGACCTCCTTGACGCACAGAAAAAATTCATAAAGAACAAGAAATACTGGGCATGACTCATTTGGAATATGCGGAATCGGAAAGGTTCCGTATATGCTCCATCAGCTCCTTCTGCCTTCCCTCCTTGACCATCTTCGCAATCGCCTCTGCCGAGTTAGCAAATGTATCCTCTAGGTTACCAAGCCCGTGCAGGCTCGTCTGTAGGTATGAGTAAAAATTAGGGTCGGAAGAGATTATATCATCAACAAAAGACTTCAGCTTCCTGAAACTCGGGCCGCTCAGGCCCATGTACTTCATTATATGCATCCTGCTCCACGCATCAGCAGTAGCGAAAGCCACGAAGTGGGTTAACCCCAGTATAATGCTCATCGCCTCGTCATGCTCCTCAGGAGTTACCTGTACGACGTTAAAACCCATCATGCTGAGCCTGCTTCCCAGCTTACCTGCAAATCTGCGCTCTTTATCATCTGTCGGGGTAAGCACAAAATTCTCGCCCTTTCCTGCGGAACTCGGCCCGAAGACAGGATGGGTGCCGAGAACCGTGGCGCCTTTTATGTTTGCATGCATTATCTCCACAGGCACTTTCTTCACGGAAGTTATGTCGATAACCTTCTGCCCTCTGCCTACATGCGGGGCTATCTCCTTTACCACCCCCTCAAAATCCTGCAGGAGCACAGAGATTATCACCAGTTCAGCACCATCCACAGCCGCGACGTTGTCCCGTGCCACCGAGACAGGGCACTGCCTCTCCACTATCCTGCACTTCCTGATGTTCCTTCCTGATATTACTACCTCATGCCCTCTCCCGGAGAGGAACCTGGCGAACCATGCGCCCATCTGCCCCCCGCCTCCGATTATCGCGACTTTCATGCGCGCACCTTGGCCTTGGCGTATGAGCCAAGGAACCTGAAGCTTTTTGCGTTACCAGCGAGCTCTTCGCATGCATTTGACATCGGCCTGCTCTTCATGCTTCCCTCGCACTCCGCATAAAATATGTAATTCCATGGCTTGCCTATTATCGGCCTTGACTGTAGGTAAGTCATGTTTATTCCGTTTCTCACGAAGCATCCTATGGCATTGTAGAGCGCCCCTGGCTTATTGGTTGTCACAAACGCGAAAGAGCTTTTCGTACCATTGCCATCGTGCATCGCTTCTTCCCTTGATATAGCGAAGAACCTGGTATAATTCATCCGGTCGTTCTCTATGCCCTTCTTTATTACCGAAAGCCCGTAAGCGCTCGCAGCCCTCTCGCTCGCTATCGCACCAAAATCCTTAAGCCTCTCCTCTTTTATGTGCTTTGCACTAGCAGCCGTATCATAGAAAGGTATCTCAACCATCCTGTTGCGATGTATGAACCTGCTGCACTGCGCAAGCGCCTGCGGGTGGGAGTACACCCCTGAGATATCATTGGGCTTCTTGCCGCCAAACCCTATAAGGCAGTGCGATATCCTCATTATACTCTCTCCAGCAACAAAGAGCTTCCCATTTACAAGGGAGTCGTAAGTCTGCGTAACCGGGCCCTCTATGGAATTCTCCACAGGCACAAAACCTAAGTCCGCATCCCCGCATTCAACAGAATTGAAGACATCGGCTATGTTATAGCATCCTACGAACTTGTTCTTTCTACCAAAGTGCCTCTCCGCAGCAGCCTCGCTGTAAGCACCGTGAACTCCCTGGAAAGCAATCCTCAATCGAGCACCTACGCCAATCAACGTATCAAATTCTAGACTTAATAAGCATGTAAATAATTAATAAGGATTGGATAACATGTCAATCCTGCTCAGCCAGGCTCCCGAAATGCAGGCAAAGCTAAAGGCAGCCCCTGCAGCCTCTGAAGTGCACAACATCGTGCACATAATGACGCTCTTAAGGGATCCGAAGAGCAGCGAAGATATGCTTCTTCTATTCAGGAGAAAGCCTGATGACACTTTTGGAGGCATGCTCAACTGCCCCTCTGGCCAT
>JAKBQS010000062.1 GCA_021835105.1 Microcaldota archaeon
TACCTGAATGCAACATTCCTGCCGGAAGGCGTATACAGGATAGGGGACATGGTTTCCTCCTCTGGTGGCTATTGGTACAATTTCTCATAGGACAGCTGCCACGTGCGAGAAGAGATATGAAGCCGCAGAGGAAGATACGGATATTATTGGGATTGGATAGATTCCGAACAATATCGTTGCAACGAGGCATATGCATACCACCGCCTTTACCCTGGGAGGCATCTGGAACTGCCTTGCGCTCCTTCCCTTTGAGTACGAGGCTATGAGAAGCCTGAAGTAATAGTAGATGGATATTACGCTGTTTATTATTCCTATTATGGCCAGCCAGTAAAGGCCCGAGTTTACGGCGCTCAGGAAGAGCAGGAACTTGCCTATGAACCCCATAGTAAATGGTATCCCTATGAATGAGAACATGAATATTGCAAGCGCGAACGCTGCAAGACGATTCTCCGATGAGAGCCCAGCCATGTCAGATATCTTAGTCCGGCCGCGGCTCTCCATGAGGGCGAATATGGCGAATATGCCTATGAAAGCGAAGGAATGTGCAAATATCTGGAAGAGACTAGCCGTGATGCCCTGCGCAGAGTCTGCAGCTATGCCTATGAGTATGTACCCGGCCTGTGATATTGACGAGTATGCGAAGAGCCGCTTTATCCCTGATTGGGAGAGCGCGGGAAGGTTGCCGTAGAACATCGTTACCACTGACAGCAGAGCCACGGCTATGAAGAGCCCGCTGTATGCAAAGAATAAAAGGACCATTATCTGTATGAGTGCTGCGAAGCCCACTTTCTTGTTAATGCCGCCAAGCATGGCGGTTAGATATGGGCGCGAACCCTCGTAAACATCAGGTATGAGTATGTTAAAGGGGAATATCGATGCATCAAAGCTCAGAGATGCTATAAAGATGAATGCGGCAAAGACCAGCGCACCCTCCTGGAGCGCAGGCGAGAGGGCGAGTGAATTCGTTAGTACGTAATAAAGGCCTGCGGCGAAGGCAAATACGGCTATTGATATGGAGGCCATTATGAAGAACTTCACTGCAGGTTCTATGCTTTTTCTCTCGAGAAGTATCGCAAATGTAGTTGGTATGCTGGTGAGTTCAAGGCCTATGAACAGGCTTACAAGGGATGTGGAGGATGCAACGAGTATCATGCCAAGCAGGGCAAAATCCGACATGAGCGCGAAGTCAGCATAATTGGATGAGTATTCATATGCAAGCAAGTTTACCAGAAGCATGCCGAATGAGAAGAGGAAGAAGAGGAGCGTTGAGAACGCATTGAAGGACATCCCTACAAAGACATCTGGAACGGAACCCGCTATTATCAGATATAAGGATAGGGCAACAAGAACCAGGAGCATTGTAATATTGTAGATGAACTGCGTGCGCCTCCTTCCTGAGAGCCTTATGGCTAGCGCTCCGAAGAGGAGCAGCAATGATGCGCAGAGGAATGCGATGTCTGCGTAAGCGTATGTTATTGACATTTATATTACCAGATAAGCGTAAATGAACAGGAGCAGGAGTCCGATGCTGAAAGCAAGGACGTAGTTGTTTATATTCCCAGAGGAGGCTCTGCGCACAATGTTGCCAGTCTGCATCACATCCCTGCCGAATGTGTCTATTGAGTAATTCAGGTACGAATCAAATGTATATGCTCCTGAACCTACGAGAGTCAGGAGTGCTGCCGCAGTCTCGTAAAGCCTGTTGAATGCATACCTGGTGTATATAACCCCGTGAGGCGTAGTAGTTCCTGCAGGTGCCTTATGACGCCAGTATAGCGCGTATGCCGCTCCTAAGCCTATTATCGCTATTGCGGTCTCTATGAGAGCGTCTGTAATGTGAATGCCCAATGCGCCTGAACTGAAGTATTGTGGATAGCCTGAGAGATACGCAGGGTTCATGAGGAATATGGCGAAGCCTATTGAAGCAAGCGAGAGCAGGGCAAGGAGCGCCATTGGATATGACATGCTCTTTGCAGTCGCCTTGTACCTTATCACAGGCGTCACACGACCGGGGCTCTTTGAAGGGTATGCGAACCACCTGAATATGTAAAGGCTTGTGAGAAACGCTATGGCGGAGAAGAATATGTAGAATGGTGAAGTGTAGGAGGATATGGAGTATCCTATAAATGTATTTACGAAGAATCCGGAGAACGGGAGTATGCCGGCAATGGAGAGAACTGATACCGCCGTGGTAACATATACTATCCTATTCGACTTCATTCCTGCTGAATCGTACAGACTCTCGCTCTCGGAAGCTTCCATTGCCGTTCCCGATCCAAAGAATACAAGGGCTTTGTAGAAGCTCTGGACGAAGAAGAAGAATATTGCGGCAAGGTACGCCCCTATGCCTACCAGGACAAGCATAAGGGACAGCTCCTGGACTGTTGAGTATGCTATTATTTTCTTTATGTGCGTCTCCCTGAGCGCATTTAAAGTTGAGAGCACAGCAGTTATCAGGCCGAAGGCGAGTATAATCTCCTGCAGAGTAGGGCCGAAGGCAAGGAATATAGGGAGCAGGGATATTACAGCGAATACGCCTGCCTTTACCATCGTGCTTGAATGCAGGAATGCTGATACAGGTGTGGGCCCTTCCATTGCATCCGCAAGCCATTCGTGGAAAGGAAACTGTGCGGATTTTGTAAATACTGCAACGAGAAGCAGGAGAGCGCCAGAGTATTCTAGCACTGTAGGCGCGTATCCGGAAGCGCCAAGAGCGCTTATGATTGTTGAGAACTGGAGAGTATGGAAAGATACGAAGAATATTACTATTGCGGAGAATAGTGAGATGTCGCCTATGAAGACGATGCTCAACGCCTTTCTGGCAGCGTGTGTAGCGGAGCGGCGCGAATACCAGAATCCTATCAGCATGTAGCTCATAAGCGTAAGGAACTCCCATGCGATGAAGAAAGACACGAAGTTCGCGCTTATTGCGAAGAGAACCATGGCGGCTTCGAATATAAGCATTTCCGAATAGAAGCGCCTGTGCTCGCTCAGCTTATCCATGTAACCTGCAGAATAAACCATTATGAGCGGCCCTATTACCAGTACGGCCAGGAGGAGGACGAAATTAAGCGGCGCTATCTGGGTGGATATGCTCAGGGTTACCCCCTGCAGCGAGAGCCAAGTAAGGCTTGATGTGCTGTGTGATACGAAAGGAAGCAGGAGAAGCGAGATGATGCTTAGGGCAGAGGCAACATACTTGGCGTTCTTTGCGCCTGGCACTATCAGCGAGAGCAGGGCACCGAGAAGCAGCGGGAGAAGGAGCATAAGGGCCAGCATGCTACCACTTAAGTTTTGAGAGCTTCCTTACGTCGAAGTCTATCCTGTTCGCCTTCATGTAGACATAGAATGTTATCAGGGTTATTATCTCCACTGCAGCTACAGCCCATATCCCGATGAGCATTACAACTGCCGCGGGATTGGGCGATTGATACAGGGAGAATCCGCCTATTACCAGGATTGTGTCTGCGACGAAGATGAGTTCTATGCCAAGCATTATGGCTATGAAGTGCCTGTCGGAGAGAAGGCCTGCAAGGGCTATCCCCATTATCAGAACGGCGCTCGCTACGATATATGTGGATAGTATCATTTTCACACCAGGCGTATCTGCTTCCTTATCAGGAGCACTGTGCCTATAGTAGAAGAGAATAGGAGAATGATTATAAGATAAAGCAGGAATGCGTATGTTCCAGAAAATGCTGACGCAGCTGCGCTTACGAGATTCTGATTAGAAGTCAGGTACACCTGCGGCATTCTCAGCACCATAAGCGACAAGGCAGAGGTTATTATTATTGCGCCTGCGGCGAAGTATGGCATTTTGGATAGGTTGGCGGCTTTCTGCTCTGGGGATACGGCAACGACCAGATAGGTCGAGAGTCCGCCGACAAATACGAAGAGCTGCAGGAAGGCGGCGAGTACCTGGTTCAGGAGCACGAATATGAATGCGCTTGATGCGAATGCTATTACGAGCATGAGAACGGCGTATAGTATCTTCCTCTGTACAAAGAGCATTACTGATGCTGCAGCAAGGATAAATGCGGTTACATCGAAGGCGTACTGCAGTAGCATTCCCACAAACCTACTCCAAATCCTCAGGTCTCTTCAGGAGGCTCCTCTTGTCGTACGCACCATAATCATAGTTCTTGCTTAGGGTAAGGCACTTCGGCGGGCAGACCTCCTCGCATAGGGCGCAGAAGAGGCACCTCTCTATCCCTATCTGCGGCATCTTCTTCACGCCTTTGTCCGTTATG
>JAKBQS010000063.1 GCA_021835105.1 Microcaldota archaeon
ATTTATTTGGTAGTATGCCATCGGTTTTGGGGGTTCTTTTTGCCACACTTGGCGCATTATGCCTTTTTATAGGCTTAGGCATGCTGCTTTTCATATGGCCAATAGGCTTAGTGCTTCTCCTCTTCTCATTTGTATTCTTCTTTCTGGTAGTTGCAATAACTAGAACGCCGAATTTTGCTGCAGTATATGCTTCCCAGTCAGGGCAGAGAACGCAAAGATACGGAGTGGGCAGCAGTAGAGGAGGCTTCCAGAGATCTACGACTATGGGACAGTATCAGAATGCATTCCAGAGCCAGGGCAGTGGGGCTCGGAGAAGCGGGATGGGCGGCTTTAATCAGGCTAAAGCGCAAAACGGAAAAGGGTTTTCGTGGATCATGCTCATAGTAGGGTTTGCTTTTTTCGTATTAGGCTTATCTTTTGGGTCAATCACATTCCTGATATATGGAATAATATTCCTGTATGCAGGAGTAAAGGTTTTGACCAGACCTCTAACAGGAAGCTTTAGTTATGGGCAAACGCAGATGAATGCAGTGCCCACACTTGCTGCGGGAAGCCAGAATGACGGATTCGATTAATTTATTTCAGGCTCCGGCTCTATGCGTAAGCATATTTTTACCTATTGGCAAACATCTTAATGGGATGCTTACCTCCAAAACTGGAGGAAAAGGCGCGTCCTGCCACCAAAGGCATCCGTGAATACGCGCGACTTGCCGATGTTTGCTATGCGCACAAGATTTCTTAAGCTCTCTTTGTTGTGCTTATAGTGCGGGTTTGAGATAATTCCTGCAATTTTACCAGGCTTCTGGTAACCGCTTGACTTGTTGCTGTGGACCTCTATGAGGGCGAATCCGCCAGGCTTAAGGACCCTGTAAATCTCAAGTATGGCTTTTTTCTGGTCTCTTTTGCCAAGTATCTCGCCGAATGCGCCCCACATGCATATCACAACACTGAAACTTCCGGTTTTATATGGAAGTTTCCTCATGTCGCCTATGCGGAATCTTATCTTCGTGTGGTTCTTGCGGGATTCTTCCCTCGCTTTTTTGATAAATGCCGGGGTTATATCGATCCCTTCTATATGGTAGCCTTTCTTTGCCATAGGTATCGTAAACCGGCCATAACCGCATGCCAGGTCCAGTATGTTGTCGCTCTTTCTGATTAGCCTAAGAAGATATGCAAGCTCGGATTTGGTATATGGGGATGGCTTTCTCTCCGCTAGCTTTTTGTATCCGAGCTCTGTGTAAAATTGCCTTGGAGTCTTTGTGCTTTGCATGTTGTCACCGGTTAACATGATGATACAAGCAATCGGGCAAAGGTGTGATACGCTTAAGTGCAGCTATTAAGGATAACCTGGAAGTAGTTCCCAACGCTTGTATTAGTGTATAGATAGTATGTATAAGCCTGGCCTATTGTACAGTACTGCCCTGTCACGTATACCAGAGCCATTGTTTTATTTGCACCGAGTGTGAAGTTGGCAAGGCTGTTCAGTGGAATCTGATCTGCCTTGGCAGTAATATTATACCCTGTGCTGTTTGTAATTGAAGTGAGATTATAGGCGGCTGCAAGGCTGACGTTGTCTATGCCGGAGTATGTGTAGCCTATATCCTGGAAGCTTGCATTCAGTTCCGGATTTGTGGTATTTGCGAATAACTCAGGGTTGTGTATTACGATACTTTTGCTTGAAGGATTTGTGATGCTGATCCGTATATCGGATTCGTTCATTGTTGAACTTAGCATGAGGAACGGAGAGACGAAGAACTGCGCATTTAACTTGGTTTCTGATGTGTTGTTGCCCCCTATTGTAACTACAAGATTGTGGAATCCGGGAGATAAGGTTAGATTTTGATAGAGAAGATAGTTGAAGTATCTAGAGTAATTAATGCTCTTGTTGTCGATATAAGCCTTGATTGGGGCATTGGATGTCAAGTTCAGGTTTCCAAGGTTTACGATAAGATAGTTCCCTTGGTATCCTACAAACTCTATGCTTGGACCAAAACTCTGGTTTAGCAGTATCTGCGAGGTTCCGTAACCATTGTATTGAACCAGTGAAAGCATGTAAAACAGCTGCATGACGGAAAACTTAGTAGTATTGGTGGTTGAATTGGCGGGCGTGCCCGGATTGGAGCATTGGAAATATCCGTTCATTAAGCCTTTTTGCAGGCCATTTACATCCATGCTTATGGCGAGCAGCTTTATGGGCAACTGACCGATTGACCCGAACGCACTCGCCTTTGTGATTTCGGATTCCCCGGTAATTGTTGAACCGCCCAGGAATTGCTGGTTTTGTACGGGGATAGATACGCCATAATACGCAGGCGCACGAGAATTGTCATGGAATAAATCGCATGAGAACATATTGTTTAGGGCCGCAGATGCGAGCAACTCGCCATTCCCTACCGAGTTTAACTCATATATGCTCTTTAGGGTAGAAGCAAATGGTGGCACAACATATATGGATCCTGCAGGGCCGAGGGACAGCTGGCCTTTGGATACTGTCATGTTGTCCAGCCAGTTGGAAGGCGCGCCATACGGGAATAGAGTATAGGCGTCAACTGGCAAGCCAGAAAAACCTACGGAAGCTATAGTGACTGCCCTGACTATAGGATTGTATGCCCCGAAATCCGTATAGCCCGGGTTGCTTGGCGGAGTGATGCTGTCGTATGCAGTGAAAAAAGACGAGAGGTTATCGTGTGGCCTTTCTGCAGCCAGCAGCAGGTTGTAGAAAGAGCTGTTGGCTATTCCAGAAAGTGAGGCACGGCCTATGGTCGAAGTGTAGAGGCTTGCATTTGAGAGGAGATAAGAGTATCCCGTGTTATATGTTGTTATCTCTCCATTCAAATGCGCTATTGCAGCAGCGTTGTCGCTACTTACTGCAAAGTACGATACAGCAGAGAGCAAAGCGATTATTACAATAGCAATTGCTACGACATTGATGGCATACTCCCTGTTTTCGTTCCAGATGGAAAGCAAGGAACCATATATTGCAAGCAGTGCACCGGCCAACGCAATTATTGGGAGGATTAGCGTGGTGGTGATGCCAAGCAATGGAGCTTGCATTTCTCCCGCGCTGATAAGCGCAGGTGCATTACTGATCAGACCGGTTGCCGATGGCAAAAATGAATACAGAAACGAGTAATTGTCGAACAGTATATGGGGTTCGGCCACAGATACAACAATTAGCAGAATAGATAACGGAAGCAGTAATTTTGCCCACTTTGTGGCGTTATCTTGCTTTGTTTTGTAAGCAGATATGATTAGCATAGCTGATATGAGCAGCAGCGGGATGCCGAAAATTATTATGTCAAGGTTAAAGCTGAATATGTTAGGACTGATGAAATACGGGCCGCTTGGGATTAGTGGAGATTGGTGCGAATAGCCGACTAGAGGATTTAAAATGCTCGCAAACTCGATGTTTAATATTGCAATCTGCGCTGCGCCAAATATAAAGATTAGCAACGTGCCTAAGATTACCAGCTTCCTGCCGGTTGCTTTGGTCCTTATCTGTTGTTGCGTCTTATCACTTTTGCAGTCGTATGCGATTATTGAGTATATTATATATAAAAAATGGCAGTATTGTCATTAGATGATATCCTTTGCCTTCTCCCATTCTTCTATGCCGCCTTTATGCGGCACAAACATAGCGTTAGGTTCGGCTTTTATCACACGCTGTAATTTTTCATATGCATTTTGGTCTCTTTTCTTCAGCTTTGCTTTTAGCAGCCCCAGTTCGTAGTCAAGTTGCCCTTGCGATATTGGCATTCTTGGTGCACTAGCATTTTGTACCCTGCTTATGTCAAAACTGTAGCCTCTTCTGACAGACTCTGAATGTATATGATGTAAGTACGCATTTATTGCGGAAATTGGGTCTTCTGCGAGCATAAACCTGTACAATTGTGGGTGTTTGGTGTAGCCTTTCGTCTTCCCTTCAAGAACTGCCTTGGCTAGAAGGGACTCCCTCCAGAGGGCAACAATGCCTTTGGAATCGAGATATTCGAATTTTATTGACCAGAGTCGCATCCAAACACATGGTACAGGAAGTGCTTGATTAGTTATAATTTGCAATTAGCTTCTTAATACGGTGCGCATATCGCTTGCGAATGTATCCACTTCGGCCACTTCTTTCCTTAGGCGCTCCGCAGTTCCCAGGATATTGAACTCCTCTTGTGTTATTATTCCGTCTGCGAGAGAAGCGTGCATTACCGACTCTTTATCTTCGACCTTTCCGGCACT
>JAKBQS010000064.1 GCA_021835105.1 Microcaldota archaeon
CTGCGGTTCGGCTGTTAACTCTAATGCGCATCTGCATGGTTCAAAGTTTGGCACGAATTTATTCGATGGAGGTTATAACCATACGTATTACTCGAATGCCACGTTTGGAAACCTCAATGTAACGCTTAATTCCACACTGGTTCCATTTATGGCAGTATATGGGAATCTACTCTTGACAGGAACGGAGCCATCAATAGGGAGCGCAGCGCGCTTTGGAGGTTCAGTTGTAGCGATTAACATAGAATCTGGCAATATTGTTTGGAGGACCCCACTCCCGAATTTTGTGATGAGTGAACCTCTTGTAGTAGGCAATGAGGCAGTAGTAGAGATGGGAAAAAGCCAACCCTCATACCCAAATGGGGTAATTGCCATTAATATAAGCAGTGGGACTATTATATGGCAGAAGAGCACTAATCAAACTGCAATGGTAATGCCGATTTATGTAGATAACGTTATATACGCATCTGGAGGAGGGTTTGTATATTTGATGAACCCTGAAAACGGCATGATTATCAAATCTCTTTTCTCAGACCCTGAGATATCAATGGCGCAACCTGTGCTGATAAATGGCGCTATATATCAAAATATGTTTTATGACGGGAACTACTCTGTTGTGAGCATTAATACAAGCACCTGGACAACAATGTGGAAAAAGAACGTGGCAGATGCACACGGACTTGTTGACACTTCACCTTCATTTTATCTTGGAAATGTTATAATAGGATATTATAATCTGAGTGCGGATCAGGGTGACGGGGATGTTATAGTGGAGGGAATTAATTCTTCAGATGGAAGCGTAAGATGGAAGAGTATATTGTATAACAACACACCAAAAATTTCCAACGGATATGCATACAATAGGTCTTATATGCAGTACGGGCCTGTCCTATCCCCAATCACTGTGCATAGAGGGATTGGTTATATCGATTCTAGTCTGAATGGAATTTTATATGCGTTTAATGCGACTTCGGGAAAAACCATTTGGGCTTTTCACACGGATGGGGATAATACGAATCCCAACATAAAAGGGAATGCGCTCTTTATAGTAAATGAGGGAGGCGAGCTCTTTGCGATTAATGCGACTTCAGGAAACCTGATATCTGCAAGGTATATAGGGATGCCAAGCGTTGCAAATGGAGTCATAATTGCACAAAATTCCATTGTGGTTGGAGGAATAAATGGCACAATACGTACATTTACGCTAAACTCCATAGTGTAAGCGCGTCTGCCCGCAGCTTATTGGCATTAACAAAATAACAAAATTTATCTAATAAAATTTGATATATGCCCATCATTTAAATACCATGGATTTGCTTAAGAAGCATAAGGGTATAACTATGCCAACCACATTGAACTTCGGAACGAAGAGCACAGTGAGTGAGAAGCATTTTGAGCTGAAGGCTGCAGGCGCAGGGTTTAAGGATATTGTTTCGCAAGCCAAATCGGATAGGGCCCCGTTGCTGGATGCAAAAAGAAAGGCATTTAAAGAGGCGGCAAGCGCGCCTTTGAGATATGCAGGATTTGCGTCGGTGGAATTAATAGGTAAGAAGATGGGGTGGGATTATAGTAGCACCAATGCCAAGAGAGGAAAGCTTCACGCAGCGTATGATTCAGAGCATAAGGGAGTGGATTATACCATAACATCAAAGAAAGTTGCAGAAGATGGATCTGAAGTTTTGGTTGAATTGGCAAGAGTAAAGCCAAACTTTGCACATAAGCGGGCGATGTATGCAACTGTATCGGCAAAATTAAGCGAATGGAGGGCACATAAGGAGGAGGCCAAGGCAATCTTGCACAGCGCTTCTGGATACGTGTTTGCGCTTGCCATCGGAAAGACATATGTATTTGAGGCAAAACAATGGGCAAAGGAAAAATTATCCAACGGATGGGAATCCACAGTAAACCATGTCTCAGGCGCCCTGCGTTATACAGTGGATAGCGCAACTCATGCGGCAGTCTCTACAGCTGCTTATCTGGGAAGCACTGTCTCTTTTGCCAAGGCCCTGCCTGGCAATCTTAAGACTGTTACAGGGCGTGCAGTTGGAAAAGTATTGCTCGGATATGAGACATTTACGGATTGGGCAGCAGGCAAGATAGATTCCGTAAAGAATACCGCACAGGCGGTTGGAACAGGGTTTTCCGCCGCACTTGAAGCCACAAAGAATTATACCGGAGAGATAGGCGAGATAGCCAGGGCTACTAAGGAAGAGGCTAAGGCGAAGAGGGCCAAGAAGGGCGACAATTGGGTAAACCTCAACGAGCTTCCCGAAGAGGTCCTGGACGCGCTTAGGAAATTGAGCGCCGAGCGGTCAAACGGGCAGAATGGCGAGCTGGTCGGGCCAGAAAAAGCATGAGCCGTTATACGTACCTGCGAAGGTTGCGCTGCAGCAGGACTTGGTATGCTGCAGCTATTTATCTTTTCTCTTGCATGTTAGATTAGTGATTCCATCGCAGTATTACCACGTGAGATAAGCGGAAAGACCAAAGTGGCTGTGCAAGCCCCTCAGGATCCTAGTGCAATGCGTGATCTGCTGCGTGAGAACAATTGTGATAAAGTGCGCATGGCGCGCATAGATGCAATTGTAGGGAAATTAAGCGCCCTTGATTACAATACAATAGAGGACGATAGGAATATACTTGTCATATTTGCAAAGGACGGAACACAGAAGTCTGTGGATTCTATATTATCCCATATTGAATCCCTCGGTGGAGAAGAAGCCATACACAATGCGATAAACGACATGTACTTCATATTCGGGCGTGTCAGAGTTGGAAGCACGATATTTAAGATAGATATAACAGCACAGGCTGCCGAGCTTATGGGCAAGAAGTGGGTATTGACTTCTGATGCAAAATTCCACCTGACATGCATGCTTGATGAGAAGTCAACTGAAGAGGGAATATCCGCAGGCATGCGCGAACTCAAAGAGAAGATGATAAGAGATAATTGATTTCTGGAATATACGGATCGAGCTATTAGAAATAGGTGTATTTATGGTTGCATTTGGCCGGCGCGTAGAACCTGCAAGTCTGGATAGAGTAGATGCCGCAATGAAAGAGCTTAAAGAAGCCAGACTTGAGAAGATTAGCCAGTTCAAGAAGTTTTTCGATAGGTCGGATGAGATATATAAAAGTAACGTCAGGACTTACGGGATAGATATACAGAACCGCACACTCGAGGACATTCTAAGGAAAGGTGGCGAGATGGGGATATTTAGCCCAGACCCTGCTATCAGTATACCATCAGAAGCAACATATTTCACAGCTGATCTCAGGCTGCAGGGATTCCACAAGTGGCATGACAGAGTCAATTCCGGTTTTGGCAGGCTAGCGAGAGGTGGCATGGATCGGTATGCTGTGCGGCATGCTAACAGCATATTGCAAGAGGCGTTAACTGTCTTGTATCAAAATGAGGAGAAAATCCTTAAGGATGCGACGCATGCAACTAGGAATGCAGCATCTGGCGACGAAGTAAACAGAATCTCCATGCTCGAATTCAAGCAGACTAATGAGATGGAGCGGATTCTTGTAGGTGTAGCGGATTATCTGGGATATGGATGCAGTATAACTCCTGCAGCGGCAACAGGAATTATTCGGGATATGGTAGCCCTTGGAAACGGAGTGGCCCTCCTCAAACATGTATCCGAAAGACGAGATAGCTTTTAAGGCGTGTATTTTGGTTGCAGGGCATTGAGATGCCAGACGACTTTGAGCTGCAGAATTTATGCAAGCATAGTCAATGTTATATTATTATATAATATTAGATTATCTAATATTATATTAGTATTATTAGTGTGGCTGGGCTTTGCAGGCATATATACAAATACTAAGTTAGTTAGTCTAATATTTATTTAGTAAGTTATCTACACGTGTTCTTCCTGCTGGCTTATATTAAACTGCATATAGGTATTAAGTAGGTGAAATGAATGGCAAAGAAAATAGCATGCAGGAGTCTAGGACATCAGGAATGCCCATTTGAAGCGCGGGCAGAGAGCGAGCAGGAGGCACTCACACAGCTTGAGGAGCATGCAAGATCTGCCCATAACCTGCAAGAAGAGCAAAGGCAGGAGTTTGAGGCAAAGGCAAGGGCAGCAATACAGGAAGCATAAATATACAGCTGCAGAGGCTTTACACAGTA
>JAKBQS010000010.1 GCA_021835105.1 Microcaldota archaeon
CCTCACGGACCTCTGGCTGACGCTTCTGAGGCTGGCGTGGTTCCTCTGATACTGTATCGGGTCTTTGCGGCCTAGGCTCTCTCCTTTCCTGCGGTGGAGGAGTTTCGTGCTGTTTTCTCTGATACCTGCCTCCTGCGTACTGGTCTATTGGTATTTTCGTCCTTAGTGCCTTGATTATCTCCTTGCGGGCAAGGTCCTCGACTTCCTTGCCGTCTGGAGCCCTTGCTACGAAATCCACGTCGATATAATTCATTATTGTGCGGAGTATCATGTCGCCTCCCCTGTCACCATCTACGAAAACAGTGACCTCTTTCTCCGCGGCTAGTGATATCAGGCTCTTCGGCACATTCGAGATTGCACCCCCTATTGCTACAGAATTTGTTATGTCGTTTCTGAGAAGGTTCAGTACGTCTGCCCTGCCTTCTACTATTATTATGTCATCGCTCTTTGCCAGATCTGGCCCTGCAGGCAGGTTGTCCGCACCATAAGAGGTGATCTCGCTTGCCCTCACCTCTGTCTGGACAAGCTCGGAAAGCTCACGGCTATCCGGCATTCCAGTATTTAGGAGGTTCCTCACCAGCTCCTTTGCCCTCTCCAGTATCTTCCTGCGCTTCTCAGATCTTGTATCTTCTACCTTTTCTATTGCGAATGTAGCTTCATATGGACCAACCCTGTCTACAGATTCTACTGCAGCTGCGAGTATGCACGTCTCTATCCTGTCAAGGCTTGCGGGAAGGAATAGTTTGCCAAAAGACTTGTTTGAGGTCTGCTGAAGGCTTATCTCTATTCTGCCTATCTTCCCATTCTTCTGAAGCTCCCTTAAATCGAGGTCATTTCCCAATATTCCCTCTGTCTGACCGAAGACCGCGCCTATTATATCAGGCTTATCGACTACTCCGTCTATGTTAAACTTTGCCTCCACCATGTACTTTACTATCTCAAGATATGATTTTGCCATTCTATTCACCAGATTCAATAATCTCCCTTACCGGGCAGTATGCCTGCTCTATCGAAGTAAGATTAAGCATTTTAAGAAACCTCTTTCCCGTCTCAGTATCTACAGTGCAATTTGGGTATCTCTCCATCGCCAATGAAACCGCTTCGCGTTCCTTTATGTCGCCCCCTTTGTCGAGATCCATCATAATGAAAAGGCGCATAGGTATTTTGCCTCCCTGCATCTTTCCAAATGATCCTAGAGTGATTGAGCTTATTCCCAGCCTTGAGAGGGTGTTCACATCATGCTTGCCCTCCACTATAACCTCTCCGGAACCTAACGTATCCATTATATGTTTTATAGCACTGTATCTCTTGTCAGCTGCACTTTTGCCAGGCACCAAAACCACAACTTTGCATTCGGTGCACATCAGCATAAGCGCAGAGGTACGCTTTGCGCTTTATATGATATAGCATGATATAATCCCATTTTTGCACCTTTTATGCACCGTATATAGAAGCTTTTATAATATAAAAAGATTAATAATTGTGTAGGTGCGGAGTTGAACCGATACAGCAAGGGTGCAAGAAACGAGAGGGAACTTCTCAACAGGTTTTACAGGAGCGGGTACTCTGTTGTAAGGGCCGCAGGCTCCGGAGTTAATGCGCTTGGGCCGGATATACTGGCAATAAAGGACGGTGTATGCCTCTCGTTCGAATGCAAGGCCTGGGACAGGAGCAGCGTAAGTCTTGATGAGGAGCATTACATGAAGCTGGTCGAGTGGGAGAGGAACTCAGGCTCAAGGACGTATGTTGCATGGAGAATGAGCGGAGAAGAGTGGCTTTTTGTTTCGATAGGCGAATTCACGAAGAGGGAGAAGAATTACTCGGTTACCAAGAAGGAGGCATTCTTGATAAACAGGAAGTTTGAGGAGATTGTGGGATACCGCAATGCGAATGGTACAGTACAGGCCCAAGAAGCAAACAGTGAGAAGGTGCAGTCATCCGAAGTCTGATGCGATTGGGCATTCGGACATGTATCCAGCGTTGCCGTATATGTACATCTTCTCCGCGGTTATTCTGGTACTATTGCTGCTGCTATAATTCAGGAATACGCTAGGCCCTGAAGATGACTCATTAAGGCAGTTCTGCACGGATGTGTTTTCCAAGGAGACATTAGGGCTGCCCAAACCACCCTTTGGATATGTGCACGATGTCTGATTTATGAGGAAGAAATTTATTGTTGAGGCCTTCCTTGTATGCGCTAGCTGCTCTATTATAAGCGGGAAGCATGTCCCTTCGCTTGAGTACTGCGTATCGTTTGTATAAGTTACGTAGAGGTTTACGCTCTTCGCATCCTGAAGGTTTGACTTAAAAGTTGAGAATGGAACATTCGACTGTGCTCCGCTGTATGCAAAGAATATTGCAGCTGCAGCGATTATCACTATCGCCACTGCTGCAATAAGATAAGCCTTGCCTTGCACTTTGCTGTTTTTTTGATTCTGTGGCGAGGACGTGTTGCTGCCTTTGCTTTTGCCACTATTTGCGCCTTTTTTTTCGTGCTCGACCATTATATCACAGACTGCTTATTTTATCAGAAACTTTACAGGGCATGACGCTATGTAAGTAGAATTTCCACGCAAGGTTAGCACCGTTCCGTAGAACGAGTATATGCTTATGTTGTTCCTTGAGCTGTTCTCCAGCAGAACTACAGGTATGCCACTGCTTGCGTATGAATTCATGCATACATCCTCGGACGTCTTCCGTCCCTGCGAACTGCAGATTCCATCAGAAAGGTTTGCGCTTATAACAGTCTTATCTGCCAGCTTTGCACTTGATGAGATTGCATCGTAGCATGACGATATCCCAGGAGTGAAGCTGCCATTTACGACTATTGCAATGGTATTCGAGGCGTTTACTGCGCCTTCAAAGGAATTTACCCCTGCGCCTGAATTCAATGAGACAGAAGTGGTGTAGCTCATTGCAAGATATGCAAGTATGAGCAGGATAATGATTGCCCAGACAATATTCCAGTTCTTTTTGGCGTTTTTCTTCTTGTGGACTTTGTATTTCTTTTTCAGGTATTCGTATGCGTAGAATGCTATTCCAAGAATTATAATTGATATTATTATTGCTGGGATCTCGGAGTAGACTGGCGCGAGCTGCACATTTGCAACGTAAGGAAGACCGGTAAATGACGCAACCGCTATGGCAAAGCTCCTCCCCACTTCTCTCGATATGGAAACAAGAGGGTCGTTAAGTGCATGCGCAGTGTAATTCTTTGACTTGTTATTTAGCCCAAGCAGGGCGGCTTGCACATGCGAGATGTTTGAGATCTTTCCACTTAAATCACTCGATAGTGTAGCTTCCTGCCTGCTCAGGTTTAGCGCTATGCTCTGGTTAAACGACTTCGTAAGCTGAAGCTTCAGTATTAGAGCGAGGTTTGCGTCGGATATGTTTAGGAGCTTTGCGTATGTTTTGTTTAGGGAGTCGTACGTAGCTGTAAGATTTGATAGCTGGCTTTTCAGCGTCATATTCTCCTTCGAAAGGTTAAGCGATAGGTAATCAGAGCGCAGAGCGGAGTAATTAGCCTGCAATGAGGCGAGCTCTGAAGAAAGGGTAGAATTGTCAACATGTGAGAGTAGAGCGTTTGCCTCTTCTACAGTTGAGTTGTATTTCAGAAGCGTTGAGTTCATTATCGCGTTGAGCTGTGCAGTCTGGCGCTGGTCTATTACAGGCTCTATATACCTTGCCTCGGTAGAGCTCACATCAGAAGCCACGCCCTCGACCTGCTGGTCTGTTATTGGGAGACTGTTAATGTAACCCAGAAGGTTTCCTATATTCGATAATTTAGTATAGTTGTATGTAGTAAACTCGCAGAATCCTACGGCAAAGCAGTACCACGGCGAGGTATTGGGATTTGATGTGCATTTTGTTAAATCCGAGGAATTTATTGTAGAAGTAGGAGGGAATATCGGGTTCTGGTATATGTTGTTTGTTATATATGATATGTTTTTGTATGCGGAGTTTATGTATCCTAGTGATTCCTGCGCATTTGATGCATTTACGCCTCCAGTGTGGGCGTAAAAGATTTGGTATGAATTTGTAAGGTTAACGTACTGCGATTCGAATTTTGATATGCCTAATCCAAAAGAGTCTGAAGGTCCGCCTGTTGCTGAGAGTACCTTTGAGCATACCGGCACAGTCCTGCATGATTGGCATTCGTTAGCCAGCGTGCAGGAGCTGCCGCTCTGCGACAGCCCAGTCTCAACAAGGCAGTCATTAAGAGGCGCTGCGGATGAGTTTTCGTACTGATGCATCAGAATGCCAAGTGCTGTGAAATTGGCTTTTGACAGCCCTGCGCTTATGGTGCTGTTCCTTATTATATTGTATATCTCGCCCTGATTCGTCACGAATGAATAGCCTGAAGTTACGTTTACAAGAAAGTAAGGGCTACCGGAATGGTATAGGAGGACATAAGAGTCACCGGCGTAGCTTATGTTCGTAAATGTTATGCTGTTGGATATCTGCGTGCTTATATTGTATTGTGCTAGCAACTGGCTTATTCCTGCTGTCGAGTATGCAGA
The DNA here is from genome assembly GCA_021835105.1 of Microcaldota archaeon. The sequence goes on from JAKBQS010000010.1 coordinate 4,521, forward strand.
TGCATATAGCATGGCTAACAGAAAGGAAACTGCATATGTGGCATATCTAGTTTTCATTTTCATACCTAAGTCTTATTGGGCACTTCGACATCTTGAAAATGTATCGTAGTAGTAAATGCTGCCGCCATGCTTAATGAATTGAAGATTAAATTTATAAATTCATAGCGGAAATTGAGGAACTACGGTGCTTTCCGCTTGCGGATTTGGCTCCGGCATTTATGCAAAATGAGTGGTATGGATGGCCAGCGGCATTAGCTTGCGCCTGAAAAACAGGGGCAGTAAAGAGATTTTACGCGATGCGGAAGAGAGCAACAGTGCGGCTAATGCAATTGCGGATATTGCAATGCGCTCGTTGAAGAGGCCGCTTGCACCTACATACCTTGAAGGAAGGGCTGTGCTCGAATATGCAGCCCTTGTAAAGAGTGATATTTTTACAAGGCCACAGCCGATAGACAAAAAGATAACCGATAACTATTGCGTAGTTATTATACCAGGTTTATATGCAGGAGATGTTGCAGTATCCGTGCTTAGAAAATGGATAGAAAGGCTCGGATTTGAGACGAGAGAGACTGGGATACGAAGCAATATTGATTATACCTCACCCACGCTTGAAGGAATGCGGTCAGTTGTAAAGGATGCTAGTGGGAATGGGAAAAAAAGGGTTGTGCTCATAGGCCATAGCAGAGGCGGCATGCTTGCGCGAATCATTGGAGAAGAGTTAGGAGATAGCGTGTCTATGGTAATATGCATGGGCTCTCCGCAGCATGCGAGGTTTGCGCTTCCTGCTCTGACTTTTGGCGCAGCTGCAATAGCATACGGGCTAAGCTACATGCGCAGGGGCAATATGGTGGAAGACGAGATGCGCCTCTTCTCTGCACTTGATAAGATGCCAAGGCAGCCCACAGTATCCGTATATTCCCGCACCGATGGCATTGTTGACTGGCGCAGCTGCATGGGAGATAACATAAAGTGCGTTGAAGTCAACGGAAGCCATCTTGGAATGGTTGTGAACAAGGATGTATACGAAATCATTTATAGGCATCTGGAAACTATGTAGATGCACGTGATTATTTGACCAGATTTTACAGCGATGCTGAAGGCAGGCGCCTTCTTAAAGCTGCAAGAGTAGCAGTCCAGCTATGTGTTATCTACAAGGATTTTGAAAGGCGAGAAGTTGCAAGCAGCATAAAGGATTTTGACGCTAAACAGGGAGTATTCGTTACCATAAAACATAACGGAACCGGAGAACTCCGCGGATGCGTGGGGTTTCCTTACGGTAGCAGAGAGCTATGTGAAGCGCTTGTAGACGCGGCTGTTGCTGCAGCGAGGGAGGACGATAGGTTCGTGCCTATCTCTAAAGAGGAGCTTGAGCACATACTCATAGAGATAAGCATACTTACCATGCCTAAAAGGATAGGAGTAACCAGTATCGCATCTGCGAGAAGAAACATAACCATTGGGAGGCATGGGCTCATTGTCGAGTACGGATTCAAGCGCGGGCTCCTACTGCCGTCCGTGCCTGTAGAAGAGAACATGGACCTCGCCGGTTATCTCGAGGCCGTTTGCATTAAGGCAGGAATGGATGGAGATGCATGGAGGAGAAGCGATGTGAAGCTTTACACCTTTGAGGCACAGACGTTTGAAGAGTCTGACCTGATTACGGAATAGCAGTATCTGCCCTACATTTATTAATAATGTGGAAAATGCAGACAAAGGTTTTTATATAGTATATTGCAATATTATATCAATCGCCATTCCTGTGCTAGCCGCACACGAATCGTGGTTTCATTATCATGCTAATAATACATAGGTGACCTAATGTCCGAGCAAAACGAGATAAACGATAATATAGAAGGGCAGGAGAATGTTGTGCTTATTGGAAAGAAACCTTCCATGAACTACGTCCTTGCAGTGGTTACGCAGTTTAACTCCGGTGCAAAGAGCGTTAAGATAAGGGCTAGGGGTAACTCGATATCAAGAGCTGTTGATGTGGCAGAGATAGCTAGGAATAAGTTTGTAACCGATGTTAAAGTCGGAACGATAAACATAAGTTCCGAGGAGCTCTCGAACGAAGACGGATCCCGTTCGAAAGTAAGCGCCATAGAGATAACCCTCGCCAGATGAAGGCATACCTGCGCCTTGAATGCACGGATGAATAAACGCCTTGGCTTTACGTTGGGCTTTTAGCCTGATTATGTGGAATATGCTATAATTGCCTTCCTTACACCTACGGCACAGGCTTCTGCGTCAGCACCTAATCAGCATGCTATTTGCGGCATACGGCTGTGTAGAATCAGCAGAGCTGACTTGAGTAGATGTGCAAATACAGAAAGGATTATAAGTTTCGTGAGAGGATTGTAAAAAGGCATAGTTGTGCATTGGCATGCTGTGCCATTAATTATACGACCTTCTATGGTGCTTTGATTGTCAAATTCATTCAGAACACACTATATTGGCCAGCTCTCTGTCGAGATGGATGGAGCTGAAGTGAGGCTTGGCGGATGGGTTCATGAGACGCGCGACGTGGGAAAGATAGCGTTCATACTCTTGCGCGACCATACGGGAATCGTGCAGATAGTTTGCAAGGGCGGGGAACTTATGAAGTTTGCAAAGCTTCCTAAGGAAAGCGTCATCAGCGTCACAGGGATAGTAAAGAAAAACAAGGAAGCGAGGAAGGGATTCGAGATAGTCCCAAGTTCGATTCAGAACCTGAATCCACTTTCCACAAAGATACCTTTTGAGGTAACTGGAAAGGTTCCTGCAGACATAGATGTCAGGCTTGATAACAGGCATATAGATTTGAGGCGCCTTGAGACAACTGCAATATTCAATATACAGTCTACAATATTAAGGGCGTTCGGCGAGTTTTTAAGGGGAAGAGGATTTCAGGAGATACGCACGCCATCCATAGTCGAGGCAGCAACCGAAGGCGGCGCAGACCTGTTCAGAATACAGTATTTTGAGAGGCAGGCTTACCTTGCGCAGTCCCCGCAGCTTTACAAGCAGCTTGCCGTGATAGGGGGAATGGACAGGGTATTCATGGTAACCCCTGTATTCAGGGCAGAGAAGCATAATACTGTCTTCCACCTTAACGAGATAACGCAGATGGATATCGAGATGGGCTTTGCCGATCATAACGATGCCATTGGACTCCTTGCGGATGTTTTTTACCATATCCTTAGCACGGTTGCAGAAGAGAATAAGAATGACCTTGAGCTGCTGGGAAGGAATTTGAAACCAGAAAAGCCTGTAGTCGTAAAATACAGGGATGTTGTGGAGAGGCTTGAGGCGGAAGGAGGAAAGATAAGGTTCGGAGATGACTTCTCAAGAGCCGATGAGGAGAGGATATGTGCAATATTCGGCGATGCGGTTATAGTGAAGGAGTATCCAATACCGGTAAGGGCCTTCTATAGCATGCCTAGCCAGACTGACAAGGAGGTCTCAAACAGCTTTGATCTTATTTACAGCGGTCTGGAGGTGTCCAGCGGAGCCCAGCGTATACACATACCTGAAATATTGATAGACTCGATAAAGAGCAGAGGGCTTGATGAGAAGGACTTTGAATTTTATATAAACGCATTCAGGGAGGGTGCACCGCCACATGCAGGATGGAGCCTCGGCCTTGAGAGGCTTACAATGAAGATTACAGGGATGCAGAACATAAGGGAGTGCGCGCTGTTCCCTAGGGACAGGGAGAGGCTTAGGCCGTGATGACTTGGGAGAGATAATAAAAATTGACATAGAAAAACCAGAAGATGCGCAAGTGATAATAGGGCATGCAGGCTTCATAAAGACTGTTGAGGATCTCTATGAAGCAATGGTATCTGCAGTGCCTGGAATAAAGTTCGGAATCGCATTCTGCGAGGCAAGCGGACCGAGGCTTATACGCTCTGATGGGAATGACGAAGCCCTGCGCAGCCTCTGCGAGAAGAATATGGAAGCGATAGGGGCAGGGCACTCGTTTGCAATAATCTTCTCAGGCGCTTATCCCATAAATGTAATAAGGCATATTCGCTCAGTCTCTGAAGTTGTTGAACTCTATTGCGCCACCGCAAATAAAGTAAGTGTTGTAGTGTATGATGATGGAGGGAGGCGCGGCATAATAGGCATAATGGATGGAGATTCCCCTCTAGGAAAAGAATCCGAGGAGGAACGCGCCAAGAGGACCAGGTTCCTAAGGGAGATCGGATATAAGAAGGGAATTTTGTGACTTCACGGAAACTTAGCGTGGAAGATGCTGCAACGGTTATAGAGGAGCTGGAGGCACATTATCCAGATGCAAAATATTACCTTAACTTCCGCACAGCTGTAGATCTCATCGCTGCGGCGATAATATCGGCGCAGACAAAGGACACCGTAGTGAATTCAATAACTCCTGCCCTCTTTGACAGATACAGGACCGCGGAGGATTATGCGAATGCGAATCCCAAGGATATTGAGGGGATGATAAGCAGAGCCCCCTTTGCTTCGAAGAAAGCGGAAAACATAATGCGAACATTCAGAATAATAGTTGACAGCTATGGGGGAAAAGTGCCTGATAAGAAAGAAGCGCTTACAGCGATGCCAGGGATAGGAAACAAAACCGCAAATACCATACTCATAAATGCTTTTGGCATAGCTGCAGGTATTCCGGTAGACACATGGGTGCTTAGGGTATCACACAGGCTTGGGCTGAGCATCGAGACAAATCCTGACAAGGTCGAGGCGGATCTCGAGAGGCTTACGAATAAGAAGCACTGGAAGAATATAGCATATGTAATGAAAGCGCATGGGAAGGAACTTTGCCATGCCTCAGCGCCTCTCTGTAATAAGTGCTTCTTATCAGGGCTGTGCATGAGAAACGAGGCTTGAGGTTTATGAAATGGATATGATAGCGGACCTGCACGTGCATTCCAGGCATGCGGCAGCGTGCAGCGATATGCTCACCCTAGAAAACATAGAGACCGCTGCTCTGCAGAAGGGGATAGATATCATAGGAACTGGCGACTTTACACACCCAGTCTGGATGGGAGAGATAAAGAACAAGCTTGAAGAATGTGCTAGCGGAGTGTACACACTCAAGGGAGGAAAAAGGATAAAATTTGTGCTTACAGCCGAGGTGTGCACCATATTTGAATACGGAGGAAAGATGAAGAAGGTTCACAACTGCATGATGGCTCCTGGAATAGAAGATGCAGAAGCATTATCGGAGCTGCTCTCCAGGCGCGGGGACTTGAAAAGCGATGGCAGGCCAATAATAAACGCAAGTTCCGCTGAACTTGTGGATATCGCAAAGAGCGTATCGGATAGGTTTGTAATATACCCTGCGCACGTTTGGACTCCTTGGTTCGGCGCACTTGGCGCATCTTCCGGCTTCGATTCGATATCTGAAGCTTATGAAGACAGAGGCGGCAGCATATTCGCCTTTGAGACGGGGCTTAGCAGCGACCCGGCAATGAACTGGAGAGTCTCGATGCTTGACAGGTACTCGCAGATATCAGGGAGCGACGCGCATTCGCTGCCGAATATAGGTAGGGAGGCGACGGTATTCAGTCTCGAAGATGGAAAACCGGTAGACTACAACGCAATATACAGCGGCCTGCGCGGAGATAATCTGAAGATGACGTTCGAGTTTTACCCTGAAGAGGGAAAATACCATTATGACGGGCACAGGAAATGCAATGTCTCCCTCAAGCCTGAGGAGGCAATGAAGTACAATAACATATGCCCAAGGTGCAGGAGGAAGCTGACTATAGGCGTGCTGCATAGGGTGGAGGAGCTTGCTGACCGGGACGACGGGTCCATGCCCGAGAACGCGAAGGGCTATGTACATATAGTACCTCTCATGGAAGTCATTGCATCGGTAAAAGGCGTAGGAAAGTCAAGCGTATTGGTCAGGCGGCTGTACATGGAATTCATAGGCAAATTCTCAAGCGAGATGCATGTGCTCAATGACACAGATATCTCTGAACTTGAGAGTATTGACAAAGACACGGCGCGAGCGATAGGCAATGTGCGCGAAGGCAGAATATCGATAAAGGCTGGCTATGACGGGGTGTTTGGGGAGATTGACGTGACAGGAAAAAAGGCAGGCTTAGACATGAAAGGAGGTATACAGAAAAGAATGAATGATTTTTAAGCTTTCTAAAAGGTAAGGGATTATGGCCAGGTTATATTTTTATCTTCTTGCAGCGCTTGCGCTGGCGGGTTACTCTAGCGCCTTTACAACTTACATACACGCTCCTGCGGTGCTGCTCCAGCAGAATAATGGTACGCTTACAGTAATAGCGCTGAACATAACTCCAGGCAATGGAAGAATTTACATATCAGGCCCTTCGAGTGTAGGCAACAGCACACTCGTCTCCGCAAAAACAGCAGTAGGATATGCAACTTCGCTCTTGGGTCTCAATACCGGCAATTACAATTACCACTTCGTAATAATGGACAATAACTCTAGCGTCTCTGGGCCCAGCGCGGGACTTGCTATGACTCTCCTTACCATAAATAATCTAGAGCATAGGGGCTTATACAGTAATTTTACGGTGACTGGCACAATAGCGCCAAATGGCAGCGTTGGCGAGATAGGCGGCATTTACGACAAGGTCGAGGCTGCGAAGGCGCACGGAATGCGCTATGTTGTAGTCCCTTATGCACAGAACGGAAGCTTTGAATATCAGATGTATTATCTTTCCCAGCAGTCATTTGGCATACCTTTAGTGGAAGTTTCCAACGCGACGCAGGCAATCAACTATTCACTTGGAACTGCCCCGGTGAAGGGAATTAATTATACGCTTCTTCAGAACTACAGCATAAGTTCACTGCCGCAGGCGAACGTCTCGTGCAACGATTGCAACATTGCCCCTTTTGCAAAGCTGGCAAACTTCACATTCTCCATGCTTAACGGTAAGATAAGTGATATCTCACAGAACTACAGCCCTGTGAAGTCATCCGCAGTGGCACAGCTTGGAAGATACAGGAGGATTGCAGCTAAAGGCTACATCTACGCAGCCGCAGACATGGCTTTCCTTGATTACGTTGACACATCGCTCTTTTACAACTATGGAGATTACAATTACCGGAGCGCGTACCTGCAGATTAAGGGCATCGAGGATTCGTGCAACGGTGCGTCACCTCCTCCGATGACTTCGTCCAATTATGAGTATCTGATAGGGGGCGAGCTTAGGAATTACTGGGGAAGCATAACCGCAAACGAGTCTATGCAGGCCCTTAACGCGTCGAATACCACAGATGGTATAATAGAGAGCCTTTACTCTGCATCGGAAGCCAGCGCGTGGTGCTCGGCTGCATCCGAATTGTATAATCTGTCATCATATAACAATGGCACATCGGTGGAGCTCTCACCTTCGGTAAAGGCGTATGCGGCAGGGCTTCTTGCCAATGACAGCGTGTACGGAAACAATACATATACGCAGACTGCAGAGCAGAGCTACAGGGATGGAAACTACGCTGTCTCTGTTTATGCTTCAGAGTATGCCGCTGCGCTCGGAACTGACGCTTTGCTCGCTTACAATAATACGAATGTTGCAATGCTAGATGGCATGTTGGCAAACATGAGCGCATCCGGTATTGGTGTCTGGCCTGCGCAGTTTGCGGATGAGGCAGAGTTTTATATTTATGAAGCAAGCCGCACGGGCAACTATACGGCAAAGAGCCAGTACCTCTCAAGCGCGTATTCGGTGCTCCTCCTTGCAGACCGGCTTAGCCAGGCGAACAAGGAGATAAGCTCCTCTTTCGTAAGCGTCAATACCTCAAGGTATTATGCCAATTACCAGAATCAGAACATAACGAAACTGTATAATCTTACGGAAGAGTTGCAGGGCGAGACCGAGACATTGCTCTCAGGAGTGGTTGCAATCTCCGTGCTGCTCTTTGCAATACTTATAGTCCTACTTTTTGTTGTAATAAAGGTATTTGGAGGCGGAGGCGCTAGGCAGCAACCGCTGCAGCCGGCAATGAAGACTCAGCCTGTACAGCAGAAAAAGAGGCAGATTAAGGGGTAATTTTTTGGTTGCCGACCCGTTTTGCAGCAATGATGCAATCTCCGGCACATTATTTTACAGCAGCAGGCACATAAACCTGCTATATGATATCAAGCCGGTTGTCAGGGGGCACGTGCTATTTGTAACCAAGAGGCATGTTGTCGGAGCTACAGAGCTGAGCGAGGAAGAAATATATGATTTGCACAAGACGCTGAAGTTTGCTGTGCCGAAGATAACCCGTATTTACGGGGATCGCGATGCTTCCTACAATCTTACCATACAGGTTGGCAGACATTCCGGGAGGACTGTTGATCATTTTCATATGCATATGATACCAAGGAAAGACGGGGACAGATTCAATCGGGATGAGAACGTATACGATGCAATAAAGAACAACTCTACGCATTTTTCCATGGAAGACGTAAGGAAGGAGGTAGCGATTCTCAGAGAGGAATTTGGATATACGCAAGGCTAGATAGGAATATTGCAATAAGCGCAAGCCCCATCGCGCCTAGAGATATGTTCCTCACTGCCCCGTATCTGCGCTTATCTCTTTGGAGAAATACTATTGATGAATAAACCAACGCCAAATCGACAAAGAATATTGGTATTGCGTAGATGGCGTTGTGGTCGAAATGTTTGCTTGATATGAATAGGATAACGCTAATGGCTATTGCCGCAGCATATGAAGCGGCTGCGGTTATTGAAGATGCGCGTATGCCTATCAATGATGGTATAGAATGCGTATCCCTAGCTCTCTTATCGCCCTTTATGTCCCTTATTGCACCCTGTATCTCCCTGGCGAAACCGCTGAAGAATATCATCATCGAAACAAGCAGCACGGTGCCGCCCAGAGAACTCGAGACAACGAAATTGCCGAATATAAAGGGTATCGCCATTGAGAGTGCGACATATGCATTGCCCCAGAACGGAAGGATCTTTATCCTGTAGCTGTAGAGGATAGATAGAATGCCGAAGATAACTGCTATTGCGGCGCAATATGCATTTAGGAAGAGGCTGGCGCCTATGCCTATTATAATACCTGCGTATGTGATGTGCAGGGCGTCAGGCTTTGAGAGCGTGCCCTTAACGAGCGGCCTGTTCTTGCCGTTTATTGCGTCAGCCTCTACATCAAAATAATCGTTTATTGCGAAGGCCGCTATAGATATAAAGATGGGCGTTATCAGGGAGAGCAGCAATATAGTGACGTCTGGTATGCCAGATGCAAGTGCCTCGGCAGATATTACTGCTATTACTAGCATTATGCTGTGCTCTATCCTTACAAGCCTGAGAACTTCGGCAAGTTTGTTTTTCATTCCCATGCAGCCAGTAGGATATTCATGCAAAATGATTTATAGATTTTTATGCCTAGCTAATCATGGCCAAGTCGAACTGGTGGATATCTAGGAATGCGCTGCTGATTGCATTATCTGCGTTCTTTGCTGACTTGGGTTACCAAGCAGTGATAGCAGGATTCCCTATACTAATCGTAGTTGTCCTGAAGGCGCCTGTCGTATTATTTGGAGCTGCGATGGCGCTCTCCTACGGAGTAGGATCACTGGTAGGATACGCCGGAGGGAAGCTGAGCGACAATCACAGCAGGAAGAGGGTAGCAGTGCTTGGCAATTTACTTATACCGCTTCTCTCTTTAAGCGGCATTGCTGCGTCTGGAGCTGAAGCCGTAGCGCTCTTCGCTGGAGGGTGGTGGGCACGGAACTTCAGGTCTCCAGCAAGAAGGGCAATGATGTCGTACCTGACAAAGGCATCGGAACGCAGCAGGGCTTTCGGACTGCTCAATGCACTCGATATTTCGGGAGGTATACTGGCTACTTTCTACCTTATTGCATTCCTGCTTCTCGGCATAGGGCTCAGATACGTATTCCTGCTCACTGTTATACCTCTGCTTGTATCTACTCTTTGCTTACTTATGGTAAAGTCAAAGAGCAAGGCAGGCAGCCCGCCGCGACAGAAAAAGGAGAAAGCCGCAATGCATAATGCAACGCTCGGATGGAACAAGCGGATCTATGGAGGTGTGCTCGCTGCAACTGCGCTTTATGGGTTTAGCTTCTATAGTTTCGGCTTCCCAATACTTACCGTATATCAGTCTTCAGGAAGTTACCTTTACGGAATACTTACTTATACATTTTATCTTGCAGCGGCAGCCGCATTCGGATACTTTATAGGCCGGCGCCTGGAGAAGAGACTCGAGAAAGCGCCATATTACCTTGGCATCATGGGCTACATAGTATCGGCATTTGGATCTTTGATTCTTTCCATATCTTATTCTGCAGGTTTGCCACTGTGGTTTTTTTATCTTGGTGCAGTAGTGCTCGGGCTTGGACTTGGGGCGATAGAGACGTTAGAACCAACTATAATCTCCTTCATTAAAAGCCGCGAGGTGGGAAAAGGTATGGGATCCCTTACGGCTTACAGGAGCGCAGGCCTCTTCTTTGGGAATCTGATTATGGGAATACTTTATTTCGTAAATCCTTCCTGGTCTTATATATATGCTGCAATAGCTGCGTTCGCATCAGGGCTTATAATACTGTTGCCGTTGCTGGCAGCTGATAAAAGAAAATTATAGAAAAAGAAAAAAAGAAAAATAAAAAGGTATTTTATTATCTTCGCCTTCTGGCAGAGAGCCTTCCTCTCCTGTTCATCTTTGTCCTTGCCACATAGCCATTCTTGTCTATGAAGTAAAGGAACCCTTCTTCACGCTCTACTTTTTCGTCAGTTACCCTGGCCTTCCTTCCCCTCGGATTGTTTCGCATAGGGGTTCTCCAGACATGACCATCCTTACCTAGGAAGTAAAGGTAGCCGTCTTCTCGTTCTACTTTCTCTCTGCCTACTCTTTCAGCCATCATTTCACCTATTTAATATTGAATAGATAGCTTTTTATATTTGCCGACGAATTTACGTCAGCAAAATAAATGCAATTTTGCATCAATTGCTGCAGCAGGGCTTATTTTTCTTCATGCAACTTGCAACGCATTTAAATACTTTGTTTATGATTTCTATCTGATAAAATGATAGAGATAACACTTTTTGAGGATGAAAACTTGGAAGGTTATACGCTTGTCGAATGCTTTCCTGGAGCAGGGCTTGTTGGGCCTATGGCTGGAAGCTACATAGTAGAGAAGCTCAAGATGGAATATGTCGGCTACATACACAGCGACGCTTTTCCCCCAATAGCTGCGATACACAATTCCACGCCTATGTTCCCATCAAGGATATACAAGGATGAAAAATACAAGCTTGTTCTCCTTATATCAGAATTCACAATACCATCGGAGGTAGTGTACCAGCTCGGGATGGAAGTTCTCTCGTTCGCGAGAAAGAATAGGGTATCAAGGATAATATCCATAAATGGCATGCCAGCGCAGAAGCTTACCGAGACTGTTTATGTGACATCTTCGGATAGCGCAATGCTGAAGAAAGCGGCGAGCATGGATATGAAACCGATAAAAGAAGGGGTAGTTGCAGGGGTTAGTGCAATGCTGCTTACGAACTCCCACCTGTTTGAGATCAGTGCAGTCAACATACTTGTTGAAGTTAATCCGTCCATAATGGATCCGAAATACGCAGAGATAGCGCTGAGAGGGCTCAATGAGCTTATAAGCATCAATATAGATCTCAACGAACTGGATAAGGAAGCCAAGATAGTCGAAGAGAAGATACGCACGATGCTTAAGAAGGTAAAGGAGTCTCCTGAACATTACAAGAACGCTACGGAGGCCGCAGGGCCCTCGATGTACGCATAAGGCTTATGCAGGGGTGGCAGAGCCTGGTCTGGCTTTAGATGGCCACAGAAAAACGCGCAGGACTTAAGATCCTGTGGCTTAGCGCCTTCGTGAGTTCAAATCTCACCCCCTGCACATCTAAAAACCGACGACAGAACTGGATTCAGAAATCCAGTAGCAAGAATTTTGGAAAAGAGGATTTAGGTGAATTTTCCGAAATCTTAAAGCAAGTAGCCATGCAAGCGTCATGGCACCAACTCCAGCAACTCCAATCAATTCTTCATCAAACGCAAACCAAGAGGTTTGCAGGAAAAAGGAAAACGCCGAAGTATGGCTCGCTCTCAAAGGCGTTTACCGACAGTCAGATAACCCAGTTCTTCAGGGTTATAGATGATGACAAGTTTCGACTTCTATTCAGCTATCAAGCGCAGCTTGGGCTCAGAATAGGAGAAGCTGTAAGAGTCAACATAACGGACATCAATTTCGAGACGCGAGAAATCACCTTGAAAACTGAAAAAGCGAAAGTAATCGACACGTTACTTGTCCCACACCAGTTGTTCAAGGACACATTAGCCTTCATATCGAAGCATGAAGTTGACATTCAGAAGGCTCTTGGCTATATCTTCTTTAGAAGTCCCGAAAAGAGCCGAAGGAATGTTCCTTTTGTAGAACCTAATTACGTTAGGAACATGTTCAGATACTATGTAATCAAGGCTGGCTTAGACCAGACCTATGATACTTCCGAGGAATCGGTAGCTGGGCGTCAAGTTAGAAGCCTGCATAGGCTCACCACGCATAGCCTAAGGCACTATGCCATAACTAGCTTCTCTAAGCAGACTAATGGCAACCTAGTGCTTACTAGCAGGTTCGCAAGGCACGCTGATCCTAGCACCACAATGGTCTATGTAAGCACCAGAAAAGAAGAGTTATACAAAGAGATTGACAACACATTTTCGTTAGAGCGTTTGGACAAGCTAAAACGCTCAATCATAACTATGGAACGCTAAAAATAGGTTCAAGTGGAGTAAAACACCCTTTCAGGTGGAGTAAAATGACCTCCTCTAACATGAATTTAGGGTGTTTTCCCTCGTAAAACTCCCCATTAGTCGTGAAACGACCATTTTGTCATGATTTTGCTAAAAGCATGTGGAGTAAGCCGTCGCCCGCCCTAATAGTCGCCTTCGGCGACGCTCGGCGGGCTAGGCTTCTCAACCCAAAGCCGTTTTGAACCCCCCGCAAAACGGCTGTTTGAGGTTCCTTGAAACTGCTAGTGTAGCTAGCTTAAAGCTCGTTGGAGCGTCAGGGAGCCACCTCGTGAGTTTGCGTAAGCAAACGATAGAGATTGGTGACCCCAAGGAAATGTCCTAAGATAACCAAGAACTAAATATATCAAACATCCAACAGGCTATTAATGCACCGTAAATCTCTTTGACATAACCTATCGGAAGTAGGCTTATTGGAACTCCTAAAACAGAAGCGACGAGACCAACAATTACTGGTGTGAAGGCAAAGGCGAACATGATAAAAAGCAATAAAGCAGTAGAAACGCCAAGGCGGGCAAGATGTTTTTTCGTTCTGTTGGTGCGAAGGTCTGGGTGAGTTGATTCAATAAATTTCATCAAATAGTCGGAATAGGCCACTATACCATAAATTCCATAGGCGGCAAGAAGTCAATTACCACTTCTAAAGTATCAGACGCGTTAACTACCGAGAAGTGGGCTGCGACTACAAGAATACATGTAAAGAGCAAGACCAGAATGCCATATCCCACTGTTCTTTTGAGAGAGGCATCAAACAATTTATTTTCAACCATGAAATCTAGAACTATTCTGAGTTCTAAGATATTTATAATTATGCCGATTATAATCTATATGGGCTGGCATTGCCAAGTGTGCAAACACTGGATAGTTGATGATAAATATAGAGTTTGTACATATTGCGGAACACCACGTGGTAGTTATTCTACTCCAAGAAGTAGCCACTTAAGTTCAAGCTCAGTTTCTTATGTTGGTAGTAAAAAGAGCTCCTCTGCTGATAAAAACGCCATTAAAATAATTATAGCTATAATAATACTATCAGTGATTGGTTTGGGTTTTGCGTATGCAAACAATCATAACATTTTTTCAGAGCTGATAGGAAGCCTGACATCTATTAAGGCACAATCAAATGCAAATGTTACTTCTCTATCAAACAATAGCTCGAATATTGAAAAACCAGAGAACGTTTCAATTCCAAACCTGATTAAAAATTCTTCGCTTTATCTAAACGAAACAGTAACTACTAATGGACTTCTAATCCAAATGAATGCTGTTGACCAAGTTCCGGGGTCGTATGACCTATTTGACGCCCAGAGCCAAGCAATACAAGTAGTTCTTCCAGTTGGAGTTGTATTCAAAAACAAAACTAATTATACAATAACTGGAATTGTTCAATTATACCATGTTCCGCCTGCACAATGGAACGGATATACTAATAATTATCTAGATTATTACATAAATGGTTCGGCACCAGTGAAACCATCAGCTACTACTACGATAGTTACTCCACCTTCAACAGTGTCTGTAGAATCTTCAGGAGTTCTGGAATTTTGTATAAATAGAATGGTATTTAGAACAAGTGATTCCAGAGGACTAAACGAAAGTCAAATTCAAGAACTAGTAAATTATTGTGAATATTATGGATATGCTCCCGGAATATCTAATGGAACAAATTACACTGTAATATGTCAAGGTGTTAAAAGTTGTCAAGGTAGCTAAGAGGATGAATTTAGTGGATAGTAGAGAGTTTAGAAAGAAATTGTTGGAAAGTAAAAAGAAAAGAGTAATTGAAATTGTAAATTCAGTATGCGAAAGAGAGAATTTACCTATTCCTAAAGTCAATTTTGAGGGCTGCCCGCTAGAAGACCAAGACCAATTAGCACATTATCACTCGGACCAGAATAAAATTTGTATCTCCGAAACGCAGTTACATAAATTAAAAACTCTCAGAGATGTAGAAAACACTACGTATCATGAACTAGCTCATATTTTAGAACAGAGTCATGGCGGAGAATTTGAGAAAACCAAAAATAAATTTAAACTGAAAGATTGGCGACCGCCAAGAGGTGTGCAATTTATCAGTGGAGAGCAGGTCAATGAGGCAAATGAGAGGATTAGGAATGATCCAAAGAGGCTGGCTTGGGTTAATGAAGATAGCGATTATGTAAAATTTGTGGAAGGGAGAGCAAATCATCACGAAAATGAGACAGGTAAGCACGATTCTGAAAAGGCGGAATATACCAAAAATGTTAAAGCTGATATAAAAATGAAAATAACTAAGAAGAATAAAGGAAAAGGAAGGAAAGTTAGTGTAACTAAAATGTCTAAGAAAGAAATTGAGGAGGCTAAGAGAAGATTATTTACAGAAAAAGAAGAAGAAAAGGAAAAGAATGAACGAAAGGAAAAAATTGAAAAGAAATTAGAAGAAGAGTTGAAGAAAGAAAGAGAAAAGGTATACATGTATCCGAAAGTAGGAATGTCTAAAGAAGAAATTGAAGAGGCAAGGAAAAAATTAGGAATAGATACAGAGTATAAACCTAGAGCTAGACCTAAAAAGAAAGGCTTTTTCGATAAGGTTAAGGATGCATTGGGCGTTAAATAATTTTGGGTTCAAATTTTCGTGAATTCGAACGCTAGTGGTTTAAATAGCTTCGAGGCGTTATTATTTGGGTTCAGATGAATGGCTTTAGGACTTAGAAAATTTCGCTAAATTCAGGTGAATTTATGGCTAACAAAACCGACGACAAGGCTGGAGGACTTAAGATCCTGTGGCTTAGCGCCTTCGTGAGTTCAAATCTCACCCCCTGCACATTTGTTGCCGCTTACTATTGAATTGGGTCACATACCTGGCAGGAATGCATGCAGTTTACATATGTAAAAATTCGCCAGGGCTGGGATATTCAGCGCACGGATGCGCATTTGAACCCAGACGGCCTTGCAGCCATACGCTTCCGGTAATCTATTCCAGGCGTACGCGTTAACCGGATTCTGCCACCCTGGCACAGGAGATATATTTACCTAAATACTTTAAAAACAT
>JAKBQS010000065.1 GCA_021835105.1 Microcaldota archaeon
CTCCCCATCATCCTTCGGAAGCTCCTGTATCCTGGCAGCGACATACTCATGATTTCTCATCTCAGATGGCGGCAGGCTCATCATAAACCCCATGCCTTTCTCTATCTCCTGCGGAGTCACAGGCATTCCCGGTTTGCTGTACAGATCCGGGGCCACGGCGATATAGCCCTCTGCCGCAAATCTCCTTGCGACATCCTCTATATGGGCATCAAGCCCAAATATTTCATGCACAACAATAACTGCAGGAAGTTTGCCAGTCTCAGAGTTAGGCGATGCCACGTAAGCCTTTATCTTATGATCGCCGCTCCGGTACTCTACCATTTCCCCATTAACATCTACATTCTCTACCATTAAACCACCAGAATTAGTAATCAAGTAAACGCTAAATTTAATTTATATCTTTGTTTCTGTGCAGTTTACGCAAGTATATCATTAAAGCAGGCGTACGCTGCACCTGCAGGATAGTACCACACAGCAAGGTATAAAATAAAGGCATAAGTAATAAGTTACGGTGCTAGGAAAAAGCGCCTTGCGGTGGGCAATTGCAGATAAATCTCTCTGAAGATTTCAATATAGACGCACAGCAGGTGATGACAGGACGCGGATGCGTTATAGGACAGAGCGGCTCCGGAAAATCATATCTAGTTGGGGTAATAGTCGAGGAGCTCTGCAAACTCGGCCTCCCTTTCATGGTGATAGACACCGAAGGAGAGTATGCATCAATAAAGTCAAAATTCAATGCGATATGGATCTCGGAGAGCAACCCTTCCGCAGACATAAAACCATCAGAACGCATGGGAGCGGTATTTGCAGAGAGCATGAAGTACGGAATACCTGTAATCTATGATCTCTCCGATACCCTTGACAAGGACGTGAGCGTCCAGTCCGTGCTCTCTGAGCTATATTCAATGGAAGAGGGCATCAAAAGGCCGTTTCTGGTTGTAATTGAGGAAGCTGACAAGTTTGCACCACAGGTAGTAAGGCAAAAGAGGAATATGATAGAGGAAATCAGCGTAAGGGGAAGGAAGCGTGGCATAGGGCTTCTAGTCGCAACGCAGAGGCCTGCCAACATAAGCAAGAATGTCCTGGCTCAGTGCTCCTACGGATTCATAGGAAAGCTGAGCATCGAAAACGACGTGCAGGCGATAAGGATACTATTCAGCAGGCAGGAACAGCTGGATATGCTCCCGAGGTTGCAGACCGGCAGTTTCCTTCCGTTCGGCATTGAGGGAGCCGAAGAAGCGGTTCTCAGGGTGAAGCGCAGGGAAGTGGTGCATTCAGGAAGCACTCCATCGCTCTCCCAGGCTTATGGAAGAAAGAACATTCCCATGGCTGAACTTCTAAAGGACATACGGGGTGCAGGAAAGAATCCTGAAACGTCTCCTGCACAGAAGCAAAAAATACAGGCTAAGCATAATCTCCGCCTGTCCTCTCTGGCCAGGTGTGTAAACGAGATCGACGCACGATCCATAGCCAGAAAAAAGTCAAGGAAGGAATTCATGCTCTTCGGGAGCGAGACAGAGGCGATAGAGTCTGTAAGCCCCGAATATATAGATGCATATATGATGAGAATACTCATACCTTCAAAGAAGCGAGGCGAATATGAGGACAGCACGGTTCTTATAGGTGATGGACTCGCCTTCAGGATTAAACAAAGGCAGCAGGTCGAATGCGTGCGCATAAAGGGTGCAAGGCTTTCAGGAGAAGAAGCAAAGGCACTTGAAGAAGTGCAGAAGAGTGGCCGTACAAGCGCAGAATACATCTCAAAAAAGCTGAAGACGGATCTGATAAGTGCAGGAACCATTCTTAAAAAGCTCGAAAAGAAAGGGCAGGTAAGGCTTGAAGGCAAGTATTACACTCCAATCGTCACCCACGGGTTCTCGATACCAGAAGATATGCGCAGAACAGAAGAAGCTTCAGACGCAAATTCTGTGCATTACCGCATAAAAGGCGGATCAAAATATATGGAGAAGATAGCAGCCTCGCTCTTTCCCGGTTCTAGGGTTATGTGGTCCAAGGAAGCTGCGCTTCCCTTTTACACTATAGTAATGAAGGGAAGGAAAGGTAAGTCACGGATATTAAATATAGACGGTATCTACGGGATGGACTTTTATCCAGAGCCCAAATAAGCCAGGCGCTCATGATGTCTCTGTCTCAACGACATAAGCAGCATATGCGCAGTATTGGGTTGTGTTATAAGGTATCCCTACGCGTTCGTAAGATAGGCTCCCGTTAAGATAAAACCACCTGATCAGGAGGTGCATCTTAGTATTCTTCATCCACATGCATATTACCTGATTGTACCCGAATTCAAAGAGCATACCTGTGCAAATGCTGCACCTCTCTCCATTGCCCAATACTTCAGGGGAGGAGGCATTCATGTATCCGTATTCCTGCGCATCCAGCGTATTTGCTATCCAGTAAGTCCCATTGACTCTGCCGTCCCCAAGGCTGATATGTGCGTAAGAAAAGTTCACAGAGGCGCCGTGGTTT
This sequence comes from Microcaldota archaeon, assembly GCA_021835105.1. The sequence goes on from JAKBQS010000065.1 coordinate 2,494, forward strand.
TCCGCGTTCCACGCGTAATAAACTGCAACTACCAATATCACAGCCAAAACTGCAATAACAATAAATTTTGCAGCGAAATGCATAGAACCAAATATAAATCCCATGATTGATTAATAATAGGGATAAGATGCACGGATATCACGCGCAGCGGAAGTGGGTATGAGATGGCTAATCAGGGCGCAGGCGCGGGATGCGAATGCGGAGGAAGGTGCATGTGCGGCTGCTCATCAGGATGCATATGCAAGGATGGCTGCGATTGCGGCTGCACCTGCGGTTCTAGGAGAGGATGATACAAGTGCATACTCCATCAGGGAGCAGCGCAGCGGCATACGCAATAGCAGCAATAATAACCGCTATAGTAATAATGCTCATCACGTATTTGGTTATTGGCAGCCATGCCAAATCCGGTTCTGCCGTGGGGCAGTCTGGCGTAGGGGTGCTCTACGGTCCGCAGATGATCAAGGCAAACTACTGCCCGTTCGGAAATCCATCAGGGAACAGTTCCGACATTGCATATATCTATCTACCGCCATCCAGCAGGAACAAAACTTTGCCTCTGGTGATAGTTGTGCACGGAGGCGGATGGCATGCAGGATCCGCATTCAACTTGACCTATGCCCAGATAGAAAAATACACTGTAAACGGCTCCTCCCTTCCTGAGAACAGCTATTACATAGTACCTGCGCTGTTAAGGGATAATTTCATAGTAGCGGCGATAAACTACAGGCTTGCGCCGCAATACCCATTCCCTGCCCAGATAATAGACGTCAAGTGTGCTGTAAGATACTTCAGGGCCAACGCAGCGAGATATAATATAAACCCAAACGAGATAGGAGTTGTAGGAAGCAGCGCAGGAGGCCAGTTAGTTCAGCTTCTCGCATTTACTTCAAATAGCAGCCTATGGTCTAACGGCCCATACGCAAACTACTCTAGCAGTGTAGAAGCTGTAGTAGATAACTTTGGTCCAAGCAATCTAACGTGGTATGAATACCACAACTCCACAAGCGTGCAGATAAACGAATACAGGCAGCAGGACCTGAATGAGGTATTCATGGACAACTACACGCTGCTCGAGCTCGCAAGCCCGGTAAACTACATAGGTACCAACGAGCCCCCGTTCCTGATATTCCAGGGCAATAAGGATACCACCGTGCCTCCATATCAGTCATATGTACTGTACAACTCGCTTATAGAACATGGAAACAATGCGACATTGATAATAGTTAATAACTCTGGACATAGCTTTTCCCAGGCAGGCCCGCATCCGATAAATCCCTCAATCCCGCAGATAGAGAACCTCACAGCCTCTTTCCTCCAAGAGAAGCTTGGCTAATGGGCAAATATTTAATAATAGCAGCCCAAAATGGGGCAAAGCTTATAAATAGCCAATGTAATAATATGCGTGTTGATTGTATGAACATATCGAAGTTCACGAACCTAGTGTATATGGCATTAGTGGTTC
>JAKBQS010000066.1:0-1613 GCA_021835105.1 Microcaldota archaeon
CCGAAAGCAGGTATGCTAAACATGAGGAAGTAGATGGAGAGCACAATGGCCGTCCACTTAAGCTTCTCCCTGAAGGTTAGCGGAGTAGAAGGCTTCTTTATGCTTGGCACTAATTTTGCTATCTTGTCAAGCAGATTTAGTTTCATCACAGGGCACCGTTCAGTCGGTTAGTCTTATAGAGCAGCTGTACCTACCATTTCTTACAGTATAGGTTACGTCGGCCTTCCGTGACCCGTAGATTTCCTTCCCAAATGTTGCAAATACTGCGCTCGAAAGCCTCACGAACTGCTCTTTTGAACTATTCTCCCTATAATTTAATAATATTACCTTTGCGCCGTCACGGGATCTTGCTGTTGATGCATTTATCAGGAAATGTGATGCCAGGGTCTTTACGGCTGCGGAAGCGTTTCTCTGGTCTGCTGCCAGTGACGCAGCGCGTAACGCTGCGTTATTCAGGAAGGCCTGCATGCCATGCAGGCTGCGCCCGTTTGCCGATGCCCTTATTATCGCATCGCTGAGTATTGACGCGGAAGCCTGATGAATGCATTTTTTGTGCAGTTCCTGCGCAAGCGCTGCTGTCAGGGCTTCCGATGCGCTTCCGTAGTAGTGGCTTGATGCGCTTGCTGACGATACGAATCTGCATTGCTGCGATGCGTTGTAAACGCATTCTTCTTCTGTAGTGCTTATCCTCATCCCTGTATGCTCGGAGAAGTATCCTGATATTAGCCCGGATTCAAACAAATGTATGTTTGCTCCCATGTGGTTATCCACGGCGTCTTGTGAGGCCGTTATCACTGCGGTATTGCCAAGTGGGTTATACAGTATGTTCTTAAGCCCTAGGGCCTCAAGCTTCCCGAAGAGGATGTTTACATTCCCTCCACTACTTATATAAAGTTCTTTCCCTGAGGAGATCCCGAGATTGTATAGTGCATCTGCTGACTCACTGTCTGATGAGCATATTGCGTTTGCTGTTGGGAAGATATTTTTCTGGTCGGCCTTTTTTGTCGTGCTCCGCTTTTTTATTTTTTTACCATAACTCCTCTTTGGTTTTTTTTGTTTTGCCCTGATTTTTTTATCCATTACACCCCAGCATATATGCATCATAAAGGGATATATTAATTTCCTTTTTGCAATTCCCTGCCAGACCCGGGAATAGCATTTGTAGAAAAGGTTTAAATTATTCTTTCTGGAGTAAAATTATGTGGTAAGGTGGGTGGAAAGGGAGCAGTAACCGAGGTTAGTTTTGAGATTGGAGCAGCGAGGCTCTTTGCAGGAAAGAATGCCCCGAAGAAGGTGGAGGCACGTCTGGAAGAGCAGGCGCAGATGGCGCTCTTCAGGCACGGCATCCTGAAGGAGATTGAGAGAAAACTCGGAGGCTCGGTACTGACATATGTTGAGAGCCCTGCAGGGGAGAATGTCGAGTTATGCAGGGAAGATGCTGGAGCATTTGAGGAGCTTGTGCGCGGCATGGACAAGACAAAGAAACTTTTCATAATACTGAATACGGGAGGTGGAGATCCTGATGCCGCAGAGAAGATAGTCAACGTATTCAGGAACGAATTCAAAGCAGGAGTGGAGGTAATAATACCTGACTATGCAAAAAGTGCGGGCAC
>JAKBQS010000066.1:1713-3945 GCA_021835105.1 Microcaldota archaeon
GCCTTCGCTGCACGCATGAATGCTATATCCGCCCTTGGGCTTGCGCCCATGACGATATGTATATCCTTCCTTGTAGCATCAACTATTTTCGTTATGTACTCGACAACGCTATCGCTTATCAGTATTCCCTTCGAGGCGTCCTGCATGGCTATTATGTCGCTTGTGCCTATTATCTTCTTGACCTCTACGTGCTCCTCACGCTCCTTCAGCCTTATCATCTGCTGCTCCTCAAGCATGCTTGGATAATCCACGCTTATCCTTACCAAAAATCTGTCAGCGAGGACTTTTGGAAGCGCCTCAGTGCCTTCTATCCTGAGCGGATTCTGAGTGGCGAATGCAGCGAAAGGCTTTGGAAGTTCAAGGTTCTCGCCACCTGCAGTTACCTGCTTTTCCTCGAGGGCTTCGAGGAATGAGCTCATCGTCTTCTGCGGCGCCCTGTTGAGTTCGTCTATAAGCAGTATATTGGTGAATATCGGGCCTTTGTTGAATTTTATCTCGTTCTTCTCGTCGAGGAATGTGTATCCGATTATGTCCCTTATCTCCAGATCCCCAGTGCCCTGCACTCTCTTGAAGTCCGCATCTATCGTTTGCGCGAGGGTCTTACTCATTGTAGTCTTTGCCACGCCAGGAACCCCCTCAAGAAGGGCATGGCCTTGTGCTATCATGGTTATGAACATTAGCTCTATGGTATCCTCTTTGCCTGCTATGTGTTTCTTGAATTCTGTCTTTACCTGCTCGTAGGCAGTTTTTGGGTCCATTTGAAATACCGCTCGTTAGCTGGATTATTTTTATAGCAAGGAAAGGTTTAAATTAAGTGTTTTACAGAACTATGAATGAATAACAAGTGAGAGCATGATAGGAAAAGGTAGTAAGAGCAGCAGAATAGCAACTCTTCCGGAGGTTCTTAGTATTTTGGAAGAGCGCAAAAAGGATGACAGCGAGCAGTTTGGATACGAGCTTGAGCTCTCTTATGAGTATGCAAAGCGCTTCTCATCTCTTGGGGATGATAAGGGAAAGAAGATGCAGGATGAGCTTGCCGGGCTGGGGCTTAGCCAGAAGGTTGCAGCGAAAGTCATGGAGGTCATGCCCATAAATGTCCTCCAGCTCAAGCAGGTCCTGGTTATGGAGAAGAAAACTTATGAGGAAGAGGAGCTCGCAAAGGTAATTGCCACAGTAGATAGGTATAGGCAGTGAATTAAGGTGGGAAGATGGCGGCGATGTTGGATAAAGTTCAGAAAAAGGAGGATTTGGAGGAATATGCGGTGGTGCTTGATTACCTTCCCACTGGGCGCTCATACTCTGCCAAATCGGAACCCATAGTGCAGCTTGTAGGCGAGAATAAATTTACGCTTCTAGAGGCTGTGCCTAAGACCAATGACATAAAGATAGGGGAGAGAGTATACATTGGCAAGGAGGAGCGTGACAAGATAGCGATAATAAAAGGCAGGCTTAATTATAATGAGCTTAGCGAAGGGGCGCGAAACGAGCTTGTGATTGCGGTTTATGGAATAATAAAAGGCAACGAGGCCAGATTTGTAGAGGTATTCAACAACGCGTCGCCACTTAATATAAGGATGCATGCGCTTGAGCTGCTTCCTGGCATAGGGAAGAGGCACCTGAGTGCAATCCTTGAAGCCCGCGAAGACAAGAAATTCGAGAGCTTCGAAGATATAACCAAGAGGGTTAGCCTGCTCCAGGATCCGATAAAGCTCCTCGCTGACAGGGTAATAGAGGAGCTTAAGGGAGACAGCAGGTTCTATATGCTTACTAGACCGGCGGCGACACCGCATCAGAGATTCTGAGAGTATAAGAACTTTAGTAGGGCGTTTTAGGATCTGCGGGTTCCCAGCTACTCCTTTGGCTTTGAGAATATTTCAAGATGGACCTGATTTACCACAAGAGTCCTCGATGTAGACTTAGATACGTTAAGCTTTACCACATACGCATTGCCGCGGCGCTCCATCACTGTGGCAACCCTGCCCCTGTACCTCGGATGCGGTATATCCTTGAAATTGCCTTTTGGAACTATTACCACCTTGTCCCCGGGCTTGAAGCTCTTGAGCCTGCTCGATATGCTCAGCCTCGAGGGCTTGTGGTGCCTGGCGAGGTGCCTTGTCCTGCCTACAAAAAGACCATGGGATCGTTCAGTCATTAAGCTAACCCGCAGAATTATATCTTTCTTTTTAAACCCAATATATAAATACCTTTCATAATTATATTTAAATGTATTGG
>JAKBQS010000001.1 GCA_021835105.1 Microcaldota archaeon
CACCAGGTAGTCTTTCTCGAGTTGTCTCTCGTCACTGAAAAAATGTGCAAAAGATCTGAGCGTATCTTCATCAATCATAGTTTATCCTCCATTTTCTGTTTTTGCCTTTGGCGCCGGTGTTCGGCACATTTATGTAGTTGCGGTATCTATACCTAAGGAGCTTATCTGCATTTATGCCGGCAAGTTCGAGCAGAAAGCCGAGCTTGCTTACCAGCACTCTGCTGCCAAGTATTACTGCGTATCGCTCTATCTTGGTAATATCTATCAGATTGTCCTCTTTTGCCATTACAATCGCTTCTTTCATGACTGAGAACGGGATGCCACCAAAATAAAGGCAATCAACGAAGAGCTTTTCAGGTGACGCAATGTACACGTTGGACTTGCGGGTATACCCAAAGAACGCCTTCTTCCTGGTTTTTATAAAATTAATTGTTGTTCCATCCACATTAATTGGTTTGTGCTTCTTCAGCGTGATAACCGAGTACCTGAGCACGTTCTGATCTAACAGATCGTAGTATTGGAGAGCGGCATGCATGCTGACGTACGAAGGATAGATCACGTTAGACGCTATTTCGTACTTGCTTGCGCCTTCGATGTAATACTTGCCGCGCTCAATCCTGTGCACTTTTTTACTCTTCGACAAAAGCAAAGAGGCGTATGCCGTTGATTTTCCCAGCATTTTTGCAATGTCGTATACTGTAAATACGTGAGTGCCAGATCTAGCAAGCCCATCCATAGCGTCTCTAAGTGTCATAATATACTATTATGAGGTAAGATATTTATATATTTGTATAGATATAGTTACTCAATATAGTATTATTCTGGATCGGGGCATTAACAAGCGGTATAAAAATCCTTCTTGCCTAGGATGTATCTGACGCGCACTTTGTTTAGCGCCCAGAACTGCAAAAGCCTATCAAGGCTTACCAATCAGTTCATCGCGTCGTCTAATTTCTCCTGTCTTCGTTATGTACTGCTCCACACCAACATCTAATCCTGATGCTTTCATAGCACTAAGAACCTCTTGTTGTTCATCACTAAGGTTATCATAGTCAGTTTTGACCTCTCTAAAAATAAGGTTATTATGGCTATCTACGAAAGTAAAATCTGGATAACCTTTACCCCAAGCTACAAGGTGGTAATGCTTTCCTTTTGTATATCTATCAAATACCTTTTTTTCACCTGGGTTTAGTCTCCGTCTAACTTTTTTTTCGTAGTTAGTGAGCCCTAATGCTTCATCTGGTTGTGTTCGGTCTTTTGGGTAATTCAATCCTGGCATATAATTTATACAAAATCCAAATTATTTAAATCCTTCGTGTCGGAGATGTGTCTGAAGCGCACTTTGTGCTTCAGGCGATGCGCTTCAATTACTATCCTTTCTAATTTTCCATTTTTATTTAGGATTTGGCTTCGCTGCGCCTTTCATAATAAAGTGGTGCAGACTAGTTTTTATGTAAAAACAACCACATTCGAACAGACACTCTAGTATTCAATTTTGGGCCCAGACCAAAGTGCGTGAGCCACAATTCTTTTTTATTGACTCTCAAGCACTTGAAGTGAATAGTTTTGCTTGCTTCTCTAACTTCTTCTGTTATACATTTATTCGCAGTTTCTGCCGTGTTTATCGTCCCTCAGTAGATGCTTATTCTATATCTGCAACAGTAACTTATTTATATATCATTATATGATATATCTGTTTTATGAAGGATATAGAGATAAAGAATATGGTAAAGCTATTTACTGTCCTGATGTTAAGCGAGAAAGCGCAGCATGGATATGAGATAATGAATGAGGTAAAGAAGAGAACCGGCAAAAATGTCAGCCCGGGGCAGATATACCCATTCCTGAAGCAGTTAAAAAAATACCATTACGTCAATACAAAGGGCAAGGCTGAGAGAGATAGGCAAACCTATTATCTTACTGCCGAAGGACGCAGATTCGTTGCGCGGCTTTCGGATAAATTCGAGAGTATATTTGAGATAGCATTAAAGGCCAGGCTTACTGCGTGTGCGCATTGCAGCTGTGAGATATACAAGGGCGGTTACAAAAAGATGATTAATGGGAAATCCATGGATTTCTGCTGTGAGAATTGTGCTAAAGGCTACATGAAGATAAATATATGATAGTGACTAGGCAGCTACTCTGCGTTTATTTTATTAGGATATGATGTGGCTGCCATTGTACAGATCATAGTTAAGATTAAAGGTGCGAAAATGAAAGATCCCGTATGCAATATGGATGTGAAGAGCAATTCCGAATTCAGGAGCACGTATAATGGTAGACTGTACCTCTTTTGTTCGGCTAGCTGCAAGAAGAGCTTTGATAAGAGACCTCAGGCTTACGTCAAAAATTGAGGATTATTTGCAGTGGGCCAATTAGGCATGTAGGCACGATACCCGATAGAAAATGTTTTGTTATTTTGAATACAAAAATGTGGAGCTATGGCAACAGATCCAGTATGTGGCATGTATGTAGACGAAAAGGCGTCAGCTTTGAGCGCTCAGAGGGAAGGAAGGAAGTATTATTTTTGCAGTACAAGCTGCAAGATCCAATTCGAGAGGCCTGAAAAAGAGATAGAATCTCTACGGAATGCTCTTTTGGTCTCTTGGCCGATTACTGTGCTTGTCGCACTGCTTACCTATGTTCTGCATGTGCCACTTGGAGATTACATAATGCTTGGGCTGGCAAGCGTGGTCCAATTCTATTCTGGAAGGAGATTTTATGCGGGCATCATCGATGCAATTAAGAACAAATCTGCAAATATGGATACGCTGATTGCCATAGGCACAAGTACGGCGTGGGCTTATAGCGCTTTTGTCACTCTTGTCCCTGCGCTATCGCATACAGGAAGCGTATACTTTGATACCTCTACAATAGTAATCTCTTTGATACTTACAGGAACTTACATGCAGAGGATGGCTGAATCAAGGGCGACTGGTGCCATATCCGCCTTGGTAGCACTGCAACCGCACGCAGCACGCAGAATAGATGGCGATAAAGTTGTTGAAATTGATGTGGAACAGATACGAAAAGGAGACCTGCTGTTGGTAAAACCTGGTGAGCGGATACCTGCAGATTCTGTAGTTGTAGATGGAAGCAGTTCTGTTGATGAATCTATGATTACAGGCGAGGGTGTTCCGCTTCCCAAGAGACCTGGGGATAATGTTATAGGAGGTACAATAAATATCACCGGTTCGATGAAGATTAAGGTTTCCAAGGCTGGGGAAGAAACTGTGCTATCGCAGATAATAAAGATTGTACAGGATGCCGCATCTAGCAAGGTTCCAGTACAGGCGCTTGCTGATAGAGTTGCATCTTATTTTGTGCCTGTGGTTGTGCTTGTAGGTATTGTAGCCTCGCTTTCCTGGTATTTTGTAGGCGGAGTTGGCATTAATATCGCCATGTTGGTATTCGTAAGCGTTCTGATAATAGCTTGTCCGTGCGCGCTGGGAATAGCAACTCCGGCAGCGCTATTGGTGTCTTCAGGCATGGCTGCAAAAGAAGGTATACTGGTAAAGAGCGGTGAGGCTCTGCAGAAGGCAAGCATGGTAGATACCGTGGTATTTGATAAAACAGGAACGCTGACCGATGGCAGGCCTGATGTCAAGGAGATAATGACAGTTCCAGGCTATAAGAAGATTGATGTGCTGAAATTTGCATCTATTGCGGAGATAAATTCAGAGCATATAATAGCGAAGGCAGTGATGAAAAGGACCGGAAGGACTGGCATAAAACCGGAGTTTCCAAGGAGTTTTGCCTATAAGGAGGGAAGTGGGGTAGTCGCAGTAGACAAGAAAGGTAGAAGGATAGTTGTTGGGAACAGGGATTTGTTCAGCAAGAAACAGGTTATAGGACTGGAAAAGCGGCTTCTGAAGCTGGAGGCTAAAGGCAGGATTACGCTCATTGTATGTGTCAGCGGCAAGGTTATAGGAGCAATAGCTCTTGCTGATTCTCTAAAAGTGGGTAGCAAGGATGTGGTAAATGCTTTTAGAGGCGCTGGATATGAGATATGGATGATGACTGGGGATAATGAAAGGGCTGGAGCGACAGTGGCCAAAGCGCTTGGTATAACAAATGTAATTTCGCAGGCGAAGCCCAAGGATAAGATGGATGCGATAATGCGGCTGCAGGAGAAAGGAAAGGTTGTTGCAATGATTGGAGACGGGATAAATGATGCGCCTGCGCTTATGAAAGCCGATGTAGGCATAGCAATTGGCGCGGGGACTGATATAGCCATTCAGGCAGGCAGCATAGTCCTTATAAATAATAGCTTGCGCGACGCGTTTGCAGCTCTTCAGCTCGGCAAAAAGACAATGATGAAGATAAGGCAAAATCTCTTTTGGGCATTTGCATACAACATAATCCTAATTCCAGTGGCTGCAGGGGCTCTGATTCCATTCTTCACAGTCAGCATCTATGGGGTTCTGCCTGTTTTCGCTGCACTGGCTATGGCTTTTAGCTCTGTAACTGTTGTCTCAAACTCGCTATTGCTTAGAAGATTCAAGGTCTAATGATTAGCCAGTGTGGGATTTGCTAATAATTTGTGTTTTGCCCATCGGCATTGTTTTTTGGATGCTACGTGTTTTTGGCTGAATGTAGGAGCCTTATTTCATTTCTTAATTTTTATTGAAAAATCAACCAGTTTACTAAGCAGCGTGCTTATCCTTTTCTGAACTTCTGCATCTTTTAGTTCCCCGTTTTCATCTATCTTTTCGGATGCAAATGTAACTATTACCTCTGGTTTTACTACCGCATATACATTAAGGAAAACAAAGACCTGCCGTAGATGGTATTGTGCACGCGAACCGCCCATGGCACCTATAGATGCACTCATTATTGCGGCAGGCTTGCCGTCAAATGGATTATCGGGACGTGACGCCCAATCTATCGTATTTTTTAGAACTCCCGGTATTGAGTAGTTGTATTCAGGTGTGGATATAAGCAGCGCGTCTGATTCTCTTATCTTTTGCTTTAGCCTGACTACTTTCTCTGGAGGGTTGCTTTCTGTATCTTGATTATATTCAGGTATTCCAGATATGTCGAAGATTTCGAGTCCCGAGTTTGCAGGCATAAGTTTCTTGGCAGCATGCAGGAGAGCCGTATTGTACGAGCCTTTCCTGAGGCTGCCCGAGATCCCAAGTATCTCTACTTTTGTGCTGGGCATGGGAAAATATTGAAACTATATTTATGGCATGATTGTGTGTGCCTTCACTTGCCTCCTATCTTGAACATCTTTGTTCCACATACAGGGCATTTGCCAGATGTCGCCTTCTTCCCGTTCTTCATTGTAACCTCCTTTGCCTCTTTCATTTCCTGCTTCTGCTTGCATTTTACACAATATGCTTCCATTTTATCGCCAATTTATTGGTGCGTTTATAATATAAAAAGTCGGTGGTTTACATAGTGCTTACTGCGCTCTGCCAGCGCGTCTCTTAGCAGGCTTATTTGCCGGTATTTTTGGCGGTAATTTTACTCTTTTGCCCTGGTTGTCAATCTCTCCGCGAGCTATTCTTGTCGATGATATTGGCTTGCCGTCGTATGCCTTTGCATATCTAACGACTATTATCTTTATAGGGTGTAGATGGTTTTTCCTTCTTATGGCATTTATCTCTTTGGCTGTCTTGGTTGTTTCAGGGCTCACTATTATATAATCAAATTCTTTTGTAAGTGTAGGGCCATATTTGTCCTTAAGCGGGCTGATTTTGTATCTCTTGTCATATTTTGCTGCGAATTCCTTCAGTTGCTTGAGCCTATGCGAGTAGGTTTGTGTTAGTGGCTTTTGGTTTTTGACATAGGTGTCTGTAGTGAGGCCTATATATACACTATCGCCTATGGAGAAGGCTTTGCTTAAAAGCTTCCTGTGTCCTTTATGCAGGAATGCAAACGTACCGCCTACTACTGCTTTCCTCATAAACATGAATATTCTTCCAATGTTTATTAATTGGAGAGTTGCGATAATGCCTTAATATAGTTATAGGTATATTTTATACAGTAATTATCGTCAGAGTGTTAACTTGAAAAGATTTTCTGATATGCAGCTCAGGCAGGATCTCGTAGCTGAACTTGAGAGGATGGGCTTTACCACAGCTACAGAAGTCCAGGAAATTGCGCTTCCGATCACCCTGAGCGGTCGCGACGCAATAGTAAGGGCAAAGACAGGCTCAGGAAAGACCATAGCATTCTTGATGCCAATAATGCAGGGTTCTAGGAAGGAACGCGGGATTTACGCAGTTATACTGGCGCCTTCAAGAGAGCTCGCAGTGCAGATATTCTCAGTTACTGACAGGCTGGCCCGCGCGGTACATGAGAAGGCGGTGCTTGTATACGGCGGTGTATCAATAAATGCGCAGATAGATAGGATAAGACAGGGGGCCACGATATTGGTAGGCACGCCTGGGCGTGTTCTGGATCTCATGGAAAGAGGAGCGCTTAGGTTTGATAAGGTGCGTTTCCTTGTCCTTGATGAAGGAGACACGATGCTCGATATGGGCTTTATAGCAGATATAGAAAGGATAATATCAAGCGTTCCTGAGAACAAACAGTTGCTTCTTTTTTCTGCGACAATGCCGAAGGAGATTGTAGGGATAGCGCAGAGGCATATGAAGCGTGATTATGCAACAGTAATAGTGGGCAAGGAAGACGAGCTTTCAGTGAAAACGATAACGCATTTCTATTTTGTTGTCCCGCGTAATCTTAAGTTTGCCGCGCTTCTTGCCTATATAGACCAGAATAAACCAAGGAAGGCTATAATATTTGTCAGAACACAGAGAGAAGCGGATCTTGTGTACAAAGTTATAATAGAGCAGGGAAACGACGCAATGGTGCTTCACGGAGGCATGACGCAGGCGAAGAGGGAGACCTCTCTGCATCATTTCAGGAACAGGTCGCAATTCCTCATAGCAACAAATGTGGCTGCGCGTGGGCTTGATATAGAAGGCATAACCGATATAATAAATTTCGATGCGCCTGAGGATCCTTTTGTTTATGTCCATAGGGTAGGAAGAAGCGCACGAATGGGAAAGGAAGGCAGGGCTTTCACTCTGATAACCCCTAACGAAAAAGGCATAATCAACGACATTGTCTACGACGCTAATGTGGACTTGAAGGAGATAAAGCTGAGCGTAGAAAAATACAGGAACATCAAGATTCCTTGGAGCGGAGGCAGAAGGCGCGAATTCGGAAGGGAAGGAGGCGCTAGGGATTATAGAGGCGGGTTCAACCGGGGCTATGGGAGACCCCACAGGGGAAGAGGAGGCAGGTTCGGTTAGATATTGATGCGCTCTGCTTCGGCTTATAAGCTTTTGTGCTGTTTATATTACAAAACAAAGTGAATGTATGGGAATAAAAGTGGAAACGATAGACTATGTGTCTTTTGCAAAGTTTTATGCCATAATTTCTGGCATAATAGGGCTCATATATGGGTTGATAGGGTTTGCAGGAGGTCCTGTGGCTGGAGTAATTACTGTAGTCATTGGGATTGTGGTGGGCCTTATAGGAGGATTTATAGGCGGGCTTGTTTTTGCTCTGCTATACAATATCCTCTTCAAGAGAGTAGCTACTTTTGAAGTAAATTAATTTTATTTTTCTTTTTCTCTTTTTTTCTCTTTTTTGTTTGCTATTTTTTAAGTTTTATGTTTAGAGTTATAGTATGTCCGAATTCATGTGCAGCCAGTGTGGAAGTGATGAAGGTACAATATATGCATGCGGCAGCTGCGGAGGGTATTTCTGCGCTGCGTGTGTTGTGCGCGGAAACAATTCCATAATATACTGCCCACAGTGTTCCCCCCAATGCTATGTAGCACATCAGGGATAGTGCATGGATCTTATGGCAGAGAAAGGCAGGCCTTTGTTGACGGAAAGGCACAAGAACATGATATTGTTCGTGCTTGTGCTTGGGGTCATGATGTCTGCCATAGACAGCACGATAGTGCTCCTTGCACTGCCTGTGATGGTGCAGCAGCTCCACTCGAGTATAGCCACAATGATATGGGTTATACTGATATACATCCTTGTTGTCTCTGTAGCTTCGACCCAGCTCGGCAAGATAGGTGATATCTATGGAAGAAGCAAAATGTTCAATCTTGGATTCGCAGTATTTACCGTGGCTTCTTTTTTCTGCGGGCTAGCGCCAACTGACATACTCCTTATACTTGGAAGGGCCGTGCAGGCTATAGGAGGCGCACTGATGCAATCGAATAGCGGCGCAATCATTGCAGACACTTTTGATAGGAAGAGGATTGGAAGGGCTTATGGATTTACATCGCTTGGGTGGGGCTTTGGGTCCGTCTTGGGCATAGTCTTGGGAGGTATAATAACCACATTTATCGGATATAGGTATATATTTTATATCAATGTGCCGATAGGCATTGTTGCAGTAATTTTTGGGATCAGGTATCTTAGGGACGGGGTTTTATCAGAACGCAAGATTGACCTATTCGGCATGGGTATGTTGGCTGCTTCGTTGCTTTTAGTATCTTATGGTGCAATAACAATATCAACAGTAGGATTGAGTTACATCAATTTTGCTATGCTAATTTTTGGGATAGCGCTGCTCTACTTATTTGTAAAGGTTGACAAGAAAGCCGCAAGCCCTACGATTAACTTCAAGGCTTTTGGGAACAGAATACTTAGGAATTCGATGCTTGCCTCGTTTTTCCAGAGCCTCGGCTATATAGGGGTTGTGTTTGCGCTCATAATGTACCTTCAGGGAGTGCGTGGGATAAGCCCTTTCAATGCGGCGTTGCTCCTGGTACCTGGTTATATAATCAGCAGTTCTCTTGGACCTTTCATGGGGCGCTTCTCGGATAAGTATGGGGCGAAAAAAATAGCTACGGCTGGTATATGCCTCATGGCAGCAGGCGTGGTTGTTTACTTGACAATGACCGCGACATCTTACATATACATAGTTATATTGGGTTCCGTTCTTGCTGGGACGGGATCGTCGATGTTTTATCCTGCAAACAACAGTGCAGTAATGTCGAATGCAGAAACGCATTCGTATGGGAGCATATCTGGGCTTCTTAGGCTCATGGGCAATCTTGGCACTCTTGGCAGCTTTGTTATGGTGATAACTGTTGCTTCCCTTGCGGTGCCGCGTGCGGTTGCATTTGAAGTTTTTATAGGCACTTCGAAAATAGTGGGAGGGATATCGAAGGATTTTATGGTGGGATTCCATGCTGTAATGATAACATCAATAGTTATACTTGCAATAGCTGGAATATTATCTTGGACAAGAGGAAAGGAGAACAGGGGCGGATGATGAGCCCGAGGGGATTTGAACCCCTGACTTGGTGGTTAAAAGCCACCCACTCTAGCCAAACTGAGTTACGGGCCCTGAATTGATTTTGATTATCTCTATCTATAAATATTTATAATGTACTTGGCGTTTTATCTAAGTGCCAGCTGCGGAAGGCTTTTAATGGAATTGTTTTTACCATAGTTATGTTGCGTGATGAGAGAATTTATTAGAATGCCTTCCAGGCAGGATGTAGTTAATGAAGCGCGATCCATATTACTCAAGGATACGAAACTCAAGAGGATTTACTTTGCGCACGCGCAGCCCGATTATGGGACGGAAGAAGAATCATACCAGCTGAGCCTTATTGCAAGGAAGTTTGGCACGGTAGATATAGTAAATCCTGCTGATGTGAAAGAGCATGGCATAAGGGACATGCAATTTTATTTGGATATTGTAAAGGAATGCGATCTTCTTGTATTCACCAGATTTCATGGCTTTGTACTAGGCGGAGTTGGGCTTGAGGTTGAATTTGCAATAGAAGCCGGCAAAGAAGTGTATGAGATTTCAGGAGGTGATATTACAAGGGTAACTAGTGCACCTAAATACCTTGGGCATGAAGAGACAGTTGCGCTTTTCGTTAAGCTTGGGCTGCGTAAGTAGAATTTAATATGTTGGGCTGTGGGCGTATTGCCGCTTTGGCCTTAGCGGAGTTAATAAGAGTCATTATAGGAAGGGTTAAAATAAAGCCATGACAATTTACTTTTGACGACCTTGGATTGGTATATATGACTGGCAGGAAGGAAGATGTAAAGGATAAACACTGGTCAGAATTGATTGCTGAGGAGGTAATAAGTAGGAAAAAGGCACCTTTCGTGATAAGCGGTGGTATGACTACCAGCGGTCCTGCGCATTTTGGAACTGTGTGCGAATTCCTATACCCTTATGTAATAAAGGAGGCGATGAAAGCTGGCGGGGTCGACGCAGAGTATGTATTTGTTGGGGATATTTTAGATGCTTTTGACAGTGTGCCATTCGAGTTAAAGGACTATGAAGAAAGGCTTAAGGGCGAACTTGGGAAGCCGCTTGTGCATGTAATTGACCCTCTTGGATGCCACAGGTCTTATGGTGAACATTATCTGGGGCAGGCGGAGGAGATAATGAAGGCCCTGAAGATAGAGGTAAGGCTCCTTAAGGCAAATGAGATGTACGAGAAGGGAGAGTTTGATAGGTTTGCGAGAATCTACCTTGGCAGGGAAGACGAGGTTAAGGAGGTTGTTGCTTCTAGCTCAAGGAAGCCAATAGAGTCTATGAAGGACTGGAGCCCTATTATGCCAATATGCGAGAAGTGCGGCAAGATAGCGACAACCAGGGTATTATCGCATAGTGGGGATGCGTATGAGTATGCATGCGATAGGAAAACCGCATATACGCAAGGATGCGGATATGTAGGGAGGAACAGTATATCTGATCATAGGTATAAACTTCAGTGGCGTCTGCACTGGCCTTCATGGCAGACGATTTTCGGTACAAGCATAGAGGGAGGCGGGGTCGACCATATGACAAAAGGGGGAAGTTGGGATACCGCATATGCCATACACACTAAGATTCTTCAGAACGATCCTCCAGTGCCGTTTAAGTTTGGCTTTGTCCTGATACACGGGCACAAATACTCAAAATCCAAAGGCATAGGCATGAGTGTCGCAGAGGTTCTTAGGCTTATTCCTCCCGAGATGCTAAAATATGTGCTGGTGGAGCCAAATATCCAGCAGAACAAGGACATAGAGGCTGATGGGGATTCCCTGCTTCTGCTATATGGAGAGTTTGAGAGGCTCTCTTCACTGAAAGCCCCAGAGAACAGGGCTGACGAGAAGAAACTGAAGGCTTATTCCCTTTCAACTTCCAAACGGCTGTGGGAAGCTAGATTTGTGGATGTTCTCCTGAACTTTCAGATATATAGGGACTGGGAAAAGGTTGGTAAAATTCTGAATGACCCGGAAGGGGTCAGGTATCTCTCGGTTTATATAAATGAATGGATAAAGCGTGGGCATATGCCTGAGAAATATAATTTTTCTGTGTCTAAATCAAAGGTAAGCGAGAATAAGGAGGCTCTTGCTACGCTCACAGGGAAGCTGGCGGAAAATATGGGTGAGGTTGATGTGCATAATATGATATATTCAGTAGCACGTGAGAGCGGAGTTGAGCCTAAGGACTTCTTTGCCACTCTGTACAGGGCGCTGATAGGCAAGGATAGCGGACCTAGGCTTGGAAAGCTCATATGTGCAATTGGAATAAGTAGGACCAAAGAGATGATCGATTATGCTATCTCTTAGCTTCATAGCTTTCTGATTTTTGTGCATGCCTTTTCCAGTTCTGAACTTGCTTTCTTAAGGTGCGCATTTATATCCTCGAGCTCGTCTATTATACCTTCTGATATGTCTGTTTTTGTACGTGCGGCTATTTTTTTGCTTACCCCGTAGAATCTGCCTTGCAGCACGGCCAGGGAAGTATTTGCCTTAGATAACCCTTCCGCCACTTTTGAGAGATCCTTGTTGCTCAGACGTTTTCTTTTCGGCTTTGTCATGTTGGTTTATCCATCTTTGTATTTTTATGCCTTATGGATTTTGTGGTTTCTGCAGAGATGCGGCGAGCAGGTTTGGGTTTGGGGAATATGAGGAACGACAGCAAAAGTTATATAAACCTCTGCTACATATAAGATTTGCTCAAATAATTAGCTATACTTATGTGATTTATTGGCGCAGGAAGAGAATACTGGAGAACATGCTGGGAAGGAACAGCATAAGGAGGAGGCAGGGATAATAAGGCTTTTGGGGAAGGACATAAAGGGAAATTATGATATTGAACATTCACTTATGCAGATTAAGGGAATAGGGCATAATCTTGCAAGGGCGCTCTCTATTGCTATAGAGGAAAAGGAAGGTATAAAGGCAAGCGAGAGGATAGGCACTCTTGAGGAAAGCAAACTCTCTGTTATAGAAAAGGTTGTCAAAAGTCCTAAAGAATACGGAGTGCCTGCGTTTCTGCTCAATAGGAGAGCAGATATTGGTACAGGAGAGGACATGCAGCTTGTAGGCACCGATCTTATAGTGAGGTCAAAACAGGATATTGATGCTGACGTGAAGATACAAAACTGGCGCGGATTCAGGCATAAGTATGGACAGAAGGTCCGCGGGCAGAAGACGAGCAATACAGGAAGGACTGGCTCTGCAGTAGGAGTTACAAAGAAAGCCGCGAAGGAGGCGGCAAAACCGCAGAAAGCTGGGGCGCCTGGAGGAACAGCAGCTAAGTGAGTGGTGTTTGAATGGGAGCTCCTAAAAGAACAAGGAAGAAGTACCAGAAATCAAAGTTAATGTGGAATAAGAATAGGATTGAGGAAGAGCACGAGCTTAAGGAGCGATACGGGCTCAAGAACCTCAGGGAGCTTTGGAGGATAAATACTGAAGTAAGCAGGATAAGGATGAATATAAGGGAGGTTCTTGCTGGAAGGGCAAGCAGGGAGACAGGCGAGAGCATAGTCAAGAGGCTCGTAAAGTACGGGGTTGTCCCTTCCGATGCGGAGATCGATGATTTATTGCTTATAAAACCTAATGCATTTTTGGACAGGAGGCTGCAGTCTGTTGTCTTCAGGGCTGGGCTTGCTAGAAGCGTCAAACAAGCAAGGCAGATAATAGTTCACGGTTTTATAGCTGTAGACGGGCAGAAGGTGAGTTCCCCAGGATATCTGGTTCCTGTAGAAGCAGAGAAGAAGATAGGATATTATAGGCCTATAGACTTGGAACCGAAGGCTAAGGAAGGAACGCAGGCTGGGGCACCAAGACCGACGGAGAGCAAGGAGAACAACTGATGTGATGATTCATGGCTGACCAGAAAAAGAAGAAGAAGGCTGCGGAGAAGCAGCAGAACGTGCAGCAGAAGGAGGCAAGCAAGAAAAGAGATATATCTTACGAAGCAGCTGTTACTGAAGCTCAGGAGAAATATAAGCAGAAAGGCATAAGGTGGGGAGTAGCACACATATACTCTTCAAAAAACAACACAATAATCACGCTTACTGATCTTTCTGGATCAGAGACTCTTGCTACGGGCAGTGGTGGCATGGTTGTCGATGCGGATCATGAAGAAGGATCCCCGCACGCGGCGATGCAGGCGGCTTATAAGGTCGCGGCTGTTGCGATAGAGAAGAATATTACAAATATCAACATAAAGATAAGGGCGCCTGGAGGGCATGGGTCGAAGGTACCTGGCTCGGGAGCGCAGTCAGTAGTAAGGGCGCTCTCAAGGAGCGGTCTCAAGATAGGCAGCATAGAGGATGTCACCCCTATACCCACAGACACCACAAAGAGGCCTGGAGGGAGAAGGGGGCGCAGAGTATAGGGCTTTGTTTCCTATCCATTTTTTATTGCTTTAGAGTGTATTCTTAGTGTATCCTATGGCGACTCTTGATATACACTGGGCTGAAAAGTACCGCCCTTCGCGGCTTGATGAGGTCATAGGCCAGAAGGTCATCATAAGCCGCCTTAAGGCGTTCGTGAAGTCAGGCGGTTTCCCAAGCATGATATTTGCCGGGCCGGCAGGCGTGGGAAAGACCACCTCTGCGATAGCGATGGCTAATGAACTGTACGGGGATATGTTCTCTGAGGCTTTCCTGGAGCTCAACGCGAGCGATTCGAGAGGCATAGATGTGATAAGAGGGAGGGTAAAGGAGTTCGCCAGGACGCTGCCATTATCCAAGGGAAACATAAAGATAATATTTCTTGATGAAGCAGATGCGCTTACGTCTGAGGCCCAGCACGCCCTGCGGAGGACGATGGAGAAGTATTCCGCTTCTACAAGATTCATACTGAGTGCGAACTATGCAAGCAAAATAATAGAACCTATACAGAGCAGGTGCGTGGTTCTCAGGTTCAAGCCGCTCAACGAAGAGGAAATAAACAACTATGTTGACAGAGTTGCCGCAGGAGAGGGTCTTAAGATAGATGCTAAAGCCAGGGAGGCTCTTGTTTATGTAAGCGATGGCGACTTGAGGCGCCTCTCAAACGTGATGCAGAGTGCGGCAGTGATAAGCAAGGAGATAACAGAAAAGGAGGTATATGAGATATCTGCTAGAGCAAGACCAAAGGAAGTTGTTGCCATGCTGAACTGTGCAGCTAAAGGGGATTTCAATGGAGCGAGGAAGGAACTTCTGGTGCTGCTGCTGAGTTATGGAATGAGTGGGGAAGATGTCCTGATACAGGCGCATAGAGAAGCACTGAGAATGGACCTTCCTGATTCCAAAAAGCTGGATGTAATAAAGGAGATAGGAGAGTGCAATTTCAGGATAGTACAGGGAGCGAACGAGAGGATACAGCTCGAGGCCATGCTGGCAAACATGGCAAGCAAGGTTTAGCTGCTGCTTATTTTATTGTATACGGAGTGTATGCATAAATTATAATAAAGGCAAGGGCTAATTATGATATGAAGCGAGGTAGGGTAGCCTGGAGTGCCCGCCGGGCTCATAACCCGGAGATCGGTGGTTCAAATCCACCCCTCGCTAGATAGGGAGCATATTTCCACTATTCGTGCAGCTATATGTATATATGTAAGTAAGTAACATTACAAAAAAATAATAAAATCAACAAAATAAATAAAATAATAGTGGAAAACAACAGGTGTTAAAGTGGAAAGAAACGCGCAGCCGGATGAAATATTCAATATAATAAAAACAGAAGCGAGGCATGGTGAGATGACAGAGCTCGCTCCTGATTTTTATATAAAACTCAGGAAAAAGATCGAAGACTTGCGAAACACCGAAGACGAGACAAACAAAAGCACCGCTGAAAATCTCGAAAAAGCCGAAAAGACCTTAAAAACCAAGCGCATGCAAAAGATATTAATATATCTTGCGTACAATAAACAACTGCCTGCTCAAGTTCCGGAAGAGGAGCGGAGCACATATGATAGCATAAAACAGATAATTAACGAAACATCATCTTTATCAAAGACAACTAAGGTAAAAATAACAACAAAAACCCCAGAGATAATAAACCAGGAGGGGAAAAAAATAGGACCTTTCGAGCAGAACCAGGTGGTGGAGCTCGAGAAAGACTCTGATATAAATTTTATAATCAGCAATAAAATAGGAGTAATAATAAACTGAGGATTGAAATAATGAAAATAAAAAAGGAGATAATGTCGTACTGCAGGTTCTGCAAAAAACACACAAAACACACAGTAAGAATGTACTCAAAGAAAGCACAATCTCAGCTTAGCGTCGGAACAAGAAGGCACGACAGGGCAATCCGAGGTTATGTCGGCAGCGTAGAACCAAAGATTCATCCTAAGAAACTTGGAAAAAGGCAAAAAGTCATGGTCGAGTGTTCAGCCTGCAAAAAATCTTCGGAAAGGGTATTCGGCAAGAGGACTAAAAAGAAGATAGAAATAAGCAGATGAGCGCTGAGATCGATGATAATAAAAAAAGAGATGCCTAATACAGGGGAATTCGTCCTTATCAAGATAAGCAAGATAGCTCCGCACGGCGCATACTGCAAGCTAGTAGAATATGATCTTGAGGCATATCTTCCAATAGCAGAGGTATCGTCTGGATGGATAAAGAACATACACGAGTTTATAAAAGAAGGTCAGCAGGATGTTGCCAAAGTAATATACATAGACAAGGACAAGCGCACCATAGACATATCCCTAAAGAAGGTCAGCACTAAGGAGAAGAAAGACAAAATAACAGAATATAGCCTTGAGAAACGCGCAGAAGGCATATTTGCGCAGGCTGCATCATCGCAGGAAGAACGCGCTGAAGCCGCTTCCCAGGCATCTTCGCAATTCTCTACATACTACGATCTCATCGAGACTATTTTCAGCAAAAAAAACAGCCAAGAAATATTTCCCAACAAAGAGTTCGCAAAGAAGCTCCAGGAGATAGTGGACAAGACAATAAAGCCAAAGAAATACACTGTATCATACGATACAACAATAAGCACTACAGACACAAAGGAAGGCATAAAGATAATAAAGAAAGCACTCTCCGAGGTTGAAGAAAGCGGAGTTGAAGTATTGTATGTCGGCGCGCCAAAGTACAGAATTACTGCCACAGGGCCAAGCTATATAGATGCAGAGAGCAAGATAAAGGCCGCAGAGAAAATAATCTCCAGGTATAAACAGGTAAATTTTGCCGTGAAAACGCAGGTAGAGGTAAATGGAAAAGACAAAAATATACTATAAAAAAAATATCAAGCTAAACAAGCCGATATTACTGGTAGGCCTGCCCGGCATAGGCAACGTGGGAAGCTTAGTCGGCGAGCATCTCAAAAACGAGCTCAAGGCAAAAAGGTTCGCAACCCTGTATTCCCCGCATTTCATGCACCAGACAGTTATGCTTAAGGAAGGAGGCTTCAGGCTAATAAGCAACAGGTTCTACGTTACAACAAACAGCGAAGGAAGGAGCATAATAATACTAATTGGGGATACGCAGGCAGGAAGCCCTGAAGGGCAGTATGAAGTCAACGAGAAGATAGTGAGGTTTTTCAAGAAACTGGGCGGCAGGGAGATATACACCATAGGCGGTTACAGCGCAGGCAACGGATACATAGACCACCCGAAGGTATTCGGGGTTACATCAGAAAAGAAAGCACGCGCAGCACTCGCCAAGAACGGCGTAGTCATTGGCAAGGCAGCAGGAACTATATGGGGCTCAGCAGGGCTGCTGCTTGTATTCGGCAAGAAAAACAAGATACCTTCCACTTGCCTTATGGGCGAGACTGGCATGCTTGAGATAGACGCCAACGCGGCCAAATCCGTCCTAGAGGTGCTGATGAAGATCATAAAAGTAAATGTAAACCTGGAGAACATAAACAAGATTCGGAAGGAAACAGAGAAGATAATAAAAGAGATAAACGATGCTGCTTCAGGAAATACAGATCAGTACCAGCAGGACAGGGCAAAGCTTACATATATAAGATAGCCAAACATTGACGCACCGCGCCAGTAATCCAGCCTGGTAGGATATCAGCTTCCCATTCAACAGAAGAAAAAGCTGAAAACCCGGGTTCAAATCCCGGCTGGCGCAAGTTACTGGACCATCTATATCTATTGCAATTTATGCTTGCGTATTAGTATCCGCAGGCTCATGCACTTCAGGCTTGGCAAACGTGTGGTTTACCAGAATTCCAGCTTCCCCGGCAGTAGCAAACTCATCCTTCGCTCCTGCGGAGTGCTCCCATCTCGGGGTCATGAATACTTCTGTAATATAACCGCTCTTTAGCACATTTCTCCAAAAGGCGTACCATTCATGCTCCTCAATCCCGCCAAACTTATCATAAGATTCATTGTGAAATATATCGGCAGCAGAGAACACCGGAAAACCAACAGATTCCCTTATCTTGGACGTGTTTCTTTTTAGCAATGCCATATTTCTATCAATATGCTCCTTTCCGTCAGATGTTATTATACCAGATACATACCCAACCTTTATCCTGCCTCCACCTGAGACATCCTTGAGCAGGCCAATAAGGTCCTCACAAACGCCAGAGAGGCTATCATTTTCAATGGAAACCTTCCTAAGCATCCCAAGGAAATAATCCATATCATAACTTTCCATAAAAAATTCTCTATAACAAAATTAAAAAGAGTAGTGCTACGGCAAAAGCAGCGCACGCGCAGCCGAAATTGGACGTGTATTTGTTCCCGTATCCCTTCTCCTCAAAGAATCCCAAGGCAGAATCGGCAACACCACCAACCCACCCTGATATTGCAACTACAATTATTGCAAAAAGGCCGCCAGCGTTGAAAACAGTCAATGCGATAATGAAGGCTCCGATAAAGCTTGCCGCGAGCCCCTGGAGAGTAACGCCTCCAGAAGTTCCAACTCTCACCCTTTTTAGAGTAAGCATCATAACAGGGCTTGGTCCAAGAGTCCCAATCTCGCTTGCAAACTTGTCTGCGGTTATACCTGCAACTACTGCTGCATACGCTATAAGCGCCCCAGCCCCGCCTATAATACCCGAAGCTGCCAATGCGACCACGATAAGTGGCATGAGCCCATTTGCAGCTACATTTTTCCAGGTCCTGCTGCTCTCATAAACGCCCCTGCGCCTCTTTACCCTCCTTCCAAAATTGGTCACAAAAGAGGAGAGTAGGAGGAAGATTACGAGCACAACAAGGTAATAACCACCATTACCCATTCCAAGGAGGAATATAGCCACTCCCAGAGCGGCCGCAAGCGCCAAGCCGTAGTAATCCAAAGTAAGGAAAGTTCTCATATGATTTCCACTATTAAGAAACATTTTTAAATATAGGTGTATTATATAGTAACAACTAGTTTTTAGCGTGGGAAGACTAAAACTGGTCGCCTTGCCAGCAAACCTTAGGGTTTGCTGGCCTATTTCTATAATATGATATCCTCTCACAGGATTAAATATATTTGTACTGAAGATTCAACGTGTGATTTTATGGAACTCAACAACCCTATGCCAAAATACAACCTATTTGGGGTAGAAAACCCCAAATATTCAGAAGCCGAGGTGGTCGTGCTTCCCGTCCCTTATGATTCTACGACAACATACAAGTCAGGTGCCAGGGATGGTCCACACGAGATAATAAGCGCAAGCAGGAACATGGAGACATACAACGAGGAGTTCGGATGCGACATAACTGAGAAGATAAAGATATTTACAACTGACGAGCTTGCCCCGAACCTCAACTCTCCAGAAGAGACTGTAAGGTCCATAGAGGAAGAAGTCTCAAAGGTACTGAAAGACGGAAAGATGCCGGTGGTTCTCGGCGGCGAGCATACGGTTGCAGTAGGGGCTATATATGCGGTATCAAAACATGTCAAGGATTTCAGCGTAATACACTTCGATGCGCACTCGGATTACAGGGATGAATACATGGGAAGCAAATACTGCCACGCATGCATAATGGCCCGTGCACGGGAAAGGTGCGATAGCTGTTTCAGTGTAGGCGTGAGGAGCATCGATGAGACAAGCGCAACAAAATACGGCAAAGATATACTTTACAGGAAAGACATGCACAACATGACCTTAAAAGAAGTTTCCGAAGAGATAATCAGAAGGACCAGGGAGAACGTTTACATAACCATAGATACAGACGTGATAGATCCTTCGCAGTTGCCAAGTACTGGCACTCCCGAACCAGACGGCTTAAGCTTTTTTGAGCTTACTCAGATACTGAAGAGCGTGATAAAGGAAAAGAATCTTGTGGGGATAGACTTCAATGAACTAGCGCCTATCGGAGGCATGACAGCTCCAAATTACCTGGTAGCAAAGCTGGTATATATGGCCCTAGGATACGCGTTCATAAAGGACTGAAAGGAATTACGGATGAAGCCCAGGAGTCTTATCATACATTGAGAAAAGCGCCAGATGTTCATGCGGGTTGTAATACTTGAGCCTGCCATCCAGACCCGCAACACGCTTAGATATCTCCTCAGGGCTTATAGACTTCGGATCCCTATCCTTAGACGCAATAATAAGGGTGAAGACCATGCTGAATCCCGGCATATAGAAATTCATGGCCCTTACCACAGGAAAAACCTTTTTCAGGTAAACAGGCATCTGCGAGTAATCCCATCCGCTTTTTTTCAGATCCCATCCTAGCGTCACGTATACGCCATCTTTAGTTAGGATCTTGCTTATCTGCCTTGCAAAACGTTCGCTGTATACATCTGTAGCAATCGGCACCTGATAAGGGTCTATCAGATCTCCGAATATCACATCGTACTTGTCTTTTGCCTTATATACAAAATCTATTGCGTCACCTATGACAAGATTGACACGCTTGTCCTGCCGTTTCAGCGCGTATGGCAAGTATCTCTTGCACAGGCTGACTACCTCTCCGTCTATCTCGACCCAATCAATAGACACATCCTTATACCTTAGAAGCTCGCTTGCCGTAGTTCCCTCCCCGCCTCCAAGTATGAGTGCCTTCTTCGGGTTCCTTACAGTAAGCATGGAAGAATGGACTAGAACCTCATGATATACGTGGCAGTCTATCTCCGAAGACTGTATTACATTATCAAGCGCCAGGAATGTTCCTATTGTCGGGCTGCGCGCTATCAGAACATTTTGGAATTTAGTCCTGCCGAAATAAAATACCTTGTCAACCTCCCTGACAGTAGACGATCCGTAAGGCGTGGTCTCGCTGAAAAGCAATCCTCCTCTCATCTAAAAACCAATATACAATACACGCGCAGTAATTAAAAGCTGGAGCATGCATGCGGTATTCAGATAAAACAGCAAATATTTATATTCTTATTTAAACCTATCATATCTGCAAATTCTTGGTAATCAAATGCCTGAGACAAGAGCATCACAGAGGACAAAGACTATAAGCAAGAAAGAACTTGTCACTGGCAAGCACGTATATGGCAACCTCTACGATATCAACCCAGAACTCCTCCATGACACCGAGTTCTTATCCAGAGTAATATCCGAATCTGCGAAGATAGGGAATATGCACATAGTGGAAACCATAATCAAGAAGTTCCAGAATCTCAAGGGTGGCATCGACGGAGGCGTATCGGTAATAGCGCTGATAAAGGAAAGCCACATCACCATACACACATGGCCGGAAGGAAATTATGCTGCTGTGGACGTCTTCTCCTGCGGCCAGCAGAGCAGCCCTGAGAAGGCATTTGAGTACATTATACTTAAACTGAAGCCCAAAACCTACAAAATGTTCAGGGCCGACAGGGGCAACGCAACTTCTACCTGACCATCCTGCGCCTTATTATCCTGTCAAGCTTATCAGAGAGTTCCTCCTTCATGGAAGGGAATCTGACTATGCGCAGGTTCTTTTTTGAGATATTAACCATAAAAGAATCGCCCTTGCGCAGCATTGCCACCTCAATCCCATCACACCTCAGTATCCCCTCATATTTTACTATATCAATCCTGAGTTTTTTGTCGCATCCTAGTACGATAGGGTTATTGTAGGGCCCGTCAGCGTTTATGAACGTGGTGCAGAATACATGGTTATCAAGTATGATGGGCCCCCCTGCGGATTTGTTATATGCTGTAGAGCCGACACTGCACGTTACTATCAGCCCGTCCCCGCTCATCGCATAAGGGTATATGGGATGCTTTGTAGATGCACCCTCATACACCCTGAAACTTACCTCCTGCGCTATGTTGTGGAGAGAGACCTCATTAACAGCGTAGTATTGCCTTGATTTGTATCTTAGAGCAATCCTTCCGCCTATACTCTCAACTTTGTATTTCCCATTTTTCAGGAGACGTATGACTCTATCCAAGTCAGTCATTGACACATCTGCATAGAAGCCCATACTTCCCTGCTCATCGTATCTTATCGGCAGTATAGGTCCATCATGCTCCCTTGCCGCCTTAACGAAAGTTCCATCGCCTCCTATAGCAATGCATATGTGCGCACTCTCGCTTACTTCAAATGCATCGTATATCTTCCTGAGTTGCGGATAGTCTTTATTTGTAACAAGCTTTACCTTAATCTAATCACCGGTAAAAAAATGTATGGGCCTGCCGAGTGCTTCCTCTGCGGCTTCCATATACGCTTCCGACATTGTCGGATGGGGGTGTATAGTATCAGCAATATCCTCTAGCGTACCTCCCATCTCTATAACCTCCGCTGCTTCGGAGATCATGTTGCCTGCGTCCTGCGACACTATCTCTATTCCCTTAACTAGTTTATCTTTGTTGTAAAAAACCTTCAGAAAACCTTTGGTCTCATCTATCGCTATCGCCTTTCCGAGCGCGCTTAGCGGGAACTTTGCACTCACAAGCCCTTCCCCGCCAATCTCCCCAGCTGCAGCTATCTCAGGATCAGAGAACACCACAGAAGGTATCACTGCATTATCAAATTCAGAGTCAAGTCCCGCAGCGACTTCACCTGCAATCACACCCTGCCTCATCGCCTTGTGTGCAAGCATTGGCTCACCAACCACATCGCCAAGGGCCATTATGTTGCTGTCCTCCGTCTCGAGTCTTCTGTTTACCTTTATGAATCCTCTGCCGTCTTTGGAAACCTTGGTATTCTCCAGCCCAAGCCCCTCGGTATATGGCTCGAGCCCCACAGCAACAAGCATAACATCAGAGTCAATCTTTGTCCCATCTCCAAGCTGGACCTGATTTCCGGAAAATGCAACCGGCATTGATGTGTAAACCTCAATGCCGAGCTCCTTCATTCTGGCAGAGACGATACTTGAGGCCTCCTTGTCAAAATGAGAGAGTATGCCGGATCGCGCTATTATCCTAACTTTCTTTCCCATTTTTGCGTATATGGTTCCTATCTCTACTGCAACGTAGCCTCCCCCTACTATTGTCATTGTTTCTGGAGGATGCTCAAGCATCAGCGCAGCCTTATAATCTACGATGTTCTTGCCGTTGAAAGGAAAGCCATCAAGCGCTTTCGGCACCGATCCTGTAGCAATTATCGCCTTCTTGAAGTCAAGCGAAGTTCCGTTTGTTAGCTGTATCGTCGAAGAAGATAGGAACGTAGCCTCCCCCTTTATGACCTCTACCTTATTCTTCCTGCATAGGAACTCAACTCCCTTCTCAAGCTTCTCGGATACTGCCATCCTCCACTTGTAAAGCGCCCCTGCATCAAGATGCCCTGACAAAACCAATCCCTTATCCATTGCGTTAACGGCCTTATGGTAAAGGTCAGAATAGTATATCATGGTCTTAGATGGTATGCAGGCATAGTTCAGGCAATGCCCGCCCATCTTATGCTTTTCCACTATCGCAACAGAGAGCCCAAGCTGCGCAGCGCGTATGGCCGCAACGTATCCACCAACACCACCTCCTATGACTGCAAGGTCTACTTCTTCAGGCAAGGATCCCATCACCATAAAAAAACCTAAAGCATGTCGAGAAATTCAGGATCCTCGAGATATCTCTTCAGTGCGTTGCCGAATAGCACGGCTTCAGCCCCATCTACCACTCTGTGATCAAAAACAAGTGAGAAAGGAAGAACCTTTCCCGCCACTACATTGCCGTCCTTCACTACTGGCATATCGCGTATTAGGTGGACACCCAATATCGCAACCTCTGGGTAGTTGATCATAGGCACAGAAAGGTATCCCCCTCCAAGGCTGCCTATGTTGCTTATGGTGAAGGTGCTATCACGCATCTCCTCTATGCTTACCTCCCTCTTTCTTACCTTAGAGGAAAGTTCCTGGAGCTCCTGCGCTATCTTTAGTATGCTCTTTGAATCGGCGCCCCTTACAACAACCACTTTTAGCCCGTCAGGACCTTCAGCCCCTATGCCTATATTGTAATATTTCTTTATCACTACCTCCTCCTTATGCTGGTCGTAGCTTGCGTTGAACCTTGGATTCTCCTTAAGCGCCTGCACCGCAGCCTTTATTATGAAGGGAAGGAATGTCAGTTTCACTCCAAGCTTTTCTGCATTGGGCTTCTCCTTGCTTACAATGTCATAAAGGCTCCCTGCATCTATAAGGTCCATATGCGCTGCCCTGGGTATTGTCCATGAAAGCTCCATGTTCTTCGCAATAGTCTTTCTAGTCTGCGATAGCGGCACCCTCTCAATCTCCTCAGAATGCTTCTCTTCAAGTAATTCTGAAAATACAGGCGCAGATGCCTTCGCCGAGGAGGCTGGCGCCTTTGAGGCTCTTATATCATTTTCCAGTATCCTCCCCCCTGGGCCTGTTCCTATTACCTTGCGTATATCTACTCCAAGGTCTCTGGCAAGCTTCCTTATATGCGGCGCAGCTACAACTTCTGCTTCCTGCACCTCCTTCACATCTCCTTTCTGCACCGGCTTATCCGCCGCGCCGGTCTCTTTCTGAGGCGGTACTGTGCTCTTTGCTACAGGCACGGTTCCTTCGCCTACAGTTGCAAGCAAATCACCTACCTTTATCTCCTGGCCTTCCTTTACGGCAAAATGCACCCTGCCTGATATGGGGCTCGGGATATTTACCACGGCCTTATCAGTCTCGATCTGCATTATTGGCTGGTCTTCCTTGACTTCATCGCCTTCCTTGAAGAGAAGCTTCTCAAGTTTACCCTCTGTAATTCCCTCTCCAACATCAACAAATCTTATCTCCACAATTCTCAACTATTAAGCGATTTATCTATAGCTTCAGCTATCTTCTTCTCGTTAGGCAAGTAATATTTTTCATATCCTGGGAATGGGTAAGGAAGGCTTGGCGATGCAACGCGCAATATCGGCGCATCAAGCTCGTATATTGCCTCCTCGGCTATCCTCGCCGCAACCTCTGCACCCGCACCAAAACTTTCAGATGCCTCATGAACTATAACTACATGCCCGGTTTTCTTGGCCGACTCCACAAATGTCTTGGTATCGAGAGGGTTTATTGTCCTCAGGTCTATTATCTCGGCATCTACCTTCTTCGCATCCACTGTCTTCTGCACCACGTTGACCATCGTACCGTAAGTGATAATAGTAATATCACTCCCTTCCCTAAGCACATTGGCTTTGCCTATAGGTACCTCATAAACCCCGTCCGGTATATCCTGCTTAAAGAGCCTGTACAGCTTGGTAGGCTCAAGAAACACTACAGGGTCGTCCGATTTTACGGCGCTGAGCATTAATCCCTTAGCATCGTAAGGGGACGAAGGCTCCACTACAACAAGACCGCCCATATGCGAATAGTATACTTCGGGGCTCTCGGAGTGATGCTCCAGTGTCCTTACGCCTCCGCTTACCGGTGTCCTTACAACCATCGGGACAGTAAGCGTAGAGCGCGACCTGCCCCTGAACCTGGCAGCATGATTAACAAGCTGGCTGAATCCAAGAAACATAAATCCAGCAAACTGTATCTCAGATATGGGTCTCAGTCCAGCAAGAGCCATCCCTATGGAAGTTCCTATTATCCCCGATTCAGCAAGTGGAGTATCTATAACCCTATTCTCGCCAAACTTCGCAAGCAGGCCCTCCGTCACCCTGAACACCCCGCCATCCTTGCCTATGTCCTCGCCAAGCAGAACAACCTTGCTATCATTCTCCATGGCTATCCTTAAAGCGTCATTAATTGCCATTACCATATTTGCCTGCATCTCAATCACCAAGCCAGTATCCTGCATCTTCCCCAGCAGCCAGCTCTGCAGATAGTACATCGGGCATAAAGCTGTACACGTTTTTGAAAACGGAAGAAGGATCAGGGATGAATTTTTCAGCTTTCTCGAGCGCTGCATCAAGTGTCTTGACGTTCTCTTCATGCAACGCCTTTTCCTTATCATCATCCCAAAGCCCCCTGGCCGATAAATACCTGCTTATCCTGAGCAGAGGATCCCTCTTCTTCCATACTGCTTCATCAGAGCTGTCCCTGTATTTGGTAGGGTCATCAGCGGTCGTATGCATGCCCATCCTGTACGTTATCGCCTCTATTACAAAAGGTCCTCCCTCGCTCAAAGATCTCCTTATCGCATCCTTCACTGCCATATATACTGCCACCACATCGTTTCCATCCACCTGCATACCCTCAATCCCTGCTGCAAATGCCTTCTGCGCAAGTGTGAGGGCGGCGCTCTGCTTTGCCCTAGGTATTGATATCGCCCACTGGTTATTCTCTATGATTACCACGAGCGGAACCTTCCACACACCCGCAAAATTAAGTGCCTCATAGAAGTCACCTTCAGATGTCCCTCCGTCTCCGACATAAACCACTACCGCCGCGCCGGTATTGTTATACTTCTGCGCGAAGGCTATCCCTGCCGCATGAGGCAGCTGCGTGGAAACCGGAACGGCATTTGTAAGATATCTGAGCGGTTTCTTTACAATGCATCCTTCCTCAAAACCCATCCAATATACAAAAAGCAGCTCAAGCGGAATACCTCTTTCTATCTGCACCGCATGCTGCCTGAAAGACGGAACGAATATTTCCTTCTCACCCATAGCAAATGCGCTT
This sequence comes from Microcaldota archaeon, assembly GCA_021835105.1. The sequence continues at coordinate 26,130 of JAKBQS010000001.1, forward strand.
CCTATCTGCGTCGCTTCCTCTCCAAGGAGGGGAGCATAAGTCACAGCCCTCCCCTGCCTCTGCAGGCTCAGGAGCTTCGCATCAAAATCCCTCGCGAAGGACATTCTCCTGTACATCTTCAATACAAGCGCGTCATCAACATCCTTCGGAAAAAGCGCCGCGTCTGCTTTCCCGTCCTCATCTATTACTGATAGATAATTTATCTTATCCTCAAAAACCTGCTTAACAACCAAACAACCGCCTATTGAATCTGCAATGCAAATTATAAATTAATATCTGAAAAAATACACACTGCCAATATTCAAATTAGAACAAGGCCAAGACCATACGCCCTGTCAGATAAGTAAGAGCTTGCAGGTCTCTCCCCTTTGCCTATCTCGCCTACTGCCTCGAGAAAGACCCTCAAATCCTTCTTGTATATCTTGACCCTGCTTACACTGGCTCCATGCATATCTGCTCCGAGCAGCCTGGCTCCTCGCAAATCAGCACCCTTGAGATCCGCACCTCCAAGGTAACTGCCTTCCATAATCACATTCCTAAGAATGGCACCCTTCATATAAGCCCCCCAAAGATAAGCATCGGAGAAATCCGCGTGCGACAAGTCAGAATATGCGAGATATGCGCCGCTCATGTTCGCACCCCTGAAATCCGCGTGCGACAATTTCGCATATCCGAGGTTCGCCCCTCCGAAATTGGCACATTCGCAATCTGACCCTGTAATATTCGCATATCCGAGGTTCGCCCCTCCGAAGTTCATCCCGCGCAGATACGCATTTTTAATAGACGCGCGGTACAGGTTCGCCCCTCCAGCATTCATCGCTCCTATCTTCTTTCTGTCAAGTCTCAATGCCCCAAAATTCCTCTCGCCGAAAAGGACGCACAGCGCACGTCTCTCACTCACCTTTACCCTACTGTTTATGCCTCTTTTCAGCAAAAAATCCGCATAAAGCGAAGCCGCAGTCCGCACATCACTATCAGCACACATATAAATCACCTCCACGGATCAAAAATCCCCACCGATTCTATACCAATTTATAAGCATTTATAATAAAAACTATTATTGCTGTTAGTTGTTATTCGTACGGTTGTAAATAATGGAAGCAATAATATTGTGCGGAGGATTTGCGACAAGGCTTGAACCAATAACCCTATTCGTGCCAAAACCACTTCTACCTATCCAGGGCAAGCCCATAATAGACAACACCATGGAGAAGATGCGCGCCGCGCAGCCAAAACGCGTCATAATATCCACAAACAAGAAGTTTTCAGATCAGTTTGAGCACTGGGCGTTGTCAAGGGAGTGCACATCTGGCTCAGGCAAAATCGAGATACTGGTAGAGCCCACGCTCCACAACAAGGAGAAGTTCGGAGCTGTAAAAGGGATAGAATTTGCAATAAAGAAGAAAAAGATAAACGACGACCTTCTTATAGTTGCGGGAGACAATTTCTACAGATTTGACCTGCTCCGCATGATTAAAAGGTTCAAGGAACTTCGCAAGCCAGTAATAGCGCTGCACGATATAAAAAAGAAGGAGGAAGCGAAGAGGTTTGGCGTTATCTCAATGAAAAACGGCGTGATAGCCCACTTCGAAGAGAAGCCTGCCAAGCCGAAATCCACTCTGATAAGCACCGGGATATACCTATTCCCTAAAGAAACCCTGAGAATGTTCGAAGAGTACCTCTCAGACAGCAATAATCCTGATGCGCCTGGATACTTCCTGCACTGGCTGATAAACAGGGAAAAAGTATATGGGGTAACGTATAACGAGGAATGGTACGATATAGGCACGATAGATACATACAGGAAGGTGTTCGACTCCTGCATAAAGCGAAGCAGGTAAAAAGCTAAATCCTCTCTATCAATTCCGCATAAAGCGAAGCAACCTCGACTAATCCTTTTCTTGAGACCCACTCATTTTCTGCATGCGGATTATCCCCATTGGGTGCTATCGTAATAACAGGAACGTGCAGAACATTCGATATTATGTTGTCATCTGCGACGGAGCTGCCATAATTAACATGATGGGTTCCACACCTTTCATCTACAACGCGTATCACCCGCCTAACGCTCTCCTCTGATAACCTAGTTTCGTAAGGGTCTATGTACGGCGTCTCCCTTTTGGCTACCGATACCTCTACCATGGTGCGCCTGTCCAGAGTTCCTTCTCTCTTCAGCCTTCTTACAAGCTCTTCCACTCTCTGCTTTGCCTTGGTCCCGGTATCTGGCGGCACAAGGTGCAGGTCTATACCTATTCTTGCACTCTCAGGTATTGCAAGGCCTGTAGACCTTCCTTCAAAGAGATTTGCGAAAGCCGTCTCGCTTCCAAGCGCCCTGTGCTTCATCAGCTTCAGGCCATTAAGCCGCAAGACGATCTTCGAAGCCTCGTCTATCGCATTTATGCCTTTCTTTGGTTGTGCCCCATGGAAGGCAAAACCCCTTACGTCTATGTTAATCACAACCCGCCCTCTCCTCCCTGCAGTTATGACATCAGCGCCGCCTTTGTACTTCTCCGAATGCCCAGAGTCTCCTGAAAGTGCTATTGCCACCCCACTGAACCACCTCCTATCAGACGAGAGCGCCTTCCATCCACCTACAGATATATTCTCCTCGTCAACGCAGAACACTGCTTTGAGCGCCCTGTCTCTGCTTGCCGCGAGCCCTGAAAGTATTGCGGCTAGCCCTCCTTTCATATCACAGGCTCCAAGACCTATGAGCCTATCCCCATCCCTCTCAAGCTTCAGCGGATTAGTATGCCATCTTCCATGCGGTATCACTGTATCCATGTGGCCATAGAGGAGTATCGGCTTCCCTCTGCCTTTCCTCTCAGCAAATATGTTAAAGCGCCCCTCGCTGACATACTGCCTTCTTGTAACCATGCCGGTTTCCCTGAGATAGCCTTCTATGAATTCCCCGATCCTTGACTCATTAGGAAAAGAAGAGTCGATAGAGACCAACTTTGAGAGCAGATTTTCCACATCCATATTATCATCAGAATAAATTCTCAAATGCAGAGTAGCTGGAGAATGCTTCCAGGGCCGCCTCACGGGAAGCTCCGCCATGGTACATTACCTGCAAGCTTTTCATATTTCCCTCTATCTCCACATGGTTTCTGAGAAGCCCGCCAAAATCCCTGTTTATTTTTGCTGCGTTTATGACCGCTCCGTTCTCGTTGTTCGATTCAGAAAAGAGGGAGTAATCAGGGTGCCTGCTGAGCATGAAGTAAAGCATGCCTACCTGCATACCGAAATGTATATTGTTATGCCTATGCCCTTCTTTCACATAAGTGTCGGTGAACTCCGCCAGCCTTATCACACCCCTCCCGTTATCCAAAGGCACCTCATTCATCTCGCATATAGATACGCCTATCAATTCGCGCCCTGCGCCTGTCTCACGGTAAGCCACAGATACTACATTGCTGCTATTAAGTATGGCTCCCCTTACCTCTTCCCCGTTGTACTGGAAAGCTCCAAGGAAGGAGATAAGCTCAGATTCATGCTGAGAGAGAAGCGCCCTCCTGGAATTCTCATCCACGACAAGCCTCACCATATACCCTCCTTCAAGCGCATATGTGCCTGCTTCATTCTCAGTCCTGTTTATGACAACGCTCCTGAGCCGTTCCGAGATGCTCACCGCCCTCTCCTCCTGAGCCTGTCCAAGCCTTTCGTCGCAAGCTGCCCTTTTCTGCTCCGTAAGCTCCCTGCTCGGAGAGTTGTATCCTATATAAACCAGCGAATACCCGTTTCCAAGGCCGAATCTAGCCTCAACATGCTCAACTTTATTGACAAGCTCATCTGCTACTACTGCCCTTACAGAAAGCCTAGAGAATTTATCCTCATCAAGCCTGGCGATGCCTGCCCTAACAGTCCTGTTTAGAAAATCTACCCTAAATTCATTCCTTATTGTATAAGGTATGAAACCTTTAAGCCTTTTAGATGTAGCCGGCTCTATCCCGTCCACCGGGCCAAAGCTTGTATTAGCCCTTGACTCCTGCCTGTAAAGCGAATTTATAAGGGTGCTTTTCTAAACACCTTGTTCTCTCCATAGGGTCACCATGAATAAATGATAATACCATTCTCCCATAACTCCTATTTAAATATTCGTATCTATTATTACGAATATCGTAATATACTATTTAAGTATTGCGTAGCTTACCGTATCCATAACCCCATCAATTCTCCTTATAGATTCAAGTTTGGAGTTGAGCACATCCGCAGAAGCCGCCTTAAGTACGCACACTATATCGTAGCTTCCTGAGACTTCGTATACCTTATCAGCGCCTATTCTTCCTATCTCGGCACCAACCGAGGAGGTGTCTTTCTTTGCCGAGACGCTTACCATCACCACAGCCCCCATCCCCTCATTTGCTTCTACAGTGAACCTTCTTATTATGCCGGTTCTGCGCATCTTGTTTACCCGTGCCCTCACTGCTCCTTCAGTAAGCCCAAGTTCCTTCCCAACTTTTACGTAGCTGACCCTAGAATTATCGATGAGGATGGATAATATTCTTTCATCAGTAGCATCCATAATGTGTATTTGGTTGCCTATAATAAAAACCTAACCTTATTGCCGCATCCTACTTCCCTTACATATATCAAGGTACAGGATATACGCTAGGGTACACAGTCAAATTTATATTATAATATAATTCGGAGGATGTATTAGTATAGATGTTGGAAATAAAAGTATTGTTGGAAATAAATAGGTAAAATCTTAGTGGTGTAGTATTAGTAATAATATATTTGTCAAAGCAACCTGACGCTACTGAGAGATTGAGTTCTTCAACCTGTCCGGCTAAAATGTTAGGAAGATTGAAAGTGCCACAGTATCCCGAATAAATTCCCTCCTGCGGTATAATTGGTAAAATCGATATACTCATATTATATAAATTTGTTGTTGATGTAATGTTTAAGGTAAGATTACCAGATGCAACAAGCTGGCCATTTGGTGTATAATTTTCGTACAAGGTTAAGGCAGGATTTGAACATTTATAATCTGCATATGTCGATTTACAAGTGCCACTAATAGTGCTTCTTCCAGATTTGATTGAAGGGGGCACATAAGCTATTGCATCTACTGCTAAATTTCCTATTAAAGTATATTTTGGTGTAATGCTTCCATATTCGTAATATTGTGCCCAAACCTGTCCAGAGAAATTTCCAGATTCGCGCTTCGAAATTGGAAATAACGTGGCTAATAACGGTTGTCCATTATATATATCTCCTAGATAAATTGAATTATATATATCTCCTAGATAAATTGGATAAATTGAACTGCTATGAGATGTAAAATTGACTTCTGGCACACCATTATAAGAAGGGGTGCCTTTTGGCACAAAAGACAAACTCACATTCGTCCAATTACTGCCCGTATACTGCGTTAAAATTAAATCGATAAAAGTCCCATTGACTATAAGCGTCTCATTTGGCAATATAATAGAATAGCTATGTATCATTGAGGAAGCATTACAGCTAAATTCAGAACCAGCCGGAGTACAATTAACATACCCTAAATATGCTTGGTTTGTCTGCTGCGTTGTATTATTTGTTATATTAATTATAGAAAACACATGAGACACAGTACCTGTCTGAAGTGCATTAGTAACATTGGCCGATGGCTCATGCACTGCAAGAAGATAATAAACAATTCCAATAACAAATAAGACTAAAATAAATGAAATGATGTATGTAAATCTGCCCATCTTGATGGGCTTTTTTACAGGTTGGCTATAATTGACTTGTTGAGAATTATTATTTCCATCTGCGCCATTATCACTGTTTTCTACCATTTTTTTCCCTAAATAAAATATATACGTATTGATTAGCTGCATATTATAAATCATTCGTTTTCTTATTCGGATGGCAATAATTCTGACAGAGATTCAATGAAAATAATACGGATCAAACGCGGCTATGGTCAAATCTTTTAGATTTCTATCTACTCTACCGATCGCCTTTTGGTTGACTATCTTTTTGGCCTTTCCAATTCCAATACCATCTGTCATAAAGGATTTGACTTTATAGCGGATTAAATGATGAATCTTTGATTTGATACAGTAATAAATAAGCACAGTCCATAAGATGGCGAATCGTGCGCCATTTAGATTAAGTAGGCGAAGAGTACAATTATGTTAGATGATGTATAACCAAGCAGAAAATTCCTTGTTCTGCCTCTATATAATTGGGTATAAATACTTTATTCTTGAATATCTAAGCATGTCCGAAATAGCAATAGAAAAGAAGATGATGGCAGAAGCCATAGGCACATTCATACTTGTCTTCATAGGCGCAGGATCAGTGGTAGCATCAAACTATTTCGTTGTCTCGAACAGCGCCTTCCCGCAATTGCTTCTCATAGCATTTGCCAATGGGCTCGCGCTTTCAGTTGCCATAACAATAGCTATGGGAATATCAGGCGGACACATAAATCCTGCTGTGACAATTGGATTTCTAACCGCGAAGCTTATCAGCGCTAGGGACGCGCTACTTTACATAATATCACAGGTTATAGGCGCAACCTTGGCAGGCCTATTCCTGCTCTTCCTCCTTCCTCTTACATTCTCACTCCCTGTGCATCTCGGCACCCCTTCATTGGCTTCAGGAGTAAGCGTACTGCAGGGCATAGGAATAGAAGCTGTAATAACTTTCTTCCTTGTGCTTGCTGTATTTGGAACAATTGTTGACAGGCGCGCCCCGAGGATAGGCGGTTTTGGCGTAGGTCTTGTGCTAGCTGCATCGGCAATGGTGGCTGGCCCTTTCACAGGCGCAGCAGCAAACCCTGCAAGGGCAATAGGCCCTGCTTTGGCTTCAGGATTTCTGCAGAACTGGTACGTATACTGGATAGGTCCAATAGTGGGCGGGATAATTGCGGCCTTGATTTATAACTATCTATTCAGGGAGGCAGGCGAGAAGCCATCAAAAAGACGCAGATAATCATTTCAGGAACAGCCTACGCATAGAGTTCCTCAGGGATTTGTAGCTTTTGCATCTGTATTTTGCTTCGCTATCGCCATCTCCCACTTTTACAGAGATGGCCCCATCAGGCAGCACGTAGAATAGGCTCTCATCAGTTATATCATCGCCTGCACAGAATATGAAGCTAGGGTTTGTCCTTGCCAGGACAAGCTCATAGTATATGCCTTTACTCATCATATTACTAACTTCAACGACCTTCTTGCCAAAAAGAACATTGACCTGGCTGTTTGCCGTTATGTTGGTAAGTGTGTTGTACACCTCGTTTGCGGTATCTTCAACACCAGTTATCTTTACCTTCCCATAATGCCAAGCCAGTGAATTTTCCTTCTGCTCTATAAAAGATCCATCGATTCTGGCCCTGTACTCTTCCATTATCTCTCTGACAAGCCCCATCCACTTTGTATCGAAGCTTGCAGTTTTCTCCCATCTGCCTGCGCCAGGATCTTTGCGATATGCTCCATGTTCAGCCACCAGCGATATGCGATGAAGTCCGCCAAACCACCTCTCAAGGTCCGCTTTCTTCCTTCCGCTTATAAGCACTACTGAGTGTCCACGCTTGGCAATGCCCTTGAGCAGCTCCAGAAGTTCGGCATCAGGTCTAGCCTCTTCTGGGTTCTCGCATAAGGGCACAAGAGTACCGTCATAGTCAAGGATAACAAGGCCCTTTCCATCCAGAGAGATATCCCTGTAGATCAATCGTAAGGCTTCGTCGTCAAGAGCCTTGGGCTTTATTGAATTCGCCTTAACAGAGGATTCAAGGCTTCCAATGAAATTCTCCGCCCACTTCCGCACGCCCCCTTCTAAAAGCCTCTTCCTTATACTCCTGTTTAATGCGTAGTCATACGAGCCAGATAGTCCCAGGGCCTTTTCCATCGCGTTGCTTATATTCTCCAAATCATAAGGATTTACTATGAGCGCCTCCTTCATGTCTTTGGATGCACCAGCATTCCCGCTGAGTATCAATACACCCTTAAGGTTGTCCTTTGAGGCTATGTATTCCTTTGCCACAAGGTTCATCCCATCCCTAAGTGGAAGGTTCAGCATAACATCCGCAGACTTGTAGAAAGCAATAAGCTCGCTGAAGCTGAGCGTGTCATAGATATAAAGAACAGGGGTATTCCCTTCCTTTGCATATCTGCTGTTTATCTCGCTGACAAGCATCTCTATCTCCCTTTTCACATGGCCGTATTTCTCGACATGCTCTCTGGAAGGGACGACAACAAGGACATAAAGAACATTACCGACCTGCTCCTGATTCTTCCCTAGGAAATATCTGAATGCATCGAGCTGCTCTATTATACCCTTCGTATAATCAAGCCTGGAAATTGAGAAGATAAGCTTCTTCCTTCCCACTATCTTTGCAATCTTTCTCCTGTAGTGCGCAACATTCTCGCTCTTGTAAGATGAAAACCTGTCGAAATCTATCCCTATCGGAAAAGCCCTCACTGTGCATGTGTGTCCATGCAGTTTTATCAGTCCAAAGCGGTTCTCGTACCCGTTCAGTACGCGTGCGCTCTCCAAGAAGGCATTCACGTAGTCATATGTGTGGAAACCAACAAGATCAGAGCCAAGCATCCCGTGTATTATATCCTTGTGCCATGGAAGAAGCCTGAATACGTCATAGCTTGGGAAAGGAACATGCAGGAAAAAACCAACCTTAGCATCATTATACCTCTTTCTTATCATGTCTGGAAGGAGGCCGAGATGGTAATCGTGTACCCATATTGTATCACCATTCTTGGCAATCTTGGACAGAGCTCCCATGAAAAGCCTGTTTACTCTTTTATACGCATTCCAGTAATCCTGCGAGTATGTGGTGTACATTGGGAAGGAATGAAGCAGTGGCCACATGGTTTTGTTTGAAAATCCGTTATAATACAAATCAAATGTTGGTTTTGGGATGTTAACCGGATAGCATCTAAATTCATCTATAAGCCTCTTCTCGACTCCCGAATCTATCTTTGCACCAGGATAGCCTATCCACAATGCCTTGTAATCATTGTAGAATGAGCTGAGCCCAGTTGCTAATCCCCCAACGCTTCCCTTGAATTTAGTTTCTCCATCAACGGTTTTTATTGATACTGGCAGCCTGTTCGATACTATTATCAGCCTTCCCATTTCCAGATACCTTGGAGATAAATGGAAAGGAAGTTTATTATTTGTTGAGGCGCTTTTTAGCTACGAAAGCCTCAAACCCTTTAGATAAGTCTATTATTTTTCTTCCTGTATCAGTAGCTCTAAACCATATTATTCCCCTTCCTGTCTCTGGCAAGCAGCTTTCAGATGATCCAACACCGATAAGCAGAATAGACGAACGACTCTACAAAATAAGCGGAATTGTAGTATCCGATGCCAAGAAAGAAGCGTCTTCGCCGAGGCATAGCGCAAAGCAGCCAAAAATGCCCATATGAGATACGCGCATATGACAAAGCAATAAGTGCCTGGCGGGGGCGAGATTTGAACACGCGACCTCTAGATATCTTAGCAATCACAGCAAGTTGCTCATCACTCAAAAATGCTTTGCATATGAGTCTAGCGCTCTAACCAGGCTGAGCTACCCCGCCTAATCCTATAATTCTAACAAACAAAAATTAATAAATGGGTCACGCCGCTATCCCAACCATCTTATTATCAATTCTTCTGCCGCCTTAGCTGCAAGAAGCAGAGCAACCCCAAATATAGCAATGAATACCCCAACCAAGCCTACATGAAAAAGCACAAATGCGAATGCAAGCGCCATAGCAGGAGGATGCTCGCTTTTAGTAGCATGCAGGAGCACAGCGACAAGCAGAAGGACTATAGCAGCAGCTGCATAAAAACCAAGGATTCCTATAAGCACATATCCAATGTATCCGATAACGCCACCTATAACATAAGACTTTACAAAAACATCTTTCCGCGCGGCATAAGTATCAGGCATCATAAACAGTATGAAGCCGCTTGCTCCAAAAGAAGCAAAGATAATGGAAGAATAACCAAAGCCCTTCTCCAAACCGATGTTAACGTAGTCAAGGACATAAATTATTGCAACAAGTGCCACAGTAAAGATAAGTGCAGCAAGGTAAGGCGTATATCCATGCCTCCGCACGGTCTTAGTCCCAATCTTAACCACTCTGCGCATAAACACGATTCGCAGATAAGCGTTAAAAATGGTGCTTTATATAAAGAAAATATGGAAGCACTAGTCAGAAGGACGGATCCGAAGGAGCTTTCCAAGGCAAACGAAATACTCGCAGGCGCAGCGAACTATTTTTATAAGAATATATGCACTATGCGTGATCCAAAGCCGGAGATAATACTTCTTGAAGGCCTGCGAAGCGAGGAAGGCATGTTCGGATATTATTTTTCAGGTAAACTGGTCATAGACCCAGATTACGGAATAAACGAGAAGACAATACCTCATGAATTTTTTCATCATGTCCAAGAGGCCCTATCAGGAAAGCCAGGCATCCCATACCATATCCTTACCGCAGATCAAAAGGCTGCAAAGGAAGCCGGCCCAAATCTTTTCGCTGCATTGTACATGTCACGAACCATGGACAATGCAGAACGCGTATTCTTTATTGCTGATTTTCTAAACACTAAATATTCTGATAATGGATTTCCACTAGACTTGGCATTTGGAAGATATAATGAATACAAAAGGGCGAAGCCAATATTCTCCAGACCAAGCAGAGACAGCCACATACCAACATACGCTGAAGGAAAGGCAATTGCTCTTCTTTCCATAGCTTCATGCGGGCTAGATATGCACATTTCTGCAAGGCAGCTCCTAGCAGATCCCGCAATCGTACTCAGGCAACTCGGAGAGGCAGTAAGGAAAGACAAAGACTTAATTATATTATCAAGGCTAAATGAGCTTAAGAGCATGCACAACCGCCCTAGCTTCCTGCTGAAAGACATAGCGGCCGTTGCTAGGGCCTGAGATGGCCTTGGTGGTGTAGCGGCTAGCATAGGGGACTGTGGATCCTCCGGTCCGGGTTCGACTCCCGGCTAAGGCCTAGAAGCTTATAATCTTCTGTTCAGCTACGCGGTGTAATACGAGCTAATCCCCAAAGTGTGCATTACTTAAATTCGCGTGGAATAAATCACGATGCAAAATGCTATACCTCCGCACGCATCTCCAAAGAGATCTGTAAGCCAGTTGTTCAAGGCTGCGTATACCCGCTCTCCCAGTTTGTTGTATATATCACATTTGATGCAGTTCCGTCGTTGTTATTGCCTGAATAGTCATTTGCGTTGCCGTTTAGAGGCCACCAACCAACTAAATTCCCCAAGCCTATCGGTGCTCCACCAATGCCCTCGCTGTAAAGTGCGTATACATCATTTGCGGAGAGAGAAGCATTATATAATTGGGCATTCGAAACAAGACCAGTAAGGGAATCTGCGCACCCGCCTTCATTGCTTATGTTTAGCCCCCCTATTGGGTTAAGGCTTCCTGAAGATGTAGTCTGATTTACGTATGCTCCGTTAACGTAAAATTTGATAATTCCTGAGCTATACGTTTCTACGAGATTATACCATTTTCCAAATGAAGCTATCAACGGACCGGAAGAAACTCCCGTGCTTGTAGAATAAACATCAAATGTTCCTCTACCACTTGAATTATAATTTATTTCGAATATATGGCCGCAATCCATTGAAAATATTGGCTGTTTATTATCCGAGCCACTGCCAGTAGCCATTACATTTACCCAAACTGAAGCGGTAAACTGGTCACTAAACCCATTTGGATTTGCCATTGATATATAGCTGGTTGGTTCTATACGAACGGAACCAGTCGGATTTTGCATTTCTGCTACATACTGCGGCAGCGCGCCCTGGCACTCGCCCTCGAGGTTTATAGAACCTACAGTTCTTGGGCCATAAGGCCGAAAGACGTGACACGATCCAGGAAGAACGTGCGGCATGAAGAATGTTCCGCTGAAAACGCCAAGCTCAAAGAGCGCGCCAAGGACTACAGCGATAATCAGTATCGCCCATCCATAAGTCATCAGGTATTCCATTGCAGACTGGGCCTTAATTGTGCCACGGAAAGCGCTATCCATAATGTGTTCATGCAATGAAAAGATAAATAACTTGTTACTCTCGATTAAAAAAGATACAGCGCAGAAATCCTGACTACCTTCTTTACGAACTTGTAAACGCTGTTGGAGTTCCTCTTTACGTCTTTTATAAGTGCTTTGTAGCGTGTTTTCTCTTCAGGAGAGAGGGTACCTTCCTTCACTATCTCCTGTTTCTTGCCGTCTACAATCTGGACTTCCCTCTTGCTTATTATATCCTTTCTTACCATCCCGTACCATTCATCAAGTGTATTCCCCTTCGAACGTATCATCTTCAGGAAATCCTTCATCTTTATCTTCCTCCTCTTCCCTGTCCTGTCTTCCTCGGCAGCGGGTATGAGCGCAGCCTTATCGCAAATCTCCTCAATATCTGCCTGCGAGAAGCCCATTGTTGCCCTGGCCAGCCTGCCAAAATTTATTCTAGCAAGCGGCATCTTTCTGGTATTGAATTTAAATGCCTGCTTTCTTGTTTTGTAATCAGGAGGAGGTATGTATATTGCGTCTCCAAACCTCTTACTTCTCTTGAGGGCTGGGTCTATGTCCCAAGGCTGGTTTGTCGCACCTATAACGAATATCCCTTCAGGGTTTGCCTCTACTCCGTCCATTTCCTGCAGGAACTGGTTTACGGCCATCCTCATGTAATTCTGGCCTCCATCCCCACCCCCGCCACCACCTCCGCCGCCTCTCTTAACTCCAAGCGCATCAAGCTCGTCAAAAAATATTACGCATGGCGTATTCTTTCTTGCCTGCTCAAATATGGCATGCATGTTCTTCTCAGTGTTTCCCGCATACATATCAACTATCTCGTTGATCCTCGCTATTATGACATTTGATCCTGTCTCTCCACCTATTGCATTGACAAAGTAAGTCTTTCCGCATCCAGGCGGCCCGTAAAATATTACCCCAAGCCCAAGTTTCTTTCCGTATGCCTTGAGCATCTCTGGCTTCTTTATCGCGAGTATTATATTGTCGTGTATGGCTTCCTTCTCCTTCTTCATACCTACAACGTCATTAAATGTTATTGTCGACTTATGCCACTTTGCGGTCTTGAGCTGCCCGTCCTCTATCTTTGTGCCTGTGCCTTCTTCGAAGGTCTTTTCAGTCTTTGAGACATCTATCTTTGCCTTAAGTCCATCAAGCCGCGTCTTGGCCTGCTCATAATTGGGATTTTTTGCAAGGGCTGCTTCATACCACTCCTTAGCGCCCTTGAAGTCACTCTGGTATTCGGATATTATGCCCATTACATAAGGCGCATCGCAGCTGTCAGGCTCAATGTTCATGACTGTTTCTGCATCCCTTGACGCCTCTTCATACCTATTCATCAATGCGTACGAAAGCGATCTGTTGAAGTACGCGCTTGCATACTTCGGATCCTCTTTTAGCGCTTTGGTATAAAGGTCTATGGCTTCCTCAAACTTGCTCTCTTCGAATGCTTTTCCAGCCTTCTTGTAAAAATCTTCGGCAAGTGGGTTATTAGTACCGCTTTTTTCGTTTTTTTGGTTCTCCTTTGTCTCTGCCATTCACACACCTGCGGTAATCCCATCCAGAAGATGGTTTAGCTGCCTGTCAACATAACTTATGTTTTTATCTTCTCTAGGCACATTAAAAAGCTTATACGATTTGAAGGAACTAAGAAGCGCAAGAGCCTTTCCATGAAGCTCCTTTAACCCTGCCTCCCTTACTTTGTAATCCCCTTTTAGCTGCCTCACCACTATCTGGCTGTCAGAATAAAGCTCTATATCCTTATCCCTTTCCACCATGCCAAGCACAAACTCAAGCGCGCCGATAACGGCTTTGTATTCTGCAGCGTTATTGGTGGCCTTGCCATTGTAAAAATACCTTTCGCCTACCATTTTCATATACCCATCGAATACCACATATCCCGAAGCGCTTATACCTGGATTGCCCCTTGACGCCCCATCCGTATATATCTTAAATACCATAAAATCAAACTATCGATTTGTATATACAGTGATTTATTGTCCAGGCAGATAAAAAAATGTATTGTAGGGAGCACTGTAATACTTGACAAGAAGGGACTCTCCACGCTTCTTATAAAACACAAAAAGCTCAACGTGTGGATCAATCCTGGAGGGCATTTGGAAGGCCAGGAATTCCCATACGACGCCGCAGCAAGAGAAGCTATGGAAGAGACTGGGACCAAGGTAAGAATTATAAGCGCGGCAGGCAGCACAATCAAGATAAAAGAGACACATGCCCGCACGTCAGCATTGCCGCTCCATATACTGGAAGAAAAAGTAGTCTACAGCGACTCCACGCACACGCATCTCGACTTCATATATCTGAGTATAGCTAACAAAACGAAGACACACAGGGTCGGAAAAGAAGAGTCAAAAGAGATAAAATGGTACAAGATGGAGGATATGCCGAGAAATCTAATGTTCAGAAACAGCATAATGGTTATAGAATCTGCATTTAAATCCTACTCATCCATGCTTGCATCAAGGAGATCACGCAGGGATCCAAAGTCAAGAGTCTCTCCCTCACCTATGCATAATGCATGAATACTCGCAAGGTCGACATACCTGCCTAGCATTCTGGCAAGCTCGGCTTCGGAACCCGGATTTATCTCAAATCCTTCAGAAAAATAGCTAGCCGCAGGAAGCACAAGCATCTTCCCCTTGTCTCTCTTTCCATATAGGAAGCACCGCAGCCTCTCCTTCGCGCCAAGTTTGGTGTGCAAGGCAATCGAAGGATGTATATGGCCTATTATTAGCAATTTGCCTCTGCCTGCATTTACGGGCTTGTCCCCGTGCGCGAATATATAATCTCCCACACGCATCTCGCCCTCGTAAATAACTATTCCGGTTCCATCACCCACGCGTCCTATGAAATTGTCGTGATTGCCCTTCACAAGCAAAAACCTCCCTATTCCTAATCTTTTTGAGAAAGAAACCAGCTCATTAAGTTCGTTAAACTCTTCCAGATGCACTTTGGAAAAGTCATTTTTTATATCGCCGTTGACTATAAGTTCCTCGACAGCCCTTCCAGAAGCAGCACCCTCTATGTATCCCTCTATGCTACTTAAATTGGTCTTCGGGAGAAAGTAACGCCTCCTCTCAGCCATAACGCCTTCATATCCCAGATGCAGGTCTGAACAGACAAGCGCCTTCAGGTCTTTCAGGTAAACAATCGGCGTGCCATCGACTATCTCTACATTCTCAGAGAGGCGCATGCTTAAGCCTCTTTATCTTTGAAAGGACATCCTTATGAAGCTCGCGGAGATGCCTCCTTCTATCCTTCATCATTATCACATCCGCCTCTCCGAAGGTGATGAGATTGTGGGAAAAAGGAGATGGCGATGGCGTCTTTATCACTATATATCTTGCCTTTCCGTCAAGGATATCCTTTACTGCCTCAGCAGCCCTATCCACGTCCATTACATCTTCCAGTATCTCCCTGTAAGTCTCCTTAAGCACAGGGAAATTAGGGCTTATATTCTCAGCTGCCTTTAGAAGCGTCTGCGAATTTATCTGCTGCCTTCCTACACTGATCTTATACCCTTTATAGTTCCTGAGAACCATAAAACTCCTCACTGCACAGTGCCTAAACCTGCGTTTCATGAGTTCTGTCCTTCTTATATTGCCTTTTAAGAGCTGCCGTATGTCACAATTGTTGAGCCTGGTGATAAGTTCACTGACTGTCTCTTCCCCAAGCCTTATATTGTCATCTAGGAAAATTGCAAATCCGTTATCATTTACGAATACGCCCAACTCTGTATCAAGTATATCCTCAAGTAGGAATCCGAATACCCTTGAGAGCGCATCGTTTATTCTCCTGCCAAAGAGGAAGTGGAAGACAATCATTGATTTGGTGCCATTCCTGTCTTTCGTTATCTCAATAAGAAGCCTCTTGTTTGTAGGTATCACTCCGGCAAACATATGCTGCTCTATAAAATACCTCGTTATGGCAAGGCGCGCATATTCGTTGACTGGCATATCCGAGAGCGCCTTGAAGGAGTCAAGCGAGGAAACAAACCTATCAGAAGATGTCTTTGTAAATGAGAACCCCCTGCGCATAACGTCCTTTGCCACAAGCATCCCTACCCTATCCCTAAATTTGCCTATCTCCATGGCAAGCTCGTAAGTCAATGGCATCTGCTCGGAGAACCACGGTGGCACAGTAGGAACCATCCCATAAGCCGTTTCCACATAGCACCTCATTCCCTGAGAGCGCTTGAACAGGTAAGTCCTGCCGCTCAGGACAAAAACGTCGCCAGGCTTGAGCCTCGATAAGAAGTTCTCCTCTATATTGCCTATGTTCTTGTTGTTTGAATCATATACGCTGACTGCGACCTCGTCAGGTATGGTTCCGATGTTGAGATAGTATATTATCTTGGTATACTTCCCCCGTCTTCCGAAAACGCCTGTTTTTTCATCATACCATATCTTTCCATACACCCTCCTGCTCTCAAGCCCAACATGCATGCCTGAGAGGTATTCAAGAAGCGATATAAAGTCCGCCTTTTCCAGGGTCTTATAAGGATACGCCTTCCTTACCATGTTAAGCGCATCACTTATTTCCCACTTTTTGTTAAGTGCCATGCCGACTATGTGCTGTGCCAGTACATCAAGGCAGTTTTTCGGAGTGTTGAAGGAATCAAGGTGATGCTGCAGTGCTGCATTGAGCATTACAGAGCATTCCACAAGGTCGTCCCTGTTCACCACTATTATCTCCCCGCGCGCAACGTCCTTGAACCCATGCCCACTCCTGCCTATTCTCTGCAGCGCCTTGGAGACGCTTTTAGGAGAGCCAAGCTGTATTACGTTACCTATGTAACCTATGTCTACTCCAAGCTCCAGGCTTGTTGAGGAGACAACGCATTTCAGGGAGCCCTTCTTAAGCAGGTCCTCAACCTCCAGCCTCACGTCTCTAGATAAAGATCCGTGATGCGCCGCAACATCCTCATTGTCGTACTTGAATCTCCTGGTAAGATTGTATACTGTCCTCTCTGTACCACTTCTCGTATTTGTAAATACCAAAGTGGTCTCGTTCTTCTTTATTATTGAATTTATGATCCGGTAAATCTCGTTCTCCATGCGGTCCTCTTTTACATTTATTATATCCTTTACAGGGCTTATTACCTCAAAATCAAGCTTTTTGTCCCACGTACCATCGACTATCGTGCAATCGCGCTCTCTTCCGCTGCTGTCTGAGCCAACAAGAAACCTTGCAGCTTCTTCAAGAGGATGCAGCGTAGCTCCCAGGCCTATCCTTATGAACCCATGCCCTATAAGATCTTCAAGGCGTTCAAGAGACAGGGAGAGGTGCGTGCCCCTCTTGTTGTTAGCGAGCTCGTGAAGCTCATCTATAACTACATATTCCAATTCCGAGAAGGCTTCTATGAATTTAGAGGAGTTGAGTATGATCGCAAGGCTCTCAGGAGTAGTCACGAGGATATTCGGAGGCTTCCTAAGCTGCTTCTGCCTCTCAGAGGTCGGCGTATCGCTTGTCCTGGTACCAACGCTTATCCTGCTTATTTCTGGCCCGATATCTTTGTATATCTCCTGAAGAGGCGAATTAAGGTTTTTGTATACGTCATTATTCAGCGCGCGCAGCGGCGAGATGTACAAACAATATACCTTATTGCCAAGCTTATCCTCTTCCGCCTTATCCATGAGCCTGCTCAATATGGCCATAAAAGCAGAAAACGTCTTGCCGCTACCGGTTGGAGCGGTAATGAGCAGGTTCTCCATCTCCTTTATCAGTTTGAATGAATACATTTGAGGTGGGGTAAGTTCCTTGTATCTTGATGCAAACCACTTGCGTATTACCGGATTCAAGGCTGCCATGCTTTCGTTATAGCTGACGCTGGCTCCCGCTTGTTTTATCATAAATACCATATAGGGATTCAAAATAAATAACCTTTACCATTCCAGGCGCAGCTTCTCAGGCAGCACAGCCTGCAAACCAAAGATTAAACATAGTTATTTTAAAGATTCGCAATAAATTAATTCTAATTCGTTGGTGAAAATGGCAAAACCGCAGAAAAACAAAGATAAAAAATCAAAACTGCTTGAAGCATTTAGCAGGTCCGAGCAGATTGCAGAGCTTTATGCAAAGGGTGTAACAGAGAGCGAAGCACTCCTCAACAGCCCGCAGGACAGGCCTATGGATGATGCACATATAAACGATCTGCTTGACCCACAAAGGAACGAAGCATTTGAGGTTAAGCAGAAGGGTCCCAAGGCAAAACCTGGCAGAGCCAAACCAGCAAGAAAAACTGCAAAAGGAAAGAAGCGTTAAGCGCCTCCTTTGCCTATAGAAAGCCTGACTCCGTTCTGGTTCCTTGTTATGGTTATATCCAGGTTATCTCCGCCAAGTATGTGCCTGAGTTCTTCATAAGTGTAAGAGCCGATGTCGATCTTATTCTTGAGAACTTCTGCCCTACGCTCTATAAGGGATGTCCTCTTTATTTCGCTGTATTTTAACCTAAGCGTAGGTTTTTCGGCCCCGTATATATCTTCAATTCCAAGCTCTATTGGCTTATAGCCCTCACTCTGGTATATGAATGGCTCAACCGCATCAAATTCTGCGGAGACCTCCTTAGCTATCCTGCTAGGAGCATTGCCCGCTCCTGCAATCACGAAATCATCCGCATTCAGGAATCCTACAAAAACCTTGCTGTCCCTTTCCGCAGTAACCTTGTCCTGGAGCAATTGCGATACCAGCCTGAGTATTGTTATACCTGATTCGTTTCCAAATCTGCTCGCAAACGCAGCTAATCCATCCACCCTTAGCCTGCCTATCTCATAATCACTCTTCTGCTCAAGGACTTTCTCAATCGCATCAGAGATTTTGTCTTCATTGGGCAGGTCTATCAAAGGGTCGAACTTTTTACCCTTTTTCTTTAGGAAGATCCTCACAAGGCTTCTCAGCTCTGCGGGCTCAAATGGCTTCTTGATGTAATAATCCGCCCCGTTCTTTATTCCTTTAAACCTGTTTGAAGTGGCATCCATCGCACTTACTATTATAACTGTAATGTCCTTCAGATTTGGGTTTGTCTTTATGCTGTTGCATATCTCAAGTCCGTCTGCACCAGGCAGCATAAGATCCAAAACAACCAGATCCGGCTTCTCGCTCCTTATCCGCTGCAAGGCTTCTTTCCCATCATAAATCTGGGATATGTCGAATTCCTTGCCTATGGTTATTGCCATGAGTCTGCTTATGTTTCTGTCATCTTCCACTATCATTATTCTCCTGAGAAGGGAGTCGCTCTGAAGCAGATAATAAGTAGGTATTCCGCCACTATTCCTTGATGCTATGGCGCTGGACGCTTCCAGTTCATGAAGTCCTTTCTCGAGATCAGAATGTTCAATCTTTCTCGCAGCGGCAAAATCCTTAAGCTCCGCAAGGGTAACCTGCTGCCTATCATTTATCATCGAGATTATTTCAGACTTTATTTCCTCCAAGTCATTCATACCGATCGCCTAATTCTATAAAGTCTAAAAGGATTATTATACTTAACCATTCTTTCCTTTCTTCTTCTCCTTCTCGCTTATCGGTATGGTAAACCAAAAGTCGCTCCCCACTCCTACTTCTGACTTGACATGCATCTTTCCTCCGTGCAGGTTTACTATCTCTTTCACTATTGTAAGCCCCAGCCCTGTGCCTGATCCTTCCTGCTTTGTCAGGCCGCGCCTCTGAAGCTGATAAAACTTCTTGAATATCTTGCCTATATCGTCCTTGCTTATGCCTATGCCTGTATCCTTTACATCCACTCTGACACTTCTGCCCACCTTTGTTATATATACCTCAACTGAACCCTTCTCAGTAAACTTTATTGCGTTGGTTATTAGGTTTACGAAAACCTGTATCAACCTGTTAGGATCCGCGCTCACACTCGGCACATTATAATCGACATGCCACCCGAAACTAACTCCTTTTCTGGAGCAGAGCTCGCTCAAAGAGCGTATGCTCGGATGCTGCCCCAGCTCCTCCAGATTTACCTGCTGGTAATCCAGCCTTATCTTGTTTGCTGAAAACTTTGCCACATCAAGTACCTGCATTATAAGGTCCATCAGCCTGTTCAGATCGCCCATCATGGTGTTTAATATGTCGTTCTGCTCATCTGTCAGCTTGCCAAACTCACCGTCTACCATGAGTTTCATGAAACCATACACTGCAGTTATCGGCGTCTTCAAGTCGTGGGATATATTATATATAAACTGCGTCTGTAGCTCAAGCTCCGACTTGTAGTTCTTCAGCTCCTTGTTGCTCTTGTCAAGCGCGTCTTCAAGCTGCTGCATCTGCCTCTTCGTCCTGAGTTCCTTGTTTATTATATAATATCCGCAAACCTCCCCATTCTCGTCCCTTTCAGGTGTTATCGATTGATAGCAAGGTATAGGTTCATCCATGCCTTTTGCTACCATGCTGACAAGCACATCTGTAATCGGGCTTCTGTTGGCTTTGGCTATGGACAAAGAATTGCTTATCTTGTTCTGGCTCTCTATGTCTGCACATATCACAGAGAAAGGCTTCCCCACTATCTCCTGGTTTCTGTATCCAAAAAGCGCTTCTGATCCCTTGTTGAAAAAATCTATGTAGCCATTCGTATCTATTCTGAAGATGGCGTCGCTTGAAAGGCGCGTCAGAGTATCCAGCCCTGCCTTGACAGAGTTCAGGTAGCCTGAGAAGTCTCTCCTAAGCACAATGTGGTACCTATCCTCAAATCTGTAGAAAACGCACTGGAACCTCTTTGTTATTCGGTTCCCAAAATCCAGTTCCAGTGTGACATCTCCCTTCTCTGCTGCAATCTTTTCTAGAAACTCTTCCTTTCCGCTTACTATGCTTTCTGTGAAAGCTTTGCCCAAAAATAATCCCGCATCCCCTCCTCCGCACCAGGTCACCTTAAGCGACCTGTCAAGTATCAAATAGTGCTGCTCCGGGAGGCTCTCAAGGAAATCAAGCCTTTCCTTGAGTTCTGCTATCTCCGTAAGATTATCAACTACGCAAAGGTTGGCACTGCTATTCACCTGCGATAAGAGAAGTCGCAGCTTATAACCCTTATACAAAACATCCGTCATCTTTCCAAATTGAATCTCCCCGGTTATCCCAAACTCCGAGCGGAGGTTTATCTTTGACGCTTCAGCAGGCGAGATCCCGAAGATATTCAGGAACGATTTATTAGCCTTGAGCACTTTCCCTTCAGAATTGAAAACTGCCTGAGGAACAAAACTGTCGAATGCCGCGTCGAAATACCGCGCCGCGGCAAAGCTCTTTTCCTTTTCCGCCCTGAACGCGACCATATATTCCATGAGCTCCTTAAGGTAGGTTATCCATAGCATCTGCCTATCTTCAAATACATATTCTCTTTTAGAAAGCATGGTGACTGTGCCAAATGGTTTTGAGTCCAGTATCACCGGAAGAATCAGACAACTCTTAAATCCGCTTCTGAAGTAGTTTATCAACTCGGGAAAAGAAGAGTAGTCGCTAAGCCTATTGTCTACGTAATATCTCATTGTATTGTAAACCATATCCTCCGAGGCAGTTCTGGTTCTTTCATTGTAAGGCTTGGAAATGACTTCCTCAAAGTGCAGTTCCGTCTTTATCAGTTCAGCAAAGCCATCGAGCAGTTTCGCCGGAGAGCCCTGCCTCTCGCTTAATTCCTTGACCTTAAGGATAAGATTGCCGTAGTCAGGGAAGGAGTCCATAAATAAGAATGGCTTAGAAACTTTATAAAAGTTAACAAAAAAGCAAATATATGGAAAACAAGAGCGCAGCAGCACCTGCAATAAAATACATAGGCAACTATCTTGCTACAAAAAAGCTAAATGGGTCAGAAGGAGACCGGAAAGAGGAAGTAATTGAGCATGGAGTTGCGTACCGCTTATGGAATCCGTACAACAGCAAACTCTCAGCAGCAATAATATCTGGGCTTAAGAACATGCACATAAAGGAAAAAAGCAAGGTTCTCTATCTCGGCGCAGCAAACGGAACTACCTGCAGCCACATAAGCGACATAATAGGGCCGGAAGGCTTAGTATATTGCATTGAGATATCAGAAAGGAGCATGAGGGATCTGCTCCAAGTATGTGAGACTAGGCCGAATATGATACCAATACTATCAGATGCTAGGAACACCGATTCTTACGCGGCAGAGCTAAGCGACATAGACATAATATACCAGGATGTCTCGGCAAGGGATCAGGCGGAGATACTCCTTGCTAACGAAGAGTTCCTGAAACCAGGCGGATACGCATATGCTGCAATAAAATCACAAAGCATAGATGTATCAAAAGACCCTAATGAAGTATACAAGGAATTCATAAGCAAGGTATCCAAGCGGATGGAGCTAATAGAAACAATAGACATAAGCAGGTATGACAAGATGCACCTGTTCGTTGTTTTTAGAAAACCTATAAAAAACCCAAATAGGTAATTTATTTCATGAAGCCGCCACAGATAAGCACACTAGTAGTCAAGGACGCTATAGCTGCTGACATTAATTCATTCGGCCAGATAGAATGCCCCTGCTGCGGCATGGAAGTGCTTTCTGCTGATGGACACTCCGGATTCTGCCATTTCTGCGAATATCCTGCCAACACCAACTACGTTCAGAATGCCCCAGACACGGTGCAGAAAAGCGATTTTACAGCAGCCTTAAAGAAATCCGACCTTCCAACTGCTCAAAAGGCCTTAGAAAAAATGCTTGCGGCAAACAAACCTGAGATATTCTACCTCGCAGGCAACTTCTACAGGTACTTCTCAGATGCAATATACCTGGATGTGAATTATGCTTCGGAAGGATTCATGGAAGAAAATTCTGAGCACAGAACAAATAGCAAGTTCGAATTCAACTCAATGCATCTTACCTCAAAATCTCGCGAGTATTTCTACAAATTGCTCAAGATTACAAATGGCGAAAAAGAAGACCAGTCCATAATATTCCTGAGGTTCATGTCTTGCATAAGACTCAAAAAATATGCAGAAGCCGAATGGGAGTTGAATGGCTTAAGGACGTTGTCAAGGGATGCTGCTTTAGTCTCATACGCTTTTACTGTATTCTCTGCATGCACGAAAAAGGCACCAGACACAGCGCATATAATACCACTTCTGCAAAGCAAGACAGTAAATGCGTATTACTATCTTGCTAAGATGCTGATAAACCAAAGACAATTTTCATATGCTGAAGATTTGCTCAAAAAGATAAATAAGTCAGCAATAATGCCTAATGCAATATACGAATCATTTGTATTAAAGGGCCTGCGCGAGGCATCTGGGCTATGATTACGCCCACCTGGCAGGCAAGAGCGCACATTTAAAAAGAAGAAGCACAAATGTGTTAATGCTAAGCAGTTCAAATCCTAATAAATGGTTAAATGGTTAATTCCTACGAAAGGGATTATGCATTTCTGTCTAATGGCTTTACATCAATCATAGAACTTAACGGTTCTGTGGATTGGTTCCCATGCCCGAGATTCGATTCGCCCTCCATATTCTCAAGGCTGCTTGACGATTCAAAAGGCGGACATTTCTCCATAAGACCCGAAGCCGCGGAATATTCAATAAAATCCAATTATCTGGATAACAGCCTTGTACTCAAAAACGAATTTGCCACAGAGAAGGGAAAGATGAGCATTACTGATTTTATGCCTCTCGGGATAATAGGAATATCCCGCATATACGAATCATCGATTCCATTTATAGCAGAGATAAAGCCGTCATTCGAATACGGCCTGATAGCACCTTCAATAGAGGAGGTCGAGGGCGGCATAGTATTCAAGAATACCAAGTCAAAGGAGGGCTTCGAGATAAGCATAAAAGGAGACTACGAGATACTTGATGAAGGGATTATACGAATAAAGCCAGGAAAGGGCTATCTATTCGGCCTTTATTCAAGGGACATGAAGTACGGTCTCTTTGGCACTGGAAGTTCAGTATATAATGACCCATACGAATCGCTCTCATTCTCACTAAGGTACTGGAGCGAGCAGATACCAAAAAGCAAAAGGATAGAGGAGCTGCAGGAACCCAAATTGAAGGAAGTTTATTACAGATCACTTTCGGTAATCCTTGGTCTTATCTACCTTCCATCAGGTGCCGCAGTAGCAGCAGCAACTGCATCATTTCCTGAAATATTCGGGAAGTCGCGAAACTGGGATTACAGATATACATGGGTCAGGGACGCTTCGTTTGCAGCAGAGGCTCTTACAAAAGCAGGAAACCTTTCAAAGGCCAAGCGCATAATAAGCTTCCTAATAAGTGTCATAGACCCAGGATCGTCCAAGAGTTTCGACCATCCTCTATATTCCATAGACGGAACGTATCCACAGGCAGAGGAAGTCCTCAACTGGCTTAAAGGGCACAGGAAATCAAAGCCCGTGAGAATCGGCAATGAAGCATATACTCAGGTGCAAAAGGACATAGAAGGTGAATTTGCCAGCGCTTTCTACACTTACATACAAAATTCTGGAGACATAAATTATCTTAATGAGAACTGGTGGGCTATAGAGTCCATAGCAAAATATACCAAAAATTCATGGAAATCAAAGTCGGTAAGCCTCTGGGAAGAGAGAGCGCAGGGGGAGAGCTACGTGCATACTAAAGTAATGGAATGGACTGCTCTTGACAGGGCTTACAAGCTGGCCCTTATAGCTGGGGAAACAGACTCTGCCGAAGATTGGAAAGCTGCCAGCAAAGAGATAAGAGAAGAAGTGCTTGCGCAAGGAATATCAGAGAAACAAAAATGTTTTGTAAACTATTATGGATCAGAAGAGGTGGACGCTGCACTCTTGACGCTGCCAATCTACGATTTTGTAAAAGCCGACGATCCAATATTCATTGCCACACTAAGAAAGATCGAAAAGGATCTCTCGATAGGCGAAGGGATGTACATACGTTACCGTAACGACTTCATAGGTGAAGTCGCACATCCCTTCACACTGATAAACACATGGGTATCAAGGGTATATACCCGGCTCGGGGAAAACCGCAAGGCAGTAGATGCCCTCTCACGCCTTGCAGAGCACGCGATGAGCCTAAACCTATTCTCCGAACATGTTGAGCAATCGACTAGGGAACCGAGGGGAAACTTCCCGCAGCTTTTTCCACATGCCGGTTTCGTAGATGCACTTACAGAATACAAAGAAAAGTTCCACAGTGTTTAGCCCGCAGAATAGAACACGCTCTTCAATAGTAGTAAAATCCTACCCCTTAACTACGCCTATGGGAACATTCCTTGAGACAAGGGAAGCAAGCCCAGCCCCTGAAACTACATTTACAACGTCATCTATATCCTTGTAGACCCACTCTGCCTCTTCGCTTACCAGCTTCCTGCTCTTGATTCTTAATTCTATACCTTTCTTCTCCATAGATTCGAAGGTTCTGCTCTGAGGTATCTCTCGCAGTGCCCTGTGCCTTGACATTACCCTTCCAGCGCCATGGCATGCAGACCCGAAAGTTTCATTCAGTGCGCCTTCTGCACCGCACAGTATGTAACTGGCAGTACCCATACTTCCAGGTATAAGGACCGGCTGCCCGAAAGAGATATATGATTTAGGCACATCCTTTGAACCCTTGGGAAGCGAACGTGTAGCTCCCTTCCTGTGCACATACAGTTTCTTCCTAGAGCCTCCTACTTTATGCTCCTCAAGCTTCACTATATTATGTGCAACGTCGTATAGTACGCGCATGCCCATCTCGTCGGCGCTCTTCCCAAAAACCTTCTCGAAAGATCCCCTCACAGAGTTGGTAATCAATTGCCTATTAGAGAATGCATAATTAACTGCACATTTCATGGCCTTGATGTAGCTTTCTGCCTCTTTGCTTCCTGCGTAAGCATAGCTTAGCTCAGGATCTTCAAGCTCGATTCCTTTCCTATTGCGATATTCTGCAAGCTCCATAAGATAATCTGTGCATATCTGATGCCCAAATCCGCGCGACCCTGTATGTACCATAACAACCACCTGATCCTCGAAAAGCCCGAAGGCTTCTGCTGTGCGCTCGTCAAACAGACGCTCGACTCTCTGCAGCTCAAGGAAATGGTTACCTGCCCCGAGAGTACCTATCTGGTTAAGGCCTCTCTTCTTTGCAAAACTGCTCACCGCATTAAAATCTGCGCCATCCATAAATCCCCCTTCTTCTATGAATTTTGGATCGGAATCAAAGCCATATCCTTTGCCAATAAGGTAGTCTATCCCTTCCTCACTAACTCTCTTAAGATCAGCCTCCGCGAACCCTATGTTATTCTTGCTGCCAACTCCGCTTGGAACGCTGCTGAACAGCGAATCAAGAAGATGTCCAACAGAATCCCTTATCTCAGAGTATCTTAATGAAGTAAGTATAACCCTGACCCCGCAGTTTATATCGTAACCTACCGCGCCGGGGGATATTATCCCTTCATCAGCATCGAATGCTGCAACGCCTCCGACAGGGAAACCATAACCCTCATGCCCATCTGGCATAACAATTACATCTTCAACCAGGCCGGGAAGGTGCGATGCATTCAACGCCTGCTTAAGAGTCTCATCACCTTTCATTATATCCATCATGCGGCTGTTCGAATACACCTTCACCCGCGAAGAGTCGAGTCTAAACCTGAATTCATCAAGCTTCTTTACAATCATAATCCCGCCAAATTCCACATAAGAACAATAAACATTCAGATAGTAGAATAATCACTATACATCCTTCAATATCTATATAACACTGCAGTTCAAATCCAATTCACGCATAACTGCATTACTACTTGTCCTTTATTCTTAGGACCATTTTGCTATAGGCAAAACCAAACATGGTAAGTATTAAATATGAGAAATGCTCACATAAATTAAGCTTTTAAACATTGTATATTAAGTACTATGTTTATGCAGGGATGGCGGAGCCAGGTCAAACGCGGCAGACTCAAGATCTGTTGACTTAGGTCTGCGGGAGTTCAATAACAAGAACAAATCTCCCTCCCTGCATTGCGTAGTTATGTGGTGATTAGTTGGCAACGAAAAAGAATCAGGAAACGAGAAAAAAGCAGCAGAAACATGCAAAGAAAGTCGCAAAGAGCAGCCCAGCTAGGCACATAAAACCTAAACCTAAGCCCAAACAGAAGCAGAAGGACACGGTAATGCTTGACATACCTCTTTATCCGCAGACAGAAGAATTCACCAGCGCAGCTGCCTCGGCAATGATGGTGATAAAGTACCTGAATCCTACATATAAGCTCAGAAAAGAAGAGGAGTTTGTGATATGGCAGGAAGCCGTCAACGGCAGCGTATGGCACGGGTCCAAATACGGTCTCGCATATGCCCTAGGTAAGAGGATAGGCGGAGTAGGCATAATCAGCAATACTAAAGATGAGGGCTACGAGAGGAAGCTTGCAGTATACGAGAACATAAACTTGGATACGCTTACAGCTTCATTCAACGAGATCAGGCAGAAATCCCAGACACTCAACATCTCAGAAGAGCAGTCAGAGATAACTACATCAACAATAAAGAAAGCCCTCTCCAACAATCAGATACCCATAGTATTAATTGATGTTAAGGCGATAAATTCAATACCTGAGCCATCCCCTCACTGGGTAGTGGTGAAAGGCTATGATAAGGACGCATTCTACATAAATGATCCTTACTCAAACAGCACCATAAGCATAGATACCGAAGTATTCAAAGCAGCATTGGGCTTCGACAACGATAAGCATATGGTATACGTAGACTCAAGGGCAGCTAAAAGAAAGAAAAGCTAAAGCCGATTGGATAAATACTATTCTTCTATGTAAGGAGCAAGGAAATAGGTTATCTGCGCATCTCCTATCGAGTAACTTACTCTCAACGGTTCATTAGTCTTAAGCGATATGTTAATCGGTGCGCCTGCAGGGCATGACTTTACCATATTCTCAAGGAACTCTAGATTAAATACGGAATCCGCATTCTTTGTGGCCGATACCTTCTTTGTCACTGCGCCATCTGCCTGATGCTGCTCCTCCAGTTCTCCGGAATCGCCTCTTGCGCTTATTCCAAAATGATCCTTTGAAGCTCTCAATGAGATATAAGAAGATATTAGGCTTGCATCCTTTATTATTTCCCTGAGTGCATCCCCTCCTATCTCTATATTCGCATCAAATTCTACAGACGGCTCTTTCTCCGCGCCCTTCCTGGCATCGACCATCTGCATAACATACCTTCGGCTCCCATTCTGGCTTATAAACTCAAAGACGACCTTATTTCCACTGTCTTTCATAACAAGGGATTCGTTGTCCCTCGCCCTTGAGAGTATCTTACTCAGGTTTTCCAGATTAAGGCCTATATTCGCATCTTTGTCTATCTTAAACTTGGCGAACGCCTTGTTTGGTATGAAAAAAGACACCATGCTTATGCTTGAAGGATCCATGGCCTTAAGCCCAATGCCTTCCTTGCTTATGTTAAACACACCCTCATCAACAAGGCTTACTATAGAAGAAACACAGTCTCTCCAATATCTTGCGTTGCTGAGTTCTAGTTCAAACATAAAACCACATTATTATTGAACACGATAATAATAAATAACCTACTTATCGATAATAAATCCTGCAGGCCAGCACGCCATCCAACCGCCCAAAGCTGCATATGGTTATTGCATGATATGCGTTATAGGATCTACTTACGATAAAGTCTCATCGGGCATAATGCGCCATATATTCGAATCCATGGGCATCCAGGATCCCGCATCAGGGAAGAAATATATCATCGGCAGCCTTATGGCATATCTATCAGAAGGGCCTCTTACCGAATTCAACATTGACATTCCAGAAGCCGATGTGCTATGCTTTGTAAGCAAGCACTCAAGCGCCGCGCAGAGAGGTGCAATAACAACACATGCTACTGGAAACTGGGGCAGCGATGCCTTATTGGGTGGAAAGCCAAGATCATTATCAATGTCGGCGCCTATTGAGATGCTCTCCTTCCTCCTAAATTCGTCTAGGATGCAGCACGGCTCCAGCCAGATAGAAGTTACATATGAGGCTACGCATCACGGCCCTCTCCTATCAAAGAGCGCACTCTTTGTAGAGCTTGGCGGCAATGATGATGTTGCCACCTCTGATAATCTGCATATGCAAATGGCAGAAACGATACTCAAGTCGATGCGCGAAGCGCGACTTCAGGAATACAAAAAAGTTACAATAGGGATAAGCGGCACACATTATCCTTCCAAATTTTCAAAGCTTGCTATAGAAAAGAACTATGCATTCTCTCATATACTACCGAAACACCATGCGTTTAGCGCGAACGGCGATGAAAACCTCTCAGTCCTCCGCAAGGCAGTCGAAAAAACCCCGATATTAGTCGACTCTGCAGTTATCGAGTGGAAGAGCTTCAATTCGGCTTCTAGGGAAAAAATAATAAAAGCACTTGGAGAAATTGGATTAGATTACGAAAGAATCTAGGTGTATAAAATGAAGGCATTGGTATTTGTGACCCAAAAGGACTTCAAGGACGAGTCCCTCTCTGCAATAAGAAAATCATTACAGAAATGGGATGTGAAAGTTGAGGTCGCATGCACGAGGAAAGGGGAGGTTTACGGATACCATGGTGCAGCATGCCCTGTGGATACCACGCTCTTGGAAGTCAGTGCATCTGATTATGAATGCATAATCCTGATAGACGGGCCCGGGATAAGTTCGCTCTCAGGAGAGATGCGTCAGATAAGCGAGACTGTGCGGAATTTCTACAATGCAGGGAAAGCTGTCTGCGCGATAAACAACGCAATAAAGATACTTGCCAAATCAAACATAATAAAGGGAAAGGAGATCTCCGAACCCAAGGACAATGAAACAGCTTCAATTGTTGGATTATACGGTGCGGTGCTCACAAAGAGCAAAGTAGAAAGCGATAGCGGCATAATAACTGCAGGGAATCCTGATGAGGCATCGGAGTTCGCAGATGCCATACTAAAGGCAGTCAAGGCAAAGTAGTCAGCAAAATATGTGTCTTTCCGTTCCGCATGCGCATTTGTATACTATGTAACCTTTGCTGCTTGAGAGCCTTACCGTGCACGTCTCTCCTGGAATAAGCACGTCTCCGCAGCCTTTGCATATCGTATCCTTGAGCCTCTTTGGCATTCTTACTTTATAGTGCCTTCCTATAGCTCTAGCTATCCCAACATATCTCTTCCTGAATTCCTGCGCTCCGCCAGTAATCTCTCTCGATCTGGCCATTTCAATAAGCCCTTCCATCCTTTCAGCGGCAATCTCCTTGACAAGCTGGGACCCCTTCTTCATCCGCTAAACCTCTATGAATACCTCCCCACTTGAGGCATCTGCGTAAGCCGCATAGGATCTTGTATCTGTAGCCCAGTGGGTATTCTCATTGGCTTTGCCCGTCTTTATATCAAAAGCAGCAGCATGAAGCGGGCATATGACCTCACAGCCATCAATATATCCTTCACTAAGCGATCCGCCCTCGTGCGTACATTTATCATCAAGCGCGTATAGCGCACCATCCTTTAGGGTTATGAGAATCCTCCTGCCTCCTACTTCAAAAGCCTTAAGTTCCCCTTCTTTAAATTCTGCTGCTCTAATCCCTGTATTATACTTCGCCATGGCAACATCTCATGGGCCCGGAGAGATTTGAACTCTCGACCTACGGCTTTCTTAATTCCTATATAAGACCGTCGCTCTGACCAGGCTGAGCTACGAGCCCAAGTATTAAATATCAATTACGCAAGCAAAATATAAATACTGGCATAAACTTTTAAAAGGCTTGCATATGGATCTCGGCGAAGGGCTAAGGAAAGCACTGGCAAAACTGTCTGGCGCAACAATAATAGACGCAAAGACCATAAGGGAATTTACCAAGGAGATGCAGAAAGCACTCATCTCCTCCGATGTAGACCTGAATCTGGTTCTTAAGATAACAAATAAGATAGAGGAAGCTGCACTAAAACAGAAGATACCGCAGGGGCTATCTCCCAAGAGCTACATAACAAATATGGTGTATGAGGAGCTGGTAAGCCTCATGGGGGAGACGTACGAGCCCGTGATCAAACCAAAAAGAATACTTCTTGCAGGCATATACGGCTCTGGCAAGACAACATCAGCGGCAAAGCTTGCAAAGTTCTATCAGGATAGGGGCCTGGGAACAGGGTTAATATGCTGCGATATATCAAGGCCTGCAGCCTACGAGCAGCTCAAAACACTAGCAGAGCAGGCTAACGTAGGCTTTTATGGCGAAAAAGACGGGAAGGATATCGTATCCATAATAAAGAATGGACTAGAGGCGCTTAAGCAGAAGAAAGTTATAATATGCGACTCGGGAGGGCGCAGCGCCATAGATTCCAAGCTTATAGAGGAGCTGAATCTCATAAACAAGACCTTCAGACCAGAAGAAAAGATACTGGTACTGAATGCGGACATAGGGCAGGTGGCAGGCAAACAGTCTGCAGAATTCAACAAGGCAATAGGAATAACCGGGGTTATAGTAACCAAGATGGATGGCTCAGGTCGCGGCGGAGGCGCATTAAGTGCAGTAAGCGCATCCCAATGCAGAATAAACTTCATAACAACAGGAGAGAAACTCAAGGATATAGAGCCATACGATTCAGGCAAATACATAGGCAGGCTGCTTGGTATACCGGACATAGAGCTGCTTATAAAGACAGTCAACGAATCCCTCGCAGAAGCTGGGATAGAGAAGGAGAACATCGATATGGAAAAACTTACCTTCGATACATTCTACAAGCAGCTGAAGGCTATGTCAAAGATGGGCCCCATGAAAAGCGTAATGGGGATGATGGGGCTTGTAGATCTCCCAAAGGATGCAGTAGAAACAGGCGAGAAGAAGCTCAAGATCTACGAGTCAATAATAAGCTCAATGACCAACGAGGAGAAAAACGAGGAAGTTCAGCTAAGCCAGAGCCGGATAAAGAGGCTTGCATTAGGCAGCGGAAGGACGGAAAAAGACGTGCGCGGCATGATAAGCGACTTCAACAAGATGAGGAAACTTCTAAACACATTCAAGAACGACAGGAACCTGAAGCGGAACTTCAAGTATGTTGCACAATAATAAAAAAATAAAAAAAATAAAAAATAAATTATCTCTTTACTTTCTTGCTACTTTTCTTTTTCTTTGCTGCTTTCTTGCTTGCCATCTTATTCACTGCTAAAATCCTTAGCTTTAAAAATATTTAAACAAATATAAATTATCCATAAATAGCCATATAACTAATTATACTAAAATAAAAAAGTTATATCGCAGTAAAAGTGATAATTTGGGCAATGAAAATGCAGTAAATGGCAAGCTCGAAGAGCTAGAGGAAGAATATTCAAAAACAAAGCACAACAAGGCTACAAACAAGCACCTTGGCATACTCCGTGCAAAGATTGCAAGACTGAAAAAGGAGGCTGCGCATAAAAAATCCCACCACGGCACAGGATTCTCAGTTAAAAAATCTGGCAACGCCACAGTCGCCCTAGTCGGCTTCCCCAATGCAGGTAAATCGTCTCTCTTGAAACACCTAACAAATGTCGAATCAAAAGTGGCAGACTACGCATTCACAACCATAGCGGTAATACCTGGCATAATGGAGATTAACGGGGCAAAGATTCAGGTACTCGACCTTCCAGGTATAATAGAGGATGCATATAAGGGCCGCGGCGGTGGCACAATGATAGGCAGCGTGATAAGGATAGCCGATCTTATAGCCATAGTTGTCGATGCGAAGGCGTACAATGATGCGTACAGGATAATAGACGAGCTTCATAAGCTAAACATATTCCTTAACGAGCCTGCCCCAGACATACGGGTGGAGAAGAAGACAAGCGGAGGTATACGCTTCTTCGGGAAAATTGTAGGGCACGAAGAGCGTTACATGATAGAGGCGCTGAACGAGACAGGAATATACAATGCGGACATAACATTTGGCACTCCTGTAGACGCAGAAAAATTCATAAACTACATAACAGAGAGCACAGTGTACACCAAGTCCATAATAATCCTAAATAAAGTTGATCTTATAAGCAACGAAGAGGCAGACATGCTCTCCAAAAAGCTCCGAAGGGATACGGACATGGACGTTCTGCCTGTAAGTGCATCGAAGAGCATAAACATGGATAATGTAAAGAGGGAACTGTTCCAGCACCTCAACCTGATAAAGGTATACTTAAAGCCCAAAGATGGGGTTCCTGACCTTGAGAAGCCACTCGTATTGAGGAAAGGAGCTACCGTAGGCGAAGCAGCGAGGGCAATACACTCCAAGACTGCAGAGAACCTAAAATATGCTACAGTCACAGGTACCAGCACAAAATTTGACAACCAAAGGGTCGGACAGGATCACATTCTGCACGATGAAGATATAATAACGCTGTTTTACTATAAGATAATCTAAACGGCGAGGCATATGACAATAAAATACTGGGAATATGAGGATGTACCACTAAAGGAAAAACTCAAGAACCCAAACGTAAAAGAGATAGCAAAGATATATTTTGAGAACGAGACCAAAGCTTACAGGTTTGCGAGGGCGCTTTCTGAAGTAAAGCTACATGGTAAATTAAGGCTTAAGGACTGTCCGGACGACCTCCCAGCGGCAACATGGAAGAGGTATATGGACTTCGGAGTCATAGTAGGCCTCCTAAAGCATGAGGATGGGGAATACTCGTTCACTGACAGATATTCGAGGCCCCTAAAGAACATAGCAATATACATAAAAGCGTGGATGGAAGCGCAGGAAAAAGAGGACCTGGCATTGCTCTTCGCCACAGCCAAAACAGCCAAGCAGGTCAAGAGGGGCGGAAAACCAAGGAAAGCCCAAGAAGGCCAAAAGGACGAGGTTATATGAGAATATCCCTTGACTTTACTAAATCTGCACAAAAGAACGCAGAAGATTACTATAACCTAGCCAAGAAATCAGAGAGAAAAGCATTAGGCGCAGAAGCCAGCATCAAGAGGATGGAGAAGGAACTCACCGCCCAGCAGGGCCAGAAGCCCAAGGAGAAGCCCACTCAGATGCGCAAGAATACAGAATGGTATGAGGAGTATAACTGGTTCTTCACGCCAAGAGGCGAACTTGCAATAGGAGGGCGCAGCGCAAAACAGAATGAGGCAATAAATTCTAAATACTTCGAGGAGAGAGACATGTTCTTCCATGCGGACATATTCGGGGCATCCGTAGTGGTCCTGAAGGGGGGCGCTTCCGCTTCAAAAGAATCAAAGGAACTCGCAGCGCAGTTTGCCGCATGCTTTTCGAGTGGGTGGGCGGAAGGGACGTTCTCCCTTAACGTATATGCCCTTGGGCGCAAACAGGTATCAAAATCAAAACAGAAAGGCTCACTTGGGACGGGAAGTTTCCTACTCGAGGGGGAGAGGGAATGGTACAAAAACGTACCATTAAGCCTGTGTGCATATCTATCAAAGGATAAAAAAGGCGAAGACAGGTTCACCGTAGCTCCGCAAAAGATACTGGCTTACGGCGTCGCCCCAGAAAACCACGTTATAATCGCTCCAGGTACAGCAAAGAAATCAGATGCGGCAAAGGCAATAAGCAAAAAACTCGGCTTTGCAGATATAGATTATATAATGCAGCATCTTCCTGCAGGAGGGTTTAGCGTATAAACCATCATTCATGTTTGCCTTTCGAATGAACCCTCTTGACAGCGGAGTCTATTACATCACGCGCTTTCGCTGCGTTCTCCCACCCGCTTACTTCTGACCATTTTCCCGGTTCTATGCTTTTATAGTACTTGAAGAAATGTGCAATCCTGTCTTTCACATTCTCCGGAAGATCATTAACATCGTTTACAAGTTTAAACTCCGGATCTATCTTATCCGTGCCCACTCCAAGTATTTTAGTGTCTATTCCTTCTTCATCCTTCATTAGAAGCAGGCCTATTGGCCTTACTACAACAGTAGTTCCTGGGAAAAAAGACGCACCGCTTATGACCATTATGTCAAGAGGGTCGCCATCCTCGCCAAGTGTTCCGCAAACAAACCCATAATTGTAAGGGTAAACCATTGAAGTATGGAGTATTCTGTCGACCTTTATACTATCGTTATGCTCGTCGTATTCATATTTTACATTGCTTCCTTTAGGTATCTCTATCAGGCAGTTGACTTTCGATGGCGCATCCTTTCCTATTGTTAAATTTGGCATGTAATCAGCAAGGTAAATTCTCCAATAAAAGATTTAAATTCTTTGTAACAATAATAGCCTATGCATACTAAATACGTAGTAATACTAGGTTCACTGATGAGCGGCCTCGGCAAAGGGGGCATAACCGCTTCGATAATGAAGATGCTCGATTTCTACGGCTACAGAGTACTTCCGATAAAGTTCGATGGATACCTTAATTATGACTGCGGCACGATGAATCCATACAGGCACGGCGAAGTATTCGTCCTTAACGATAAAAGCGAAGTAGACATGGATTTTGGCATATACGAGAGATTCATAAACAAGGACCTTACCGGCAACCTATCCATAACCGGAGGCAAGCTCTACAGCACCCTGATCAAAAAAGAGCGAAACGGGGAGTACTTGGGAGAGGATGTCCAGGTAATACCTCATGTAACTAACGAGATAATAAACCACGTAAGGAAGATATCGGAATCAGAGAAGCCCGATGTCATAGTAATAGAAGTGGGGGGTACGGTAGGAGACATAGAAAACAGCTACTTTATCGAAGCAATGCGGCAGCTTGCCATTAAGGACAAGACCGTTTTTATAAACCTTACATATGTTCCCACCCTTGAGGTCGTAGGCGAACAGAAAACAAAACCAGCGCAGATAGGCTTCAGGACAATACTCCAGTCTGGGATAATGCCCTCATTTGTAATATGCAGGAGCAAAGACAAACTTCTCGCAAAGACAAAGAAGAAGCTTGCCCTATTCACAAATCTTGACGAAAGTAGGATAATAGACGACGAAGATCAGATGACACTGTACAACCTCCCCATCTCATTTATGGCGCAGAAGATGGACAAGATGCTAATTAAAGACTTAGAGCTTCCAGAAAGAAAAATAAACAAGCAGAAACTTTCGATATGGAAGGACACCGTAGATAAGATACTAAATCCAAAAAGATCTGTTAATATAGCAATACTTGGAAAATACACGAACCTGCAGGATTCATATGCAAGCGTAAAAGAAGCCCTCATGCACTGCGGAGCCAAATCAAACGCAAGGGTAAATATCTCCTGGATAGAGTCGGAGACGTTAGAGCAAGGAGCCGACCCAAACGCAGTCTTCTCCGGCATTGACGGGGTAATAGTCCCAGGCGGGTTCGGGAATCGTGGCATAGAAGGAATAATAAACGGAATAAGGTACTGCAGGGAACAGAAGATACCATATCTTGGAATATGCCTAGGCATGCAGCTCATGGTCGTGGAATACGCCAGGAACGTATGCGGGTTAAAAGATGCAAATTCCTCAGAGTTCAATAAAAACTCGAGGAATAAAGTTATAGACATAATGAAATCGCAGCTCGGCAGAAAGGCCAAGGGCGGAACTATGAGGCTGGGACTTGAAGAATCAAAAGTATCTGACAAAAAGAGCATAGCATATAGATCGTATGGCAGCGCTGTAATCCAGGAACGCCACAGGCACAGATACGAATTCAACAACAGGTATATGGGTCTTATGAGAAAAAACGGCCTGCTCTTTACCTCTTTTTCATCTGAAAGAATAGTGGAGACTGTAGAATGGCCTGATTACACAGGGATCGGCACACAGGCACATCCAGAGCTAAGATCAAGAATAGAGAAGCCCGCCCCGTTGTTCGAGTATCTGGTCTCCAGAGCACTGCTCAGGAGAGAAAAGACTTAAGAAGAAGCAACCCCTGCTTCACACCTGCCTTGCTTGCACCGTACCTCCTAGAATCAAATGTATATCCTATCTCATGCACGCTTATGCTGCCCTTCCTAGTGCATTTTAAGAAGTCAAAAAGTATCTTGTAACCCCCATTGACGAATCTATTCTGGTTCTTCCTGTAAACATTCATGAATCTAATCCTGCGCATGCCGAAGAATCCTGATAGTATGTCTGCAGAACTCTGGCATCCTCTAATACGTAGTACGATGTTTCCTGCAAAAATTAACAGCTTCGATATGATGCGCCTGTAAAGCACCCACCCTTCGACATTCTTCCTCACGGCTATCACAAGCTCAGCACCATCATAAAGCGCTTCTGCCATTCGCCCTATATACTTTGGATTATGCTGCAGGTCTGCGTCCATTATTATCACGAACTCCGTCCTTGAGCGCTCTATGCCTTTTATAATGCTGCCTGTAAGCCCCAACCTTCCATGGCTTAGGGGCACAAGAAGAGAGACGTTCATCCCTTTCTTCACCGCCCTCCTTACGACCTCCTCAGTTCCGTCATCAGAATTATCGTCAACTACCAGCATCTGTATCCCTCCATAATCCTTGGCAATCCTATCAATTAGCTTGCCAATGGACTTTTCCTCGTCCAGAGTAGGCAGTATTACTGTAAAATCCCTATAGTCTGTTTTTTTCATTTACTATTCCACCAAGAAATAAGTAATATCTGACTGCAAGCCCAAGAAGCCACCCTACAAAAGTAATTCTTGCCGCAAGGCCTTTAAGCACTGATAATTCCTCCTTCCCTAGTACACTTAACAGCGCAAGTATGGCAGGATAAGCAAGGATAATCTCCACTACCCCAAAGGCAAGCATAATTTTGTTTGCATGTATCAGCACACTGCTTGCGTAAAGAAGCATGAAAACCACGAGGTTAGCAAGAAGAAGCCTGGCTATCTTGCCATAAGATTGGTTCAGCCCAAAAGCCCTGCTGTTATATCTGAGAATAAGGTAAAGATACGAGATGTTGCCAAGATAATAAACTGCGAATATCGCCCCGAGCGAGCCGAAATAAGTGGCAAACATGAGCAGTCCTGCCATGGTAACAGCAGCAGATATAAGGCTGTACTTAAGAACTGGATATACCTTGCCCTTGCTTATAGCGGTATATGAGGCGATTATTCCTACAAAACCGAGAAGCATCCCCACGCTTATCATGGATATATTCTCGGCCTCGAACGGATAAGCCGACGTAAAGAGCGTTACAGTGAAGGCACCAGACAGCGCAAGTACGTAACCTATTATGGGAGTTGTAAAGAGCAGCATGAAAAAAACAGTATACTTGTACATCTTATCCATCCTGTGCTTTGCGAGCTTTCCTGCCCCAGCATAAGAAAGCATTGGCACCATGACCATGCCTATCGAATTGGCAAGCAAGCCTATTATATGGCTCATTTTCGTAGCCACACCATATACTCCAACCACCGCAGGCGCAAAAAGAAGAGCCAGGAAGACAATCGCGAAGTTGCCCATCGATGTGTTTATCACGTTTGCTCCAGCAAGGGGTAGGGAAAACCTAAGCATGTCCTTCTGCCTTTTGAAGATGCCCTCTGGCTCAAATTCTATACCTGCATGCCTCTTCACCATCAGCATGGTGTAAATCCCTCCAAGCAAGAAACCAATCACATATCCGGCTACCGCACCAAAAGGCCCAAAGCCCATGTATACCAGAGCTACGGCAATAAGCGCCTGCATTATAGTAGATGCGCTACTTCCTACCGCAGCATGCACACCTTTTCCAATGCTTATAAGTATGGATGAAAAAAGACTTAGCATAATAGAGAATACGGCTCCAAGCAGAGCAAACCCAAGAATAAATCCTCCATTCAAATATGTTCCGTGCAGCAGAAGCGGAGCCAGAAAATAAGCGACATAGCCACCTATGACAAATACCAGCAACCCGAACACAGCCGCAAGTGCGACTCCGTCTCCAACCGCAACCTTTATCCGTGCTATTCTCCTCCTGACCTTCCATATTGGTATGTACCTGCCAAAGTAATTCTCGATGCTTGTACTTCCAAATGCACTTACAAGCCCAGCGAAGCCCAACGCAATCACATATACTCCATATCCTTGTGCCCCAAGGAATCGTGCAACTAAGATAAACGAGACGCCGGAGAAGACAATACCTATGACCTTACTGTACATTATAAGCACTGCAACCCTTGCATTATTGAGCCCAAGCTCCATGGCTTCCGATCCACTGCTTATCCCTGGCATGTGTTCACTCGTCTATATCCTAAAAAACAGCTTTAGATATCTCATCATCGCACCAGTTCCCCATTCAAGTATCCATATGCCTGCAGCAGAGCCCTTTATTATCTTCATATCTTCTGCATCGAGAGCCCCTGTGGCAAAAAGCAGGATGGGGTATGCAGCTAAAGAGACAATCAATCCCGCAGCTATCTCAAAAACAAGGTTTCCGATGAGAAGGCATAGCCATAACAGGAACCCAAGGCATAGCGCGCTGACTACAAGCCTTGCGAATTTCCCTAACAACAACTTAAAACCTACCAGCAGCCTCGCCCCATGCAGCAAGAGAAGGTCATCAACCACGCTTCCAACAAAAAACAGCGCAAAGATGCCTCCTATGATCCCGAAATAGGGCACCAGTGCCAGCACAAGCAGCAGTTGTATAACGGTAGATATAAGATTATACTTTAGTATTGCCTTCGAAAACCCATTCGCAACAAGCAGGTTAGTCACATATATTCCGACTATGTTTATTGCAGTGCCGAAAACCATAAGGGAAAAAAGTTCGGGAGCCTCAGCGTATTTGCTCGAGACGAGCAAATAGATCTCCGCGTGGGCAAAGACGCCAACAAAAACAAGCAGAGGCAAGGTTATGCTAAATGAATAAAGAAGTATTTTATTGTATGTATAGTTAGCTCTCTCGCTCTTCGTTACCTTATGGGCGTATGAGAACGCCTGCAAGAGCACAGTAAGCACCGTGCCGTAAATAAGGGTTATGAAACTTATGCCCCTGTTTGCTATCCCGTAATTTCCAAGCTGCGCAGAGGCTACGAAGAGCCCCAGAAAGAGTATTGCAAATCCTCCGAGTCCAAAACTTAGGAAATTATTAAAGGCCAGCGGCATGGAGAAACTGATAACCTTTCTGAATTCTTTCCCAGAAGGGATACGAAGCGATATCCTGCCATAACCTCTTATTGCCTTAAATACGTAATAGACACCTATTAAAAGACCTGCAACACTTCCAATTACAAGCCCAGCTAGGGCCCCATCAACCCCGAACCCGTAATAAACAAGCGCTACGCTTGCAATTAGCTGGACAAGGCTGGAAGTAAAATAAGTAACTGCAGCCAGCCTCGATTTCCTGAATCCTATCAGTATGTTATACAAGCCACCAGTCGCTATCGCTTGGAAAGGAAGGTAAGCGCAAGCTATCATGAGGGTGAGAGGAACAACTGTAGCACCATTAAAAAAAGCAGATGCCACAAAAGGGCTTATTGCGATTCCTATGATTGCGGAGATAGAAGCAAGCGGTACCAGCAGGAACAGGCCGTTTGACAGTATTTTACCTACCATATCCGGGTCCTTATCTTCAGCCATCTCCGAAAGGTTCCTGAGGAAATAAGAGCCTACTCCGAACGCGTTGAAAGCGCC
The DNA here is from genome assembly GCA_021835105.1 of Microcaldota archaeon. Next base: position 66,592 of record JAKBQS010000001.1, read on the forward strand.
TATGAGTGCAGCAAAGCCCACGGCAAGGATGTAAATCCCATAATCTGACGGTTGCAGGAGCCTGGCAACAACCACAAGCATTACCAGATTAAGCAGGGATCCTGACATCCTTCCAAGGAACAAGTTATAAAGAGAGCTCAATGCCACATTGCCCAAAAGGGTATTCTGCGATGCAGGTACTGCTTCTTCCATAAAACCAATAAAACTAGTAATGATATAAAGATAGGAGCACAGAAAACTTAAAAATCAATACAGTCAAATAAACTCATGCGTTTTGATGCTGGTCTTTATATCCGCAACCACAGGAACGATATATCTGCAATCCTCGGATATCTTGCAATAACTGCAATATTCTTCTGGCCTTTAGTGGTTGGAATCGGCAGCGTTATGCCGGGAACCGGAGGAGATACATACCAAAGCGCATGGGAGCTTTGGTGGGTAAGCTACTCGGTCTTCTCCTTGCACACGTCCCCATACTTCACATATTTCATATACTTCCCAATAGGCGCAAATCTGCTTACGC